>JBELAG010000511.1:0-3423 GCA_049509055.1 Solirubrobacteraceae bacterium
CAGTCCCAGCTCGCGCGCGAGGGACTGGTCCGCGGCGGGGATCTCCAGATGGCGTGCTTCACGTACTTCACGTCGGTCGCCGCCCTGCTGGACTGCGCACCGACTCTCGACAGCTGCGCGGCCGACGTCGAATCCGCCCTGGCCTTCGCGCGACGCACCGGCAACGACCATGCCGCCGGGGTGTTCCTGGCCTACCGCCAGCTCGTGCGCGCGCTGCGCGGCGAGACCGCCGCGCCCGGCGGCTTCGACGACGACTCCTTCGACGCGGCCGCGCACCTGGCCGGCGCCAGCCCGATGGCGGCCGCCAACTTCCACGTCTACCGGGCGCTGGCCGCGCTGCTGTTCGGCGACGAGCGGGCGTTGACCGAGCACGCCGGCGCGGCGATCGGCCTGCTGCCCGGCATCGTCAGCTTCTATCCGGCCGCGCTGGCCCGCCTGCTGCACGCGATCAGCCTCGCGACCACGGCCCGCACGGGACCGTCCGGCGACCGCGCCACCGCGCTCGCCGGCCTCGACGATCACCGGCGATGGCTGGACGCGCGGGCGGCCGATGCGCCGGCCAACTTCGGTCATCTCGCCACCCTGGTGCGCGCCGAGCGGGCGCGGGCGATCGGCGATCCCTGGGCCGCGGCCCAGGCGTTCGACCGCGCGCTGCGCGACGTGGCGCCGCGGCGGCGCCCGTGGCACGAGGCGATGATCGCCGAGCGCGCCGCCCGGTTCCATCTCGCCGATGGGTTGGAGCGGACGGGCCGCGGCCTGCTGAGCGAGGCCGCGCGCCACTATGAGCGCTGGTGCGCGCCGGCCAAGGTGGCCCAGCTGGAGGCCGAGCACGGACGCCTGCGCGCGCCCGGTCGATACTCCTCCGACGTCGGCTCGCGCCTGCCCGGCCGGTCATCGAGCGCGATCTCCGCCGATGAGATCGACATGGCGGCGATCCTGCACGCCTCGCAGACGCTCAGCGCCGAGACGAGCCTGCCCGGTCTGCGCGCACGCCTCGGCGAGATCCTCAGCGCGATGACCGGAGCCACCGGCTTCGTCATCGGTCTGCGACCGCAGGAGCACGGCGACTGGCTGTGGTGGGACGCCGGCGGGCGCGCCGACGGGGTCCCGATGAAAGCCGCGGCCGAGCTCGTCCCCGCCGCCGCGATCCGCTACGCGCAGCGAACCCGTGAACCGCTGCTCCTCGAGGACGCCTGCGATGACGACCGCTTCGCCGGTGACCCGTACCTGACCACGCTCGCCGCCTGCTCGCTGCTGGTGGTGCCGATTCTCAGCCAGGGGATCATCCGTGCGCTGGTCGTGCTCGAGAACACGAATCGCAAGGGCGCCTTCTCCGTCAGCCGGCTGGACGCCGTCACGCTGATCACCGGTCAGCTCGCCGTGTCGCTCAACAACGCCCAGCTCTACGACTCGCTGGAGCGCGAGGTCGCCCAGCGCACCGCGGCCCTGGAGCAGGCCAACCGGACCCTGGAGGCACTGAGCAACACCGATGCGCTCACGAGGATCCCCAACCGCCGGCACTTCGACACCACGCTGCATGCCGAGCTCCAACGCGCGCGCCGTCAGGGCGCAGCGGTCAGCCTGGCGATGATCGACATCGACCACTTCAAGCTCTACAACGACGCCAACGGCCACGTCGCCGGCGACGCCTGCCTGCGCGCCGTCGCCGCCGCCCTGCGCAACGACCTGCGGGCGGCGATCGACACCGTGTGCCGCTACGGCGGCGAGGAGTTCGCCGTGATCCTCCCGGGGGCCGACGCGGCCGACGCGATGGTGGTCAGCGACCGCCTGCGGGCGGCGGTGGCCGCGCTGGGGATTCCGCACGGCGCCGCGGAGCCGGGGATCGTGAGTGTCAGCGTCGGAGTGGCCACGCTGTCGCCGGGCGAGTCGGCCGGCGCCGAGCAGCTGATCGCCCGCGCCGATCGCGCGCTGTACGCCGCCAAGGGCAACGGGCGCGACCAGGTCTGCCACGCCCTCGCGCGGCCGGCCGGCCGATCGCGCACCGACCCGTCCGCCGCCGTCGCATCGCTACCGCGCCGCGGCTGACGCTCCGCCTTCGCCGCGGGTCGATCGCCGCTCGGCGGTCGCGCGCTGGCGCCGGCGATAGTGAGCGGGAGCGAGACCGAGCT
Source organism: Solirubrobacteraceae bacterium (assembly GCA_049509055.1). GTDB lineage: Bacteria > Actinomycetota > Thermoleophilia > Solirubrobacterales > Solirubrobacteraceae > Palsa-465. The sequence goes on from JBELAG010000511.1 coordinate 2,130, forward strand.
CGCGCTTGAACGCCTTGCTGAAGGCGTACTCCGAGCCGTAGCCGACGCGTTCGGCGATCGTCTGGGTCGTCGCATCGGTCGTCTGCAGGAGGCGGCCGGCGATCGTCATCCGCCACCAGGTGAGGTAGGTCAACGGGGGTTGACCGGTGAGCGTCGCGAAGCGCCGAGCGAACGCGGCGCGCGACAGCGACGCCTCGACGGCCAGCGACGCGACCGTCCAGCGCTCGGCCGGCCGCTCCTGAATCGCGCGCAGCGCGGCGCTCACCGCCGGATCGCGCAGCGCCTGCGCCCACCCGATCGGCTGCGCGGTGGTCTCCAGCCAGGTCCGCAGCGTGTACAGCAGCAACAGGTCCAGCAGGGCGGGGACGGCGGCGCTCGCACCCGGGCACTCCCGGTCCATCTCGGCGCCGAGCAGCTCGACGACCGTCCGGACGGTTCCCGAGGCGCCGATCTGCGCCGGAAGGTGGATCACGTCGGGCAGGCTCTGAAACAGCGGATGGGGGCGGGCGCCGTTGAGGTAGTAGAACGTCTCAAATCTGAAGCGTACGGTGGACTGATCGCCAATTCCATACCACGGAGGCCGAACGCGATGTTCCTGACCCGACGCAACGATCAACGCCCCGCGACCGGCGCCGGGCACACCCTGCTGCTCGCCGTGCTGGCGATCTCCGGCACCACCTTCGCGCTCCTGCAAGCGGTGGTCGTGCCGGCGCTGCCCACGATCGAGCATGCGCTGCGGACGACGTCGAATGGCGGGGCCTGGATCCTGACCGTCAACCTGCTCAGCACGGCGGTGCTGACGCCGATCCTCGGCCGCGCCGGCGACATCGCCGGCAAGCACCGCGTCCTCACCGCGGTGATGGCGGCGCTCGCCCTCGGGACGCTCGTCTGTGCCGTCGCCCCGTCGCTGCCGGTGATGCTGCTCGGCCGCGCGATCCAGGGGGCCGGCGGCGCCTCCTACCCGCTGGCGTTCGGGATCGTGCGCGACGTGCTCCCGCGCGAGCGGATCGCCGGCGCGATCGGCCTCGTCTCCTCGCTCGTGGGGATCGGCGCCGGTCTGGGCCTCGTCGTTCCCGGGCTGATCCTGGCGCACCTCTCCTACCACTGGCTGTTCTGGCTGCCGCTGATCGTCGTCGCGGGCATCACGCCGGTCATCGCCCGCTGCGTGCCGCCATCGCCGGTGCGCGCCGCGGCGACCGTCAACCTCAGGTCGGCGGCGCAGATGACCGCCGGGCTGGCCGGCCTGCTCGTCGCCATCAGCCAGGCGCCGAGCTGGGGCTGGACCTCGTCGCGA
>JBELAG010000512.1:0-3419 GCA_049509055.1 Solirubrobacteraceae bacterium
GCTGGAGGAGCGCGCTCCCGATCCCGAGGAGTTCGAGCGGCGGATCCGCGCGATCTCGGAGGGCTACCCGTGGCTCGTGGCCGAGACCGGCGGGGCTGTCGCCGGCTACGCCTACGCCTCGCGCCACCACGAGCGGGCGTCGTATCGCTGGTCGGCCGACGTGACCGTCTACATCTCGGGCGCGCATCACCGCCGCGGCGTCGGGCGAGCGCTGTACGCGGCGCTGTTCGATCTGCTGCGCCGCCAGGGCTACTACACGGCGTGCGCCGGGATCACCCTCCCCAACGACGCGAGCGTCGGCCTGCACGAGTCGATCGGTTTCACCCCCGTCGGCATCTACCGCGACATCGCCTACAAGCACGGCGCGTGGCGCGGCGTCGGCTGGTGGCAGCTCGCGCTCCAGCCGCTGCCGACCGACGGCGCAGGCCCTCCCGAGCCCGGCCCGCCGCTGTCGCTCTGAGCCCCGCCGCACCGCGATGCGTGTTCGGTAGGCGCAGGGAAACGGTGTCGGGGTCAGCCGCCGGCCGGCGCCAGACCCGACTGCCAATGGCCGCTCATGCTCGCGTACAGCTCCGAGGCGTCGCGCTGCTCGTCGTCGGAGCCCGACGTGATCTGGCCGCCCTCCATCAACAGAACGCGGCGGGCCCGCCGCGCGGAGCTCATCCGGTGCGCCACGACGATCAGAGTGCCGCCGCGGCGAGTGAACGCCTGCTCGACCCGCGCCTCGGTCGCCAGGTCAAGGTGCGACGTGGCCTCGTCGAGGATCAGGATTCTGGCCGGGGAGAGCCACACGCGGGCCAGCGCGATCAGCTGACGCTCGCCCTCCGACAGCGGGGTGATCTGACCGTCGTAGCCGCCGAGCCGGTCCACCAAGGCACGCATCCCGAGAGCGTCGACCGCCCGGTCCAGGCCGGAGTCGTGGCAGTCCGGGCACAGGTAGATCAGGTTCTCGCGCAGCGAGCCGGCGAACACGTACGCCTGCTGGGGCAGCAGCGCGACCTCTCGCCGCACGGCATCCGGCGCCAGGCGCGACAGCGGCACCCCGCCGAGCCGGACCTCGCCGCTGGTCGGCAGGGTCGCACCGCTGATCAGGTCGGCCAGCGTGGACTTCCCGATCCCGCTCTGGCCGACGATCGCCAGGTGGTCGCCCTCGGGGACCAGCAGATCGAAATCGCGAACGATCGGCTCGCTGTGGGGACCATAGGCGAAGCCGGCCGCCCGGACCTCGAGCGCGTAGCCGCCCGATGGAGCAAGCGGCTTGGCCGGGCCCTCGACGGCCGCGGGCGGGACGGCCGCCTCGGCGAGACGCCGGAAGACCACCGCCAGCTGCAGACCCCACGTGCCCACGGTGCCGACCAGCGCCCGCATCGCCGGAAGCAGGTTCAGGGCGACGTAGGTCGCGGCGCCGGCCAGGTCTCCCACGGTCATGCCGGCATGCCGGATCAGCCAGGGCGCCGCGCCCAGCAGGAGCACGATCGGTGCCTCCCCGCCGACGGCGACGACCACCCGGCGCAGCGCGCCGGCGCGGGCCAGGGCGCGACCGGCGGCCGCACGGGCCTCGATCTGCGCCCCGACCTCGCCGGCCACCCGCGCCTGCGCCCCGCAGGCCACGACATCGCGCAGCGCCACCAGTGAACGACCGGTGGCGGCCGCGATCTGCTCCTCGGCCAGCAGCAGCGCGTACTGACGGCGCGACAGCGGACGCAGCAGCGCCGCGTACAGCGCCAGCGCGGCGAGCACCGGTACGGCGCAGATGGCGGCGGCCGCCGGTGCCAGCACGAGCAGTCCGACCAGCGAGGCCACGACGGTCACGGCCACCTGCCGCAGCGTTCGCATCGCCGCCGCCACGAGGCTCCTGACGGTCTCGACCTGCCCGGTGAGCCGGGCGACGCCGGCGAGATCGGCCGGCTCGCCGGCGACCGCTCGCTGCACCGTCGTCGCCACGACGGCCCCCACCAGCTCGTCTCGGAGGGGCTCGACGACCGCGCCCAGCCACGGGAACATCCGCCGAGTGGCGATTGCCCGCACCCCGGCGGCAACGCCCAGTCCGGCCAGCCAGGCGAGACCGCCGACGATGTCGCCTCGCAGGAAGCCGTGATCGAGCGCCATCGCCACCAGCGCGCCGCTGGAGAACGCCGGCAGGCCGTCGACGACCGACCACAGCACGACGTGGACGAGCGCGCGCCGGTGCCGGCGCAGCAGCGGCGAGATGAACGCTCGGGAGCTCATGCCGCCTGCTCCTGCGCGAACACGGCGCGGTAGCCCGGGTCGCGCCACAGCTCATCGTGCGTGGCGAGGGCGTGCACGTGGCCATCGTCGATCCACGCCACCAGGTCGGCGCGAGCCGCCGTGCCCGCCCGGTGGGCCACCACGACCCGAGTGCGGTCCCGGAGCTGATCGGTCAACGCCTGACTGACCAGCGCCTCGGTGACCATGTCGAGGCTGGACGTTGCGTCGTCGAGCACCATCACGCGGGCATCCTGCGCGAAGGCGCGGGCCAGGCCGAGACGCTGCGACTCCCCGCCCGACAGCGGGGTCTCCGACAGCGGGGTGTCATATCCCGCCGGCAGCCTGTCGATGAAGGCGTCGGCCTGAGCCATCTCCGCCGCCAGCTTCACCTCCGACCGCGGCAGATCGGGGCGTGCGTAGGCGATCGCGTCGTGAACGGTGGCGCCGAGCAGCGCCGGGCGCTCGAAGGCGTAGGCCACCGCGTCGCGCAGCGAGCCCGGAGAGAGCGAGCTCAGCGGTACGTCGTCGAGCACGATCTCGCCCTCATCGGGTTCGCGCAGCCGCCCGAGCAGCTGCGCGAGGGTCGTCTTGCCCGCCCCGGACCGTCCCACGACCGCGAGCATCGTTCCCGGCGCGATCTCAAGGTTCAGCCCGTCCAGAACCACCTCGCCGTCGCCGGTCTTCACGGTCACATCGCGCAGCGTCACCGCCCCCTGACCGTCATCGAGGGATTCGCTGCCGGTGGTGTGCGCGGCGGGCGCGGTATCGAGGACTTCGGCCACGCGCTGCGCGCCGGCCGCGGCGTAGCTGATTCCGACGATCGAATCGATCTGGTCAAGCAGTCCGAGCCCCATCGCGACGTACCCGGCGGCCGCCACGAACAGCCCGGTGCTGATCCGGTGGTCGGCGACCCCGATGCCGGCAACGGCCAGGACGGCCATTTCGGCGATCGCCCCGATCAGCGCCGCCTGCCACACGGACCGCCGCTGCGCCCCCCACATCGCGTAGCCGGCCGCTGACAGTTCCGGCACCGGCGCGAGAATGCGCTCGACCTCCTGGTCGGTCGTACCGGCCGCCCGGATCGTGCGCGTCCCGCCCAACGCATCGGCGAGCCGCGAGGCGATCATCCCCTGAACGTGCCGGTAGCGGGCGAACAGGTCGGTGGTCCGCCGCATCAGGGTCAGGACGAC
>JBELAG010000513.1:0-3404 GCA_049509055.1 Solirubrobacteraceae bacterium
GGGCAATAGCACATCACGTAGTCCTCGTAGAAGACCGCCTCCAGCTGATCGCCGCAGCGCGGGCAGGGCTCGCCGTTGCGCCGGTGGACGGCGAGCGGCATCGGCAGCTTGTCGGGGATCGGCAGCCCGAGGTGCTCCTCGTAGTAGGCGATCGCCGCGCCGAGGCGATCGACGATCGCCTCGCGCAGCCGTTGCGCCTCGTCGTCGGAGAGCTCGGAGCCGCGCTTGAACGGCGACAGCTTGGCGGCGTGGAGGATCTCGTCGACCCAGGAGCGGCCGATCCCGGCGATCACGCGCTGGTCGCGCAGCAGCCCGTGCAGCGGCCGGGGCGCGTCGAGCAGCGGCCCGAGCGGCGGCGGATCCGGCCAGGCCTCCGGCCCGAGGGTGGCGATCGTCTCCTCCTGCGCCAGCGCGCCGGTCGCGAGCAGCTTGACCCACGCCGCCTGGCGGGTGCCGAACTCGCGCAGGCGCAGCTCGCGGCCGTCGTCGAGGCGCACGAGCAGCCGCGAGGTGCGGTCGCGCAGCGACGCGCGGGTGCCGTACAGCTGTAGCCGTCCCGCCGACATCAGATGGATCAGCAGCGACAGCTCGTCCTCGAGGTCGACGACGAACAGCTTTCCGCGCCGTCGCACGCCGGCCACCGCCCGACCCTCGATCGAGGCCAGCGGCGGATCGAACGAGCGCAGCGCGTTGATTCCCGGCGCCAGCGCGGACTCGATCCGCGCCCCGGCGACCGCGGCGCCGATCAGACGGGCGGTGATCTCGACCTCCGGCAGCTCGGGCATGCTGACCACGGAGGCTACTCATCGCCCGCCGGCAATCCGAAGTGGATTGTTCATGGCCCTTCAGGCGTGCTTTACGGAGCGCAACAAGACTGATCCCCATGAGTGAGCTACTTGCAATCTTCGGACCTACGGACGGCGACGACGAGCTGCTCGGCGAGATCGCCCGCCTCCATCCCCGCCGGGTCACGGTGCTCGTCGAGGGCGTCGATCCCGAGTGGGCCTACGACAACTCGCCCGCCGGCCACGAGCTGCGCGACCGGCTGGCCGCGCTGATGGCCGCGATCGAGCGGCACACCGGCGCGACCGTCACCGGCCTGGCCGGCGACCGCGCTCAGCTGATCGGCTGGCGGTTCGACCGCGAGGTTTCGAGCCGACTGCCGATCGCCGCCTGACGTCGACCGCGCCCGCCGCCCGATCGAGGCGGCGGGTCGCGGGACCCGCCCGCGGCGCTCGGCGATACGCTGCGCCAGATGAGCGCGGCGGTCGCCCCCGATGACATCGTCCAGACGCGGGAGCAGGGCGCGGCCAACGAGCGCGAGCCGCTGCTGGTGATCGAGCCGCTGCGCGCGTTTTTGCGGTCCGCCGGCCTGGCGGCGCCCGCGGACCTGACCGCGGTGCCCGTCGGCGATGGTCATTCCAACGTCACCTTCGTGCTGTCGACCGGCGTCGTCCTGCGGCGCCCGCCTCGCGGGCCGCTGCCGCCCAGCGCTCACGACGTCCTGCGGGAAGCCCGTCTGCTGGGCGCGCTGGCGCCCACGAGCGTGCGCGCCCCGGGAGTCCTGGCGGTGTGCGAGGACGACGGCGTGATCGGCGCTCCCTTCTACGTGATGGAGCGGATCGAGGGGGCGGTGATCACCGACTCGGTGCCGCCGGCGCTCGACACGCCGCGCCAGCGCGCCGCGATCGCCGATCAGCTGATCGACGCCGTCGTCGAGCTGCACGGAACCGATTGGACGACGATCGGACTGGAGGGCTTCGGCCGGCCGACCGGCTACCTGGAGCGCCAGCTGCGCCGCTTCGGCGGTCTCTGGGAGCACAATCGGACGCGGGAGGTCGATGAGGTGGGACAGGTCGGCGAGTGGCTGGCGGCGAACATTCCCCCGTCGCCGCCGGCGACGATCGTCCACGGCGACTACCGGCTCGGCAACACGATGTTCGCCGTCGACGCGCCCGCCCGCCTGGTCGCGATCTTCGATTGGGAGATGGCGACGATCGGCGACCCCCTGGCCGACATCGGCTACATGATGATCCACTGGACGCAGGCCGGCGAGGAGACCGGCCGGGGATTCAACCTCCAGTCGGTCACGGCGCGGCCCGGCTTCCCGACGCGCCAGGAACTGGTGGCCCGCTACGAGCAGCGCTCGGGGCGCTCGGTGCAGGCGCTCGACTGGTACGTGACGCTGGCGCTGTGGAAGGCCGTGGTGTTCATGGAGGGCAACTATCGGCGCGCGATCACCGGCGCCAGCGACGATCCCTACCTGAAGTCCTTCGGCGACGGTGTCGTCGAGCTCGCCCAGCGCGCGCTCGCGGTCACCCGCCACGGCTTCTAGATCGGTGCCGGTCATCGCCGGCGTGCGTCGCGCCGCCGTCGCCGTGCTCGGGGTGGCGGCGCTGACCGGCTGCGGCTCGGCGACGCTCTCCGCCGGGCAGGTGCGCAGCGCGGCGACCACGGCCTGCACGGCCGCGCGACGGCGCACCGACCGGCTCCCGACGCCGACGCAACCGAGCGAGAGCGCGGCGTTCCTGCGCGGTGGGATCGCGGCGCTGGCGCCCGAGCTGACCGCGCTCGCCGGGCTGCGGCCCGTGGCCGCCCAGTCGGCCGACTGGAACCGCGCGCTCCGCGCACAGAACGCCGAACTGGTGGCGTTGCGGGCGGCGCTGCGCAGCCTGCAGCGCGGCGCCGACCCGGTGACGACGATCGCCGGCCTGCAGCGCCGGCTCACCCCGCTGGAGGTGCGAGCGGGCACTGCCTGGCGCGCGCTGGCCGTCCCCGCCTGCGCCACCCAATGACCGGCGGCCCGGCCGGTGTGGCGTGGCGCCACTCCGACCGGGCCGCGAACCCGCCGCGACTGCGTCGCTCTCCGCCTAGAAGCGACCGACCGTCGCCTGGTCGGCCTTGAGCACGACCTTCGGCAGCGGCGCGAAGTCAAGCGACGCGCCGTCGGACTGTCCCGCCCCGAGGGCGTACTTGATGAACTGCTGCAGCTCGCCGCCGTTGGGCGCCGTGGTCGGCGCGATCACGTAGGTGAACGTGGAGATCGGGTAGGCGATCTTCGCGCTCTTGGGCGGATCGACGATGCTGAGGGCGTTGCTCGACGGGACGCTCTTGACCGTCGTCGCCGCGTTCTCGATGTTGTTGAGGTTGGGATACTCATAGTTGCCCGCGGCGTTGGCGACCGCGGCCGCCGGGACCTGGTGTGCGATCAGGTATGGGACAGCGATGTAGGCGATCGAGCCCGGTGTTGCCTGCAGCGCGGCGGTCACGCCCGAGTTGCCCTTGTCGCCGACGCCGGCCGGGAACTGCACCGAGGTGCCGTAGTTGACCTTGGTCGCCCACGCGGAGCTGATCTTCGTCAGGTAGTTGGTGAACGCGTAGGTGTCGCCCGAGCCGTCGCTGCG
>JBELAG010000514.1:0-3400 GCA_049509055.1 Solirubrobacteraceae bacterium
GCATACGTACGTAAGCCAGCGACGTCGTACGGCTACCCCGTTTGTGCGCCCGACGCCAGTGCCGCGCTCAGCTCGGCCCGAGAAGTGATCCCGAGCTTCGGAAACACCCGGTACAAGTGGGTGCTGATCGTGCAGTGTGACAGGAACAGCCTCTGGCCGATCTCGCGATTGGACAGGCCCTCTGCTGCGAGTTGGGCGATCTGAAGCTCCTGGGCTGTCAGATCGTCGCGCGCCTCGGCAACGTGGCGCCGGCTGCGCTCACCCGACGCCCGCAGCTCGCGGCGCGCCTGGTCTCCCCAGCCTGGAGTGCCGATGGCGTCGAAGATCTCCCGCGCCTGACGCAGGGGCGCCCGGGAGTCCGCTATGCGCCGGTGGCGGCGCAGCCACCGACCGTAGGCGAGCAGCAGGCGGCCACGCCAGAAAGGCCAGTGATCGAGATCCGCGCTCAGGGCCTCCTCGAAACGCGCCGCGGCTTCGTGCTCGTCGTCGGCGAGCACGGCCCGGGCATGGCGAAGCTTCATCGCGACCCACTCGGCCGGGGCGCCGCCGACCGTCGCCTCGACCTCGGCCAGCCGCTCGCGCGCTGCCCGCGAGTTGTCGGAATACGCGGCGGCATCGGCGAGGTCGGCGATGGCCCAGCAGGCGAGATACGGATGGTACGCCGGATCCTGGGGGTCGAACAGACGCTCCGCCAGCCGGAATGCCTCGGGATGGCGACCCTGTACCAGCGCCGACAGTATCGGCCCGGACCGAGCAACCGTGACGAGGTGGGTGGCGCCGACCGACAGCGCGGCCCCCTCAGCACGGGCCGTCGCGCGCTCCGTGGCCACCGCATCGCCGCGGAGGGCCGCAATCATCGCGATCGCCGTTTCGGCATTGGCGAGCCAGATCGGCTGGCCGAGCTCGGTCGCCAATCGGCGGGCCTCCTCCGCGGCGGGGATCGCGATGTCCCAGTCGGGCATGCGAACGGCCACGAGCGCCTGCACCGCCAGAAGGCGGGGCAGGACACCGAGGCGCCCCTCGGCCCGGGCACTCTCGATCGCGATGGTGCAGAACGCGAGGCTTTCGCAAAAGGCGCCCGTGACAATTCCGGCCAAAGCCAGGTAGCCCGCGGGCTCCGCGCCCGTCACCCCGCTGGCCGCAGCGTGCCGCAGGCAGTCGAGCACACTCGCCGCGTTGCCGTACGGATCGGCGTGAGCATGGATCGCGACCAGCCGCGGATCCGCGGCAGCGGGCGGTCCCGCGCGATTGGCCGCATCCACCACCAGCCGTCGCGTATCTTCGCCCGCTCGGCTCGCCCACCACGTGCGCGCAGCGGCGATCCAGAGCAGGTTGTGATGCAGCTCCCGACCACCCGCCGCGCCGGCCTGCTCGGCGAGAGCAATCAGATCGGCAACCCGTGAATGATCCGCCAGCGGACGTGCGTCCAGCAACGCGCTGATGAAGCGAGCCCGAGCGACCTGGAGGAGCTCGAGATCCAGGCGCTCGATCTGATGCAACATCGCGACCGCGATATCCGGTCGCCCGCGTTCGTAGGCCAGCTCAGCAGCAGCGAACATGCGACCGAGCCGGTGGCTCGGGGCGCTGAGCTCCACTGCCCGCCGCAGCGCGGTCAGAGCGACGTCGATGGCGCCCCGACGCTGGGCGCGCGCGCCGGCCTCTTCGAGTTCACGCGCAAGCTGCTCGTGTGTCCCCTTCACCAGCGCGGCGCGGTGCCACACGCGGCGGTCAGGATCGGCGTCGAGCGTCGCGGCGAGAGCCTCATGCACACGACGACGCTGCTGCACGCCGGCACTCTGCCCGACCGCAGAGCGAATCAGCGGGTGCCGGAAACGGACGGAGTTGACGTCCGGTTGAATAACTGACGCTTCCACAGCTGGCTCCAACGCGTCGAGATCAAGCGAAACCCCGGCCACCGCGCTCGCCGCCTGGAGGATTTCGCTCACGGCATCGTCGTCGCTGAGCGCGGCAACCAGCAAGACCAGGCGAGTGGCATCGGGCAGATCAGCTACGCGACCCGCGAAAGCGCGCTCGAGGCGCTCGGTCAGCGGCAAGCCCCCGGTCAGCGATTGCTCGCCCCCGGGCGCATCGACCGCCGCTGGCAACTCGAGGAGCGCGAGTGGGTTGCCGGCGGCCTCATGGAGCACGCGGCTCTGCGTGGTGGGCGGAAGGCCGGGGGCCGCTGCGTCTAGGAGAGCCGCCGCAGCCGCATCGTCAAGGCCCGTCAGCCTGTACTCGGGCAGGCCCCCGTCCGCTAGTGCCGCAGGGTAACCGTCGCGCACGGCTGCCAGCAACAGAACCGGGTCAGACTCGATCCTCCGAGCAATGAACGCGAGCACGTCTGCCGTTGGGTGGTCGAGCCAATGCGCGTCGTCAACGATCAGCAGCACCGGGACACCGGTGGCAACCTCCGAGACGAGGTCCAGCGCGGCCATCGCGATCCGGAAGGGCTCAGGCGCGACCCCATCGATTAGTCCGAACGCGGCCTCGAGCGCCTCCCGCTGAATCAGAGGCAGCTCGACTGCACGCCCGCGTACTGGACGGAGCATCTGATGCAGTCCGGCAAATGGAAGCTGCGCTTCGGACTGCACGCCGGTCGCGCTGAGCACAACCATGCCCCGCTCGCGAGCCTCGTGCGCAGCCTCAGAGAGCAGACGCGACTTCCCGATACCCGGCTCGCCGCGGAGCACGAGCGCCTGGCCACGTGTCGTGACCTCGTCCAGGAGCGACGCCAGAAGCCTCTGTTCGGTCGCGCGACCGAGAAAAGGCGCGAGCTCATCACGAGCCGTGCTGAGCATGAGAGGCTCATCCTGCCACTTCGAGCTCCTGGCGAGCAATCCTCGACGACTCAACGCCGCCTGTTGGCCGGGCGGCCTGAGATTACAAGCACCAAAGCAGCAGCCACGGCCGGCGGGCTTGCTACCGGTCCCGGACAGAGAGAGCCACGCGAACGCCTGGCGGCATTCCGCAACACGAAGGCAGGGCTCGCGGCGGGCGATGCAAGAGACCCCGTGTTCGCCAAACTCGCGTCGCCCGCCGACCCTCGGCGGGAGGCGGACGGGCGGCCCCGTATCCGCGCTTTTGGCGGGTACTGGCCCGGGTTGTTGCTAGAGGACGGTGGGGCCGGTTTGGTCGGGGTAGTCGGTGCTGAACGCGAGTTTTCTGCCGGCGTCGTACTCGGCGCGCTGCATGTCGAGCTTCACGCCGATCCGCCGGTGGGCGTCGCTGCCGAGGATCACCCAGTGCCGGGTCTCGTCGGATTTGGCGACCTTGTAGATCGCTGCGGCGCCGCGCGCGGGGTCACCGGGCCACATCTCGGGGGTGATCGTCTTGAGCATCTCCCGGAACGCTCCTGAGGTTGCGGCGTAGGCGTCGATCGTCGTGCCGGAGAACTTGGTGC
>JBELAG010000515.1:0-3390 GCA_049509055.1 Solirubrobacteraceae bacterium
AGGTGCAGGCGGGCGACCTTCTCGTCGAGGTGCTTGGGCAGCACGTAGACCTTGTTCTCGTAGTGGCCCGGCTTGGTGAACAGCTCGAGCTGGGCCATCACCTGGTTGGTGAACGAGTTGGACATCACGAAGCTCGGATGACCCGTAGCGTTGCCGAGGTTGAGCAGCCGCCCCTCGGAGAGCACGATCACCGTGCGGCCGTTGGGGAACACCCACTCGTCGACCTGCGGCTTGATCGTGATCCGCTTGACGCCGGCGGTCGCCGCCAGGCCGGCCATGTCGATCTCGTTGTCGAAGTGGCCGATGTTGCCGATGATCGCCTGATGCTTGCACTGCGCGATGTGCGCGGCGGTGAGGACGTCCTTGTTGCCGGTCGCGGTGATGATGATGTCGGCGGCGTCGAGCACGTCCTCCAGGCGCGCCACCTGATAGCCGTCCATCGCCGCCTGCAGCGCGCAGATCGGGTCGATCTCGGTGACGATCACCCGCGCGCCCTGACCGCGCAGCGACTCCGCGCAGCCCTTGCCGACGTCGCCGTACCCGCACACGACGCAGACCTTGCCGCCGATCAGCACGTCGGTGGCGCGGTTGATGCCGTCGATCAGCGAGTGACGGCAACCGTACTTGTTGTCGAACTTGGACTTGGTGACCGAGTCGTTGACGTTGATCGCCGGGAACAGCAGCTTGCCCTCCTTGGCGAACTGATAGAGACGGTGCACACCGGTCGTCGTCTCCTCGGTCACGCCCTGGATCTGGGCGGCCATCCGGGTGAACCGCTGGGCGTCCTGGGCCTGCGAACGCTCGAGCAGCGTCAGGATCACGCGGTGCTCGTCGTTGTCGGCGGTGCCCGGGTCGGGCACCGCGCCGGCGGCCTCGTACTCGACGCCGAGGTGCACGAGCAGCGTCGCGTCGCCGCCGTCGTCAAGGATCATGTTGGGGCCGTCGTCGCCCGGCCAGGTCAGCGCCTGCTCGGTGCACCACCAGTACTCCTCCAGCGTCTCGCCCTTCCAGGCGAACACCGGGATCCCGCGCGGATCCTCGGGCGTGCCGTCGGGCCCGACGGCGATCGCCGCGGCGGCGTGATCCTGGGTGGAGAAGATGTTGCAGCTCGCCCAGCGCACCTCGGCGCCGAGCGCCGACAGCGTCTCGATCAGGACGGCCGTCTGGATCGTCATATGCAGCGAGCCGGTGATCCGCGCCCCCTTCAGCGGCCGGCTGCCGGCGAACTCGCGCCGGGTCGCCATCAGGCCGGGCATCTCGTGCTCGGCGAGCTGGATCTCCTTGCGCCCGAAGGCGGCCAGCGACAGGTCCGCGACCTTGAAGTCGGCGGTGGCGGCGGTCGTGCTCATGTTCTCTCCACGGCTCGTATTCGATTGCAATGGGTCGGCGCAGCCTGGCCCCGGCACGCGCTCATGCGGCGGCCAGCAGCCGCTCGTGCTTGTCCTGCTCGAAGCGCAGCCAGTCGTGCGCCTCGACGTGCTCGGGCCGCCGGGCCTGGGACTGCAGCCAGGTCGCGACCGCGTCGCGCAGCTCGGGCTCGGCCGTCAGCCGGGCCGCGAACGCCACGTCCGACAGCGACACGTCAAACCCGGCGAGCAGCTCCTTGAGCGTGCGGAGGCGCTGGAGCTCGGGGGCGCCGTACAGGCGATAGCCCGACGACGAGCGAGCGGGCGTGACGAGGCCGGCCTGCTCGACGTAGCGCAGCATCCGCGGCGACCATCCGGTCGTCGTCGCCGCCTCGTTGATGGTCAGCGCACGCATCCCGCGCCAACATTACCACGAACGTGTCAAGGTTTGGAACGGGCGTTCTCGTCCCGTTCGGCCAGCGCCTCCTTGAGGCGGTCGATCGCGATGATGTCGGTCGGATCGCGCCCGCCGAGGATCGCGAGGTAGAGCGACACCAGGTCGCCGAGCAGCACGAGCGAGACGATCCGCTCGACGCGGGATTCGCCGATGCTCTGGATCCGCTCGGTGACCGCGGCCTGGGCCTCGACCAGCTCCATCGTCAGCTCGATCCGGTCGCGCACGCGGGGGTGCAGATCGGAGTCGTCGAGGAACACGGCGCTGAAGCGGGCGAGCTCGGCGGCCCGCTCCCAGCCGACGATCTCGTTGTGGTCGAGCTCGGGCAGTTCGGTGGCGAACGCCGGGAGCTTGGCGTTCTCGTTGAACTGGGTCTTCCACCGGTAGGCGACCGGAACGGTGAGACCGGCGCCCGCGATCTGGCAGACCGTGCCGGTCAGCGAGCGTGCCAGCGTCTTGGCGGGCGAGTCCTCGGGAGCGTCCGGGCCCCAGGCGGCGACGAGCTGCTCGGCGTGCGCGGCGGCGACGTCGATCTCGGTGTGCAGGCGCTGGCCGACCCCGGCCAGCCACGCGACCTCGAGCGAGACGACGAGCAGGTAGCCGATCGCCGCGCGGGGTTGAAAGCCGCCGGGCAGCGGGATCACCGGCACGCCGTCGGCCCGCGCCTCGGCGGCGAGCCGGCCCCCGGTCGTGCAGACGATCCGGCGCGCGCCGAGCGCGCCGGCGGCCTCGAAGGCGGTCAGCGTCTCCTCGGTGTCACCCGAGTAGCTGCAGCACAGCACGGTCGTCTCGGGCGTCGTCCACGGCGGCAGGCCGTAATCCCGCGAGACGGCGATCGGGCGCGACGCGCGGTCGCCGAGCGCGGCCAGCGCGAGCGCGCCCCCGATCGCCGAGCCGCCCATCCCGGCGACGACCAGGCCGTCGGAGGAGTCCCGTGGGGTGAGGTTGGCCGACTCGACCCGCCACAGCGCGTCGCGCAGATGCTCGGGCAGCGACAGCACGTCGGCGAACTGGCCGGTGCGGTCAAGCGCCGCGACCGCCTCGCGGCTGAGCATGACCGTGGTGCTCAAAACGCGATCGCTCCGTCGGGCAGGTGCACCCCCGGGAAGATACGCATGCCGGCGGCGAGCGTGTTGCCCGCCCCGATCGTCACGCCCTCGCCGAGCACCACCCGGCCCTCGATCCGGCAGCGGTCGCCGATCCGCACCCCGGGCCCGAGGATCGAGTCCCGCACGCGGGTGTGGGCGCCGATGCTCGCGCCCCGCAGCACGACCGAGCCTTCCACGTGCGCGCCCGGCCCGAGCACCACGTCCGGGCCGAGCACGGTCCGCGCGCCCACGAACGACCCCGCCGCCAGGCGGCAGCCCGCGCCGATGATCACCGGCCCGTGGACGCTGCCCGCCGCCTCGCCATCGCCCTCCCGCAGCACGCCGCCGGCCTGCGCGACGCGCGTCCCGACCTCGGTGCACACGTCGCCGTCGAGGATCTCGTAGGTCGCCTGCAGATAGCGCGCCGGGGTGCCGATGTCCATCCAGTAGCCGCTGGCCTCATAGCCATACAGACCGCGCCCGACGAGCGTCGGGAACAGCT
>JBELAG010000516.1:0-3388 GCA_049509055.1 Solirubrobacteraceae bacterium
GGCTCGCTGGCGGCCAGCTTGTATCGAGCGGAGTTCCCGCCCGCGCCGGCGCCGGCGGGGCTGCCGGCGACGCCACGGGCGTGGCTGGACGCCTATGAGGCGGCGGCGGTCGATAACCCCGGACGGGTGTGCTCGCAGCTGTTCGCGCCGGCGCTCGCCCTGGCCTACGCGCACGCCATCCACCGCAGCTGCACCAGCTACTTCCGGCGGATCACCAGCTTCTCGGTGGTGGTGCGCCGCGTGCTGACCGCCGGCGACACCGCGGTCCTCGAGCTGCGCCAGACGGTACGGCCCGAGGACTGGGCCGTCGTCCTGGACCGCCAGCGCGACGGGTGGCAGGCGGTCGACCTGTTGACCGGCGCGCTGGCGCGCTGACTGCGAGCAGACGCGGTCTATCGGGCTGTCGGCGAGCCAGCGGCGGTCGCGGCGAGCGTCACCCCGCTCGAGGCGACGTGCAGGAGCTCTTGGGCGAGTCGCTGGCGCAGTGCGAGGAACTGGTGGCCGCGGGTGTCCAGGCCCCAATAGCGCGCGGCGAAGTCATAGATGGATCCGCCTGTCCGGCAGGCTCCGTAGCAGTACCACGTGCCGTCGTCGTAGAGCTGGAGACTGGGGGTGTGGTCGTCGTGGAAGAGACAGCGGATTTTGCCGGCGCGGTTGGGCTGGCGGCCGGTGAGCGCTTGGACGTAGGTGGCGGCGGGGATCGCGAGCAGCTGTTGATCGAGCTCGCGGGTCGCGGCGCGCCCGGCAGGGGTGTGTGACCGTCGACGCGCGGGGGAGGGGTCGGTGAGCCCGGCGGTGAGCGCGTCGAGCGGGTAGCGGCGCGCGGGCTCCAGGACGACGAGTTCGACGCGGGTGGGTGGGGCGTGTTTTCTGTTCCAGGAGGTCGGCGGGCGGAGGATGCGGGCGGCGTCCACGCACGCCAGGTCGCCGCCGAGGTGCTGCGCGAGCCGGCGGTTGGCGTGCTCGAGCGCGTCGAGGTCGACGGGCTGCTGCAGCTGCCAGTAGGCGTGAGCGTGGCCTGGACTGCCGCCGGAGGCGATGACGAGGCTCGGCGGGCAGCGGTAGCGGTCCAGCCGGGCCAGGGCGTCGGGGTGGTCGATCTCGGTGAACGCGAGGTGGGAGTGCTCGCAGGCGTGGCGGCCGCCGGCGCGGCGGCGGCGCAGCAGCACGCCGACGTACACGTCGGTGCGGGCGGCGAGTCGGGTGATCGCCTGTGCGGCGAGGTCGGGGCGGGTGGCGGGCGTGAAGGTTTGGCGCATCCGGCCGTCCGGGGTTCCGGCGCGGATTTCGATCAGCCGGCCGGCGGGTGTGGGGCCGGCGATGATCTGCAGGTAGCGGTCCAGATCCTCGGGGTGGCTGGTCATGGGTCGGCGCGCAGTTCGATGATCCGCTGGCCGCCGGCGATCGCCTGACGCCACGGACCGCCGTGATCGCGCTCGGCACCGACGAGGACGGCGAGCAGTGACCGGGCTTGCTGCTCGGTGTGGGGCGGGCTCTCGTAGTGGCGTCCGTCGCCGGCGGCCAGTCCGGGGGTGATGTGGTCGGTGATGAGCACCCGGTAGCTGCGGACGGTCGGTTGGGGGTGGTGGCTGGGCATGGTGGTGGCCGGGGTTGTGGGCGGGACGCCGCGGGGGCGTCCCGCCCTGTCGGACTAGGTCAGGCGACGGCGGCGGGCTCGGGCTGCTCGCGGTCGGCGCTGCGGGGGGCGGCGAGGAATTCGACGGTGCCGATGACCTCGTAGTCGTGGCGGGTCTTGCCGTCCTGCTCCCACTCGTGGTACTCCAGGCGGCCGTCGACGGCGACCAGCCAGCCGGTGCTCAGGACCTTGGCGGCGGCTTCGCCGGGCTTGCCGAACGCCGAGACGTTGATGTAGCCGGTCTCGCGGCCGGGGGCCATGTCATCGACGGCGAGACGCAGCTTGCAGACGGTGCCGCCGGTGGGGAGCTCGCGCAGTTCGGGGTCGCGGGTCAGTCGTCCGGTCAGAGTCAGTCGCTGCATTTCGATTCCTCCTTGTGAGGGGATCGGGGTGGGTTGACGTAAGCCCGGGCAGCGCCCGTTGGCGGCCGAGCGGAACCGCCGGCCCCGTAGGGGGCAAGGGGAAGGGAGCGCAGCGACCTTGCAGCGGGGTGGCCGTCCGGGCGCACGATCGAGGCGCAAGGCAACCCACCCTGGTCCACACAGACGGTGGGTCGGCCGGTTTCAGTCGTCTGTCGCTCACCGGTATTTGCGGTGTGTGGCCTGAGCTGTGGGCGCTCACGACAGGGCATCGGTGTATGATAACGCTGATACGTTGATGACATTGATTTACGTTGATAGCGATGCGGGAGAAGATGTCGGGGCGGTCGGCCGGATGCGGCTGACCGCCGCCGGCGGGCAGGGGGGAGTGACTCTCCCGGGACCGCTGGAGCGGCTGACACGCCGGCGGTTGGGCGACGGGGAGCCGGCGGCGGTGTGGTGGCTGGGCGCGCATGGCGGGGCGGGGGAGTCCACGCTGCAGGAGCTGTTCTCCGGCACGCGCGCGGCTGATCACCGCTGGCCGCTGACCAGCGCGGGTCGGGCGCGGGCGAGGGTGGTGGTGGTCGCGCGCACCCACGCCCACGGGCTGCGCGCGGCGCAGTCAGCGGTCCGCGAATGGGCGGCCGGCGACGTCGAGGTGCTGCTGCTGGGCTTGGTGTTGATCGCCGACGCGCCGGGCCGGCTGCCGCATGAGCTGCGCCGGCTCGCTGACCTGGTCGCGGGTGGGGTGCCGGCGGTGTGGTGGCTGCCGTGGATTGAGGCGTGGCGACTGGGGGAGCCACCGGCGCCGCACAACGCGCCGAAGGTCGCCAGTGGGCTGCTGGAGGACCTGCAGGCGATGACCGACCCCGAAGCCGCCGCGCCCGCGCCCGCTGTTGGTACGGGAAATGTCGATCAGAAGGAGTAGGCGATGTTGCATCTGTTGACGGTGGCGGTGGTGGATCCGGGGCAGGGGGTCGCGCCGCCCGGCGCCGCGAAGCTGACGACGATCTTGCAGTGGACGGCGTGGGCGGTGTTCGCGCTGTGCGTCGGCGGGGTGCTGATCAGCGCCGCGAAGCTCGCGCATTCCCACACGGGGGGGTACGGCGGCGCTAGCCAGCACACCACCAGCCTGGTGTGGACGCTGGTGGCGTGCGTGATCGCCGGATCCTCGGCGGCGATCGTCACCCAGCTCAGCTAACCCGTCGCAGCTCGTGCGGCCGTGGTGATCTGAGTGAGCGACCAGCCCCCGACCCCAGACCCGGCGGCGGAGCGCTCGCCGTGGAGTCGCCCCAGCGTGCTGCTGTCGGGCGCGTTTCTGCTCGCGGTCGTGCTGCTCGGCGTCGTCGTCGGCGCCGTCGGCAACGCCAGCGGCGGCGGCGCTGCCCGTCCG
>JBELAG010000517.1:0-3381 GCA_049509055.1 Solirubrobacteraceae bacterium
GCGCTCGCCGCCCTGGCGGTGTTCGCGCTGATCGTCGCCGGTGGCTATCTGGAGGACTGGCGCTGGACCGGGTTCACCGGCAACAAGCTGTGGCAGTGGCTGCATCTGCTGCTGCTGCCGACGTTGCTTCCGGTGGTCGTCATACCGGCGCTCAAGCCGCGGGCCCTGGCCCACCTGACGATGCTCGAGCAGGAGCCCGAAGGCGGGACGCGCGATGACGCCGCGGCGCCCCAGGGTGCGGCGGACGACGATGCGGCGGGCGGGGATGCGGCCGGCGGGGATGCGCCGGGCGACGATTCGGCGGCGTCGGGCGCCCCGGCCCCGGCCCCGGCGCCTGCGGTCGGGCCGGCTACCAGCCCCCGCGCCAGTCGGAGTTGACCTCCCGGGCGTGGACCGCGTCCTCGCGGGCGTGCTTGCGCTTGTCCAGCCGGATCTGCGCGATCGTCAGCACGGTGATCAGCACGGGAATGAAGATGATCACGGCGAACATCACGTTGGTGATCTGGCCGTCGGTCGTCTGGCCCCACCATCCCTCACCGCCGTTGTCGGTGACCGCCAGGGCGGACGGCGCGAACGTCAGCAGGCTGCCGAGAGCCACCGCCACCGCCACCGAGATCCGTGCGCGTCGCATCGCGGACATAGGGTACCCGATCGTCAGGCCGCCGCACGCCGGCGATCCGACACGGCGGCGAGCGCCTCGACGAGCGGCGGGTTGTACTGCTCAGGGCGATCGGCCACCTGCAGGTGGTCGATCGGCGCCTCGAACACCGCCGCCCGGATCGCGGCCGCCAGCTCGCGCTGCTTGGCGGGGGTGACCGCGGTGTCGCGGGCGGTCAGGACGACCGCCGCCGGGACGCTGACGGCGTCGAGCCACGGCCGCGAGTCAAAGCGGCCCAGCTCCCGGCCGGCCTCCGCCAGATCGCGAGGCGAGTGGCGCGTCAGCTCGGACAGCCACCATGCCGTCCCCGCCGTCAGCTCGATCCCGACACGCCGGAACCCGACGCTGAACGCGGCCTGCGGCGACACGCCGGCGGCGAGGCGCAACGCTCCCATCCACCTCCACAGCTTGCGCGTCGCCGGGTCCTGGAAGTGCTGGCAGGTCCCGCTCAGCACGACCGCGTGCACGACGTCGCGGTGGTCGCGCGCCATCAGCTGGGCGATCGCGCCCCCCATCGAGTAGCCGACGACCGTCGCCGGCCCGGTCCCCAGAACCCGCAGCACCGCCGCGGCGTCGGCCGCGCAGTCGGCCAGACGGAACGGCTCCAGCGCCCGCAGCCCGCGCCCGTGGCCGCGGTGATCGATCGCCAGCACCCGGTGGCCGGCCGCGGCGACGGCGTCGTAGGCGCCGCACCAGTTGAGGTCCGCGCTCACCATCCAGCCGTGCAGGAGGAGGACCGGCGGACCGTCGCCGCCGGTGTCGCGCAGGAAGAACTCGCCGCGGCCGGGAACGATCACCGTCCGGGCGGGCGGCAGCTCACGCGGGGGGATCGGCGGGAAGCCGGAAGCTCGCATCCGGGCCATCCTAGCCGCGGGCCCGCGGCGGTCCGCCACACCCGAGGCGCGCCTCCTACCATCAACCGCATGGCCGTCGTGATCGCATCCGACCTGGGCAAGGACATCTCCGGAGAGCCCCTGCTGCGCGGGATCTCGTTCAAGCTCGAGCGCCGCGACCGGATGACGCTGTCGGGTCGCAACGGCGCGGGCAAGACGACGCTGCTGCGGATGCTCGCCGGCGAGGCGTCGATCGATTCCGGCGAGCTGGTGCTGAGCAAGGGGATCAAGGTCGCGCTCCACGATCAGCGACCTCCGCGCGAGCGGCGCATCTCGCTGCGCGACTACATCCTCTCCGGAGCGGCCGAGCTGGTCGGGATCGAGGGCGAGCTGGCCGCGCTGGAGCAGGCGATGGCCGATGGCGCGCACGATGACGCGACGCTCGACCGATACGCCGGCGCCCAGGCGCGGCTGGAGCACGCCGGCGGCTACGGCTGGCGCGACCGGGCGCTGGCGACCCTGCGCGGCCTCGGGTTTCGCGGCGACGAGGATCTCGACCGCCCGCTGGAGACCTTCTCCGGCGGAGAGCTGACGCGCGCCTCGCTCGGCCGCGCCCTCGCCGGTGATCCCGACCTGCTGCTGCTCGACGAGCCCACCAACCATCTCGACATCACTTCGCTGGAGTGGCTGGAGACTCACCTGGTGAGCCTCGATGCCGCGATCGTGCTCGTGGCCCACGACCGCTGGTTCCTGGAGTCGGTGGGGACGTCGGTGCTCGAGCTGGAGGCCGGCCGGAGCAAGTTCTTCGCCGGCACCTGGCACCAGTGGCGGCGGGAGCGCGCCGCGCGCGAGCTCGCGCTGGGCCGAGCGATCGAGCGCCAGCAGGCCGAGATCGATCGCCTGGAGCGCTTCGTGACCCGGTTTCGCGCCGGCACGCGTGCCCGCCAGGCCCAGTCGCGCGCCAAGAAGCTGGCCAAGATCGACCGCCTGTCGGCCGACGCCGCCGACGGCGCGTCGCTCGAGTTCGCGTTCAAGCCGCCCGAGCGCAGCGGCCGGGTGATCTTCGAGCTCGAGCACGCCGACCTGTCGGCCGGCGACAAGCAACTCCTGCACGACGCGCAGCTGTGGCTCGAGCGCGGCGAGCACGTGTCGCTCGTCGGCGCCAACGGCGCCGGCAAGACAACCCTGATCGAGACCCTGGCCGGCCGCCGCGAGCTCGCGCACGGCAAGCTGCTGACCGGCCACAACGTCAAGATCGGCTACCTCTCCCAGCACGCCGACGAGCTGTCGACCGGCACCGCGCGCACCGTGGTCGAGGCCGCCGGCCACGCCACCGGCCTCACGCCCGGCAAGGCGAGGGCGCTGCTGGGACGGTTCCTGTTCTCCGGCGAGGACGCCGAGAAGCCGCTCGACGGCCTGTCGGGCGGCGAGCGCCGCCGCCTGTCGCTGGCGATCCTCGTCCATTCCGGCGCCAACGTCCTGATCCTCGACGAGCCCACCAACCATCTCGACCTCGAGAGCCGCGAGGCGCTGGAGGCCGCGCTCGGCGCGTTCCCCGGATCGCTGCTGCTCGTCTCCCACGACCGCGCGCTGCTCGACGCGATCGGCACGCGCACGGTCGCGCTCGAGGACCAGGAGCTGCACAGCTACGTCGGCGGCTGGCCCGAGTACCTGCGGGTGCGCGAGGCCCGCGCCAAGGCGCCGGCTCCCGCTGCGCCGGCCCGGTCGGGCGCGGCGTCCGCGTCGGGCTCGGCGTCCGCGTCGGGCTCGGCGTCGGCTCCGGGCGCGGCGTCGGCTTCGGGCGCGGCGCGCGGTGGCCGCGCGCGCGGTGGCGCCGGCGCGTCGGCCGGCCGCGGGCGTGACGGGGCCCGCGAGGCGGCGCGCGATGGC
>JBELAG010000518.1:0-3376 GCA_049509055.1 Solirubrobacteraceae bacterium
CGCGAGCCGGTGGCGTGGCTACCGTGTCTCGACGGCTGGCTGATCACGCGCCACGACCTCGCCCTGGAGGCGATGCGCGACGACCGGCGGTTCACCGTCGACGATCCGCGGTTCTCGACGGCGCAGGTGATCGGACCGAGCATGCTCAGCCTCGACGGCTGCGAGCACGCGCGCCATCGCGCGCCGTTCGTCGGCCCGTTCCGGGCGGCCGCGGTCGCCGGCCGCTTCGCCGAGGCCGCCGCGCAGCGGGCCGCGCGACTGCTGGACGAGCTTGCGCCGGCGGGGCGGGGAGAGCTGCGGCGCGCGTTCGCCGCCCCGATGTCGGCGGCGATCGTCACGCGCGCGCTGGGCCTCGGCGAGGAGGAGATCGACGACGTGCTGCGTTGGTATGACGCGATCGTCGCCTCGGTCACCGAGATCACGGCCGGCCGCGGCCCCACCGCGGCGGGCGCCCGCGCGTTCGCCGCGCTGCGCGAGCGACTGCTGGCGGCGGTCGCACGCGGCGACCCGGACTCGCTGCCGGCCGCCGCGGCGCGCGACACCACGCTGGCGCCCGAGGAGATCGCGGCCAACACCGCGGTGCTGCTGTTCGGCGGGATCGAGACGACCGAGGGGATGATCGCCAACGCGCTGCTCGCCCTCCTGCGGCGGCCGGCGGCGCTCGCCCGGGTGCGTCGTGAGCCGGCGGCTCTCGACGCTGCGATCGACGAATCGCTGCGCCTGGAGCCGGCGGCGGCGGTGATCGATCGCTACGCCGCGGGCGCCACCGCGCTCGGTGGCGCCGTGATCGCGCGCGGGGACCTGGTGCGGATCTCGATCACGGCCGCCAACCGGGACCCGGCGGTGTTCGCAGATCCCGACGCGTTCGATCCCGGCCGGGCCAACCTGCGCCGCCATCTCGCCTTCGCCCAGGGGCCGCACGTCTGCGTCGGCGTCCACCTCGCGCGCCTGGAGGCCCGAGCGGCGCTGACCGCCGTACTGCTCCGGCTGCCCGGGCTCGCCCTCGACCCCGACCGGCCGCCGCGCGTGCGCGGGCTGGTGTTCCGCAAGCCCGAGCGCCTGGATGCCGTGTGGGCGTGACGGCGCGGTGGCGGTCACTGCGGATCCCGCCGGCGCCCGGGCGGGGGCTGGCAGCCGAGGTCGACGAGGTGGCGGACGAACGCCAGGCGGTCGCGATCGGGATGGAACGGGTCGACGCCGTCGCGCAGGAGCGTGGCCACCCGCTCGAGGTCGAACAGCAGGGAGAGCTTTCCCGGCGGGTCGTCCCACTCTCCGGAGTCATAGCGATCGGTCCAGGCCGCGAGTGCGGCCAGCGACTCGACCTGGATCTCGTCCTCCCACCACCGGGAGCGGACGGCAAGCCGGTAGCGGTCGCGCAATCCGCACACGTCGGTCCACAGGTGCTCCCACCACAGCCAGCGCTCGCGCGGGAGCAGCCCCCGCCAGGTGAGCGGCCAGCGGCGCGTCTCGGCCTCGGGCCAGCCGCCGTCGTTGACGGGATCCTCGTCGGGCCAGTCGCCCGGGTCGTGCCAGTTCACGACGCCGCCAGTCGTCGCAGTCGCCGATCGGCGAACCACAGCCGTAGCCGGATCTCGGCCGGCGCCATCCGGCCGTAGAGCAGCAGCGCGTGGCCGGGCCGCAGCTGGCGCAGCGCCTCGGGGGCGATCAGCGGGCGCCGGCGCACGCCGCTGGTCCGGCTGGCGCCCCCGGCGCCGAGCGTGCGCGTCGTCTCCGGCGCCTCCTCCTCGCCCGCCAGGCCCGAGAAGTAGCGCAGCGTGTCGAGGTCGGCGACGCCGGGCAGGAGGATCCGCGCGCGATGGCTGTTGACCACGGTCTCGGCCTGGCGCCCGTAGCGGCTGCGGGCCTGGGCGAGGTCGTGGAAGATCGACACGAGCTGGATGTTGTGGCTCGGCGCGGTCGACGCCACCTCGGCGAGGTTGGGCAGCGGGGCCACGTTGCCGGCCTCGTCGAGGCACAGCAGGAGCGGCAGCTCGAGCCGGCCGCCGGCGCGCGTCGCCCGTTCGTAGGCGCGGTCGACCACCTCTGACAGCAGCGCGAGGAAGATCGGTCGCAGCAGCTTGGACGCCTTGGCGTCGCCGATCAGATACAGGGTCGCGCGCTCGTCGAGCAGGCGGTCGGGCGTGATCTCCGACCCGCGGGCGGAGCGCAGCACGCGCGCGAAGCGGTAGGCCCGCAGCAGTCCCTGCGCGGTGGCCTCGATCGAGGAGCGGGTCCGGTCGGCCTGCGCCTCGAACGCCCGCACCGCGTCGTAGGCGGCGTGCGCGCCCTCCAGTTCGCGCTCGTCGCGCGCGGTGCCGGTGAGCTGGGAGATCGCCGCGTCGAGCTCGCGTGAGCCCTGGCCGTAGCACCAGCGGACGACCGCCTCCATCCCGGCGTCGGTGCGCGCCGCCGCGTGCAGCAGCGGCGCGAGCCGCTGCTCGGCGGCGATCGCCCAGAAGTCGCCGCCCTCGACGCCGCGCTGGTCGAGCTCGCCGGCGGCGGCCAGCCGCCACGCCACCTCCAGCGCGCCGTCCCAGGTGGCCGCACCGCGCAGCGGCGACCAGCTCTGGCCGGGGCCGCCGGAGAGCTCGAACGGGTCAAACACGAACATCGGCCCCAGAGACCGCCGTCGCGCCTGCGTGCAGTCGAGCAGGTCGGTCTTGATCGATGACGCGACCGCCGGTCCGTCCCATTCCAACAGGGCCGGCACGGCCAGGCCCGCCGATTTGCCCGACTGGGGCGGCCCGAACGCCACGAGCGCGTGGCGGGCCTCGGCGTGCAGCAGCCGCCCACGATGGCGCCCGAGCGCCAACCGGCCGGCGCCCGCGCCGCCGCGCAACGGCCTCAGCTCGCCCGCGCCGGCCCACCGGGCGCCGCCGCGGCGCCGGCGGCCGGTGGTCAGGCCGAGGCGGGCCACGCCCACCGTCGCCGCCGCGCCCGGCGCCGCCAGCACGCCGAGCGCCGCATAGAAGCCGGCGGCGCCGGGCAGCGCGTCGCGCGCCGGCCGCGGCCATGCCGACGCCGGGTCGGCGAGCGCTCCCGGCAGCCGCGCGATCACCTCGGGCAGGCGGCCGGGCGCGACCGGAGGCCAGCCCGCGCCGAACAGGGCCCCGGCGATCCCGCCCCACAGCCACACGCCGATCCCGATCCCGAGCGCCAGCGCGATCACCGCCAGCAGCGCCGCGTCGGAGAGAACGGGCTCGCGGCGGTCGCTCATCGCCGCCTCCCTCCGCCGGCTCCCACCGTCATCCCGGCGTCGGTGTCGGTCAGCCGCGCCTCCAGGCGCGAGCGCTGGTGGGCGACCACGAACGAGCGCGAGCCCACCCGCCACAGCGCCTGCCCGGCGGACAGCATCGAGATCAGCCGCGCCTCGCTG
>JBELAG010000519.1:0-3370 GCA_049509055.1 Solirubrobacteraceae bacterium
GCTCGATCCGCTCGGGGTTGACCCGCAGGCTGGCGACGCCTGGGATCGGCTGACGGGTCTTGACCGCCGCTGGCTGTTGTGCTGTTTCCCCCATTGAAAACCTCCGTCGGTGGGTGGCTGAAAATGGGCGAGGAGAAGTCGAAGGCGCCAGGGGCTGTCAAGCGGAAAAACCGGACTCCCGCCTTACCGCCGGCGCGACCCACGGTCTCTCAGCCGGAGCGTCTCGCGCACCTCGTGTGGCGTTCCTCGCCGGCGGGGATTTCTTCCGCTTGACAGCCCCCCAGCCAAGCCACACTCCGAAGGTCTGTTCAGCCACCCACCGAGGGGAGGTACCCGGACGCGTCAGCGGCCGGACGGTGACCAGGTCGTCGACGTTCCCGGCCGTCGGCACGCCCGGCGATCATGTGAGCTGGATGCGACTGGAGCTCGACGGCCTAGAGGTATGGGGTGATGAGTGGCGTGAGCGGTGCTCGACGACGATCCAGGCCGCTGGCGGATACGTGATCGTCGTCGAGACGGTCGTGCCCAGCCGCACCGTCGGGCTGAGCTCCTGCTATCTCGCAGACCTCAAAGGGACAACGGCGGTCTCCCACCTGCACCGCGCGCCAGGTTCGCCGCCGGTGTTCTCACAACGGGTGGTGTCCGGGATGGCCGGCGCGACGCTCGCGCGCGGGTGCCTGCTCGATCATGCCGCGGAGCTGCAGGCGTTCCTCGATCCCGACAGCGAGGAAGCGCTCCACGTCGAGATCAGTGACGCAGCACTCACCCGCGCTGCCACCGTATGGCGCCAACCAGAAGACGGAGACTGAGCCCCTCGGCGCGCGGCGGAGAGCGTGGCTTAGCGCCGGGGTCGCGAGGACCGTGGCGGT
Organism: Solirubrobacteraceae bacterium; assembly: GCA_049509055.1. Classification (GTDB taxonomy): domain Bacteria; phylum Actinomycetota; class Thermoleophilia; order Solirubrobacterales; family Solirubrobacteraceae; genus Palsa-465. Next base: position 870 of record JBELAG010000519.1, read on the forward strand.
GCGTGGGTGAGATTGCGCGCGGCCGGGTTGGCCGCGGCCGGGGCGCGCAAGGCGTCCTCGATCGGCTTGGCCTGGGTCGCGCGCAGCAGCCGCAGCGACTCGGCGGTCTCCGGCTCCAGGTCACGGTCCCCGGCCGCTGGCGGCTCGCCGTGGGCGGCGAGGGCGGGGGTGGGTTGAGCGGCGGGCGCGATCGGGTTGGCGGTGTCGGCGTCGACGCCGGCGATCGCTGCTGTGCGCTCAGCGTCCTGGTGCTCTTGGTGGCGGTCGGCGATCTGCTGGTCGATGCGCTCTTGCTGGCGGCGCGCGTCGGCGAGTTGGTCGGCGTACTTGAACGGGCGTGCGAGCTGGTCGCGTGCGGCGGCTACTTCACGGAGCGCTTCGACGCGCTTGTCCTCGAGCCGGGCGGCGAGGTCGGGGAGCGTGTGGACGCGATGCTCGAGCTGGCGGATCAGCGACAGGCCGGCGTCCGCGAGTTGGGAGCGTTTGAGCGTGGCGGGCTGGGCGGGGAGGCCGTGGAGCGTGAGGTGCAGGTATTGCTCGCCGGCGGGGTCGCCGAGCAGTTCGGCGTCGACCTGGAGGCCGGCGAGCTGCGCGACAGGTCGCGCGGGCCCGCGAGCGACGGTCTGCAGGTGGGTCGCGAGCGCGGTGGCCGCGTCGGTGCGGTGCGTGTAGGCGTGATCGTTGATGGTGATCGCGAACAGGTCACCTCGGGTGTCACGCACGCGCGGGAGCGCCTGGTTGACCGCGGCGATCTGCCGCTCGCGGGCGTCGGCGCGCTCCTCCCCGCCGGTGATCGTGGAGCGCAGCGCGTGGTGTCCGCGTTGCCACGCGCGGTGCACCCGATTGAGCCGCTCGACTTCGGCGTCGAGCTTGGCCTTCTCGAGGATCAGCGGATCGCCGGACGCGATCGCTTTGAGCTCGGCGAAGCCGATCACGTCATCGCCGAGGTCCTCGATCTCGCGGACGTCGAGCCGTCCGCGCATCACCTGGTTGATGAACCGGGCTTTGCGTTCGAGCGTCTGCCACATGTAGGTATCGAACGAACCTTCGGTGACGTATCGGTATATTCCGACGGTCGGGTTCTGATTGCCCTGGCGCCTGATTCTGCCGTCGCGTTGGGCGATGTCAGCCGGCCGCCACGGAACGTCGACGTGATGCAGCGCGATCGCGCGCGCCTGGATGTTGGTGCCGACACCCATCTTCTGCGTCGAGCCGAGGATCACGTTCACCTGCCCGGCGCGGCAGGCCGCGAACAAGCGGGCCTTCTCAAGGTCATCGCGTGCCTCGTGGATGTAGCGGATCCGGTCGGCGGGGACGCCGCGGTCGACGAGCTCGTCGCGGAGCTGGTCGTAGGCGTTCCAGCCCTCCGCGGGCGTGGACAGGTCGCAGAAGACGATCTGCAGCGCGCCCGGTGTCGGTGACGGCCGGCCGGTGACCGGGTCGAGGTACTCGCGGGCGCGGGTGGCGTGATACAGGCGGGCGATGTTCTCGGCGGCCGCTTGGAGCTTGCCGGGAGCGCTGGCCGGCCGGCCGGTCACGAGCTGCATGTCGAGCGCGGCCTTGCGACCGTCGCCGGTGATCTTGAGCATGTTGTCCTCGCTCGGATCGACGATCCGGCCGCGGACCCGCTCGGCCCGCTCGCCGAGCTGCTGCACGTATCCGGTCAGCTCGGGGCTGGCCGCGATCAGCTGCGCGATCGGCGCGCGCTGCCCGTCGGGCCGCTGCGCGAGCTCGGGCACAGGCAATCTGAGATCCTCGCCGGTCTTGACGTCCGCGAACACATGCCAGCTGCTGCGCAGCATCTCGGGGACGTTGGTGAAGCGCGCGAAGCGGGTGTGCATCCTGTAGTCGCCGCCGCCGGTCGGCGCGATCTCGATCTCGGTGACGGTCTGCCCGAACGTCGCCGCCCAGCTGTCGAAATCCTCCACGCCGGCGCGCGCGAGCAGGTCGGGCCGCAGGTAGCGGCTCATCACGTGCGCCTCGGTGATGCTGTTGGCGATCGGGGTCGCGGTCGCGAGCGTCGCGATCCGCGCGCCGTGGCGCGAGCGCAGGTACTCGAGCTTCATGTGCAGATCCTGCGCGCGCTTGGAGCCGGTGATCGACGCGTCGCGGATGTTGCTCTCGGTTTCCAGGTTCTTAAAGTCGTGGGCTTCGTCGATTAGCAGGTAATCAACGCCCGTCGACTCGAAGGTGACACCCGGGTCGCGGGGCGCGTCGAGCTTGGCCTTGAGCTTCTGCTCACGGCCAGCGATCGCCTTCTCGATCCGCTTCACCGTCAGGCCGCGGTCGCCCTTGGCCCGCTCCAGCATCTCGCGCAGCTGCGCCACCTGCTGGCGCTCGTAGGCGACCTCGGTGTCGGTCGAGACCGGCAGGCGGCCGAACGCGGAGCGGGTCATGATCACCGCGTCCCAGTCGTTCGTCGCGACCCGGGCGACGAACTGCCGGCGCCGGTCGCCGGCGAGGTCCTCGCCCGAGGCGGCCAGCACCCGGGATTGCGGGAA
>JBELAG010000052.1:0-21508 GCA_049509055.1 Solirubrobacteraceae bacterium
AGCCGAGTCCCGAGCCGGCCGTGGCGCCGGAGCCGAGCCCCGAGCCGGCCGTGGCGCCGGAGCCGAGTCCCGAGCCGGCCGCGGCGCCGGAGCCGAGCCCCGAGCCGGCCGCGGCGCCGGAGCCGAGCCCCGAGCCGGCCGCGGCACCGGAGCCGAGTCCCGAGCCGGCCGCGGCACCGGAGCCGAGCCCCGAGCCGGCCGCCGCCGCCGCCCCTGAGCCGGCGGCACCGCCCGAGCCTGCCGAACCGGCGACGGACGCCCCGACCCCGACCCTGACCCCGACCCCGACTCCGGAACCGGCAGCCGCCGCCACGCCGACCGAGGAGCAGTCATGAGCGCCGTCTCCGCCAAGGACGTCAAGGCCCTGCGCGATCGCACCGGGGCCGCGATGCTGGCCTGCCGCGACGCGCTCGCCGAGTCCGACGGCGACCTCGAGAAGGCGATCGAGCTGCTGCGTGCCCGCGGCGACGCGCAGGCCGCCAAGAGCTCGGGCCGGGAGGCCCGCGAGGGCGTCGTGCAGACCTACATCCATGCCGGCAACAAGATCGGCGCGATGGTGGAGGTCGACTGCGAGACCGACTTCGTGGCGCGCAACGAGAAGTTCGTCGAGTTCGCGCGCGACGTCGCGCTGCACGTCGCCGCCTCCACGCCGCTGGCGATCAGCGAGGACGAGGTGCCCGCCGAGGACCGCGCCCGCGAGGAGCGGATCGCGGTCGAGCAGGCGTCGGACCGCCCCGAGAACGTGCGCGAGCGGATCGTCACCGGCAAGCTCGACAAGTGGCTCGACGAGGTCGTGCTGCTGCGCCAGACGCACGTCAACGAGGACAAGCACAGCGGCAAGACGATCGAGGAGCTGCGCGCCGCGCTGTCGGCCGAGACGCGTGAGAACATAGTCATCCGCCGCTTCGCGAGGTTCGCAGTCGGCGACTGAGCACGAGGGTCAGAGGAGACACGGAGGCCTGATGAGCGACGGCGACATCATCGATGAGCTGCTGGCCGACGCCCGCGAGCGGATGGCCAAATCGGTGGAGGCGACGCGGCACGAGTTCAGCTCGGTGCGCACCGGCCGGGCGAGCCCCGCGCTGCTGGACCGGATCAGCGTCGACTACTACGGCACGTCCACGCCGCTCAAGCAGCTGGCGACGATCACCGTCCCCGAGCCCCGGCTGCTGGCACTGCAGCCGTACGACAAGAGCTCGATCAAGGCGATCGAGCGGGCGATCCTCGAGTCCGACGTCGGCCTCACGCCGGGCAACGACGGCAACCTCATCCGCCTCGTGATCCCCGAGCTGACCGAGGAGCGCCGGCGCCAGCTCGTCAAGGTCGTGCGCCACATCGCCGAGGAGGGCCGCGTGGCGATCCGCAACATCCGCCGTGACGTGATGCACGACCTGCGTGAGCTCAAGGAGGCGGGCGACGCCGGCTCCGACGACGAGCACCGCGCCGAGCTGGATCTGCAGAAGGTGACCGACGCGCGCATCGCCGAGCTCGACGAGGCGCTCAAGTCCAAGGAAGAAGACATCCTGGAGGTGTAGCCGGTGGCTCGGTGGGTCCAGTGAAGGCCGATGGGTCCGCTGCGCCCTCGCAAGCCGGCAGCCGGGGTGGACGGCCGCGATACGTGGCGATCATCACCGACGGCAACGGCCGCTGGGCGCAGCGGCGCGGCCTGCCGGTGGTGGCCGGGCACGAGGCCGGTGCCGATACGGTCAAGGCGCGGCTGCGCGACGCGGCGGAGTTCGGCGTCCGCGAGCTGACCGTGTACTCGTTCTCCACCGAGAACTGGTCGCGCGACGCCGACGAGGTGGCGGCGCTGATGGCGATGTTCGCCCGGCGGATCGAGGCCGAGACGCCCGAGCTGGACGCCGAGGGCGTGCGCATGCGCTTCATCGGCCGGCGGGCCGATCCGGTCGCCCCCGAGCTGATCGAGCGAATGGACTGGGCCGAGGAGACGACCGCGGCCAACGACCGGATCACCCTGTTCGTCGCCTTCAACTACGGCGGCCGGGCCGAGATCCTCGACGCCGCGGCGCGCTTCACCGGGACCACCGAGGACGAGTTCCGAGCCCTTCTCTACGCCCCCGACATGCACGATCCCGACCTCGTGATCCGCACCAGCGGCGAGCAGCGGCTGTCCAACTATCTGCTGTGGCAGGCGGCGTACTCCGAGTTCGTCTTCCGCGACGAGCTGTGGCCGGATTTCTCGCGGACGGCGTTCGTCGCGGCGCTGGACGAGTTCGCCGCCCGCCGGCGCCGGTTCGGAGGCCGCTGATGCCCCCGGCGCGACGCCGAGCGCCCGACGGCCGAGGCCGGTCGGGCGGCCGCGGTTCGCCGCCGCCATCCCGCGCGCGCCGGCCCCGCGCCCCGGGTGCCCGACCCCCGGGTCCCCGCGCCCCGGCGCGCCCATCGACCGCCGGGCGCCGCCGCGAGCCGGCCGAGCCGCGGCGCCGCTCCGACCTGCCGGCGCGGATCCTGGTGGCGATCCCCGCGGCGATCGTGGCGATCGTGTTCGTCGATGTCGGCGGGACCGCCTGGGCGCTGTTCATGGTCGCGATCGGCTGCGTGTGTCTGCACGAGCTCTACCGGCTGCTCGATCGCTGGCGGCCGGCGCCGCTCGTCGGCTTCGCCTCGCTGGCGGCGATGGTGATGGCTGCCCGCTTCGGCACCGAACGCGACGTCCTGGAGATCGCCGTGGCGACGCTGCCGGTGATCTTCCTGGTCGTGATCGGCAGCGGCCAGGGCGGGATGGCGACGGTATCGATCGCCGGCACCCTGCTCGGGGTGTTCTGGATCGGACTGGCCTTCGCCCACGCCGTCCTGCTGCGCGAGCTCCCGCACGGCGGCGGGATCATGATCGACATCCTCGTCGGCACGTTCCTCAGCGACACCGCCGCCTACCTGGGCGGGCGGTTGTTCGGGCGCCGGCCGCTGGCGCCGCAGATCTCGCCGCGCAAGACCGTCGAGGGGCTGGTCTGCGGGATGCTGATCGCGATCCTGTCGGTGTTCGTGGCGGGGCTCAACCAGGCGTGGCTCACGCCGGGCGACGCGCTTCTGCTCGGCGCCTCGGTCGCGGTGCTGGCGCCGATCGGCGACCTGTTCGAGTCGCTGGTCAAGCGCGACGCCGCGGTCAAGGACGCCGGGCACGCGTTCGGGGCCCACGGCGGCGCGCTGGACCGGCTCGACGCGGTCATCTTCACCGTCGTCGCCGGCTATTACATCTGGGCCGGCGTGCTGCATTGAGGGCCGGCGCCGCCACGCGCCCCTCCTACAATCCACGCGTGTCGCGCCGACTGGTCATCCTCGGGTCCACGGGCTCGATCGGCGTCCAGGCGCTCGATGTCGTCTCGCGCAGCGCCGGCGAGCTGACCGTCGTCGGGCTGAGCGCCGGCACGGGCTGGCAGACGCTGATCGAGCAGGCTCGCGCGACCGGCGTGCGCCGGATCGCGCTCTCCGACCCCGACGCGGCCGCCCGCGCCGCCGAGGCGTGGACCGACGGCGAGGTGCTGTCGGGCCCCGAGGGGCTGGTGCGGCTGGTCACCGAGTCGGCGTGCGACCTCGTGCTCAACGCGATCGTCGGGTCGGCCGGGCTCGTGCCGACGGTCGCGACGCTCGCGGAGGGCATCGACCTGGCGCTCGCCAACAAGGAGTCGCTGGTCGTCGGCGGCGAGCTGGTCACGCAGCTGGCCGAGGCGACCGGCGCGATGATCATCCCGGTCGACTCCGAGCATTCGGCGCTGCACCAGCTGCTGGCCTCCGAGCGCGCCGGGACCGTCGACCGGCTGATCCTCACCGCGTCCGGCGGGCCGTTTCGCGGAGCGCGCGCCGCCGACCTCGCCGACGCGACGATCGCGCAGGCGCTCGCCCATCCGACGTGGTCGATGGGAGGCAAGATCACGATCGACTCGGCGACGCTGATGAACAAGGGCCTGGAGCTGATCGAGGCCCATCACCTGTTCGGCACGCCCTACGCGCGGCTCGACGTCGTCGTCCACCCCCAGTCGATCATCCACAGCCTGATCCAGCTGTGCGACGGGGCGACGCTCGCCCACCTCGGCTACCCCGACATGCGCGTTCCGATCGCCTACGGCCTGCACTATCCAGAGCGCGTCGACGTGCCCGTGCGGGCGCTCGATCTCGTCGAGGTCGGCGCGCTGACCTTCGAGGCGGTCGATCTCGAGACGTTTCCCTGCCTGCGGCTCGCCCGCGAGGCGGGGATCGCCGGCGGGACCGCGCCCTGCACGCTCAACGCGGCCAACGAGATCGCGGTGCACGCGTTCCTGGGCGGCCGGCTGCGGTTCCCCGACGTCGCCGCGGTGATCGAGCAGACCCTCACGCGCCTGCCGTCCGGTCCGGTGCACTCGTTCGAATCGCTGGCGGTTGCCGACGGCGAGGCCCGGCGGGTGGCCGCCGGTCTGATCGCGGCTCATACGAGCGCTTGAGCATCGCCATAGGTCCGACTTGGCACACTGGTGGGCGGGCGTGTCCTTCATCCTCGCATTCCTCGGCTTCGCCGCGCTGATCATCCTGCACGAGGCGGGCCACTTCGTGGCCGCCAAGGCGGTCGGGATGCGGGTCGAGCGCTTCTCGCTGTTCTTCGGGCCGCTGCTGGTCAAATGGCGCCGGGGCGAGACCGAGTACGGCGTCGGCCCGATCCCGCTCGGCGGCTACGTGAAGATCACCGGGATGAACCCCAACGAGGACATCCCGCCCGAGTTCGTCGGGCGCGCCTACTACAACCAGAAGGTGTGGAAGCGGGTGGTGGTGATCCTCGCCGGGCCGGCCGTCAACCTGATGATCGCGTTCGTGATCATCATGGGGATCGCGCTGTCGCAGGGCCAGGCGGTCGCGACCAAGACCGTGCAGGACGTGGTCGCGCCCGCCTCCCGGTACCTCAGGGCCGGCGATCAGATCGTCGCGGTCGACGGCCGGCGCGGGCTGTCGGTGACCCAGATCACCGAGCAGATCGCGTCGCACCGGTGCACCGGCGCGCAGACCCCCGGGTGTGTGGCCGCCACCCCGGTCAGGCTCGTCGTGCGCCGTGACGGCCGGCTGCTGTCCTACACGATCGACCCGCGCTACTCGACGGCGGTCAAGCGCGTGCGGGTGGGCTTCAGCTTCGGCGTGCGGATCGCGCCGCTGGCGCTGACGAGCGCGGCCACGGCCAGCCTCAACGAGATGTGGTACGTCACCCACTCGACGGTGACGACGATCGCGCGGCTGTTCGAGCCCAAGGTACGCAGTCAACTACACGGCATCGTCGGCGGCTACACGGTCACCGAGGAGTCGTTCGCGACGAGCTCCACGCAGGCGCTGTGGGTGCTGGCGCTGATCTCGCTGTCGCTCGGGGTGATCAACCTGTTCCCGTTCCTGCCGCTCGACGGCGGCCATGTGTTCTGGGCCGTGGCGGAGAAGGTGCGCGGGCGGCGGATCCCGTTCGTCGTGCTGGAGCGGGCCGGGGTCGTCGGCTTCGCGCTGATCGTGCTGCTGTTCGTGATCGGCCTCAGCAACGACATCTCGACCCTGAGCGGTCCTGGCTTCTCCGTCAGGTAGCGTTGTCGGCCACGCCGGTCCGACGAACCTGTGAGGTGGAGGAGTCCATGGAGAGCAGCACGATGGAGGCGGCCGCCGCGCAGGCGATCGACGCCTCGACGCTGACCGAGGCGCTGCGCCGCACCGCGGCCGGCCATCCCGACGTCATCGCGGTACGGATGCCCGACGACAGCGTCGCGCTCACCTGGGCGCAGCTGCGCTCCCGCGTCGAGGCCCTCGCCGGCGGACTCGCCTCGCTCGGCGTGCGCCGCGGCGACTGCGTCGCGCTGATGCTCGGCAACCGGCCCGAGTTCCACATCGCCGACCTCGCGGCGGTGACCGTCGGCGCGACCCCATTCTCCATCTACACGACGTATCCGGCCGCCGAGATCGAGTACCTGATCACCGACTCCGGCGCCCGGGTGGCGATCGTCGAGCAGGAGTTCCTGGCGGTGATGCTCGAGGCACGCCGCCGGCTCCCCGGCCTCGAACACGTGATCGTCGTCGACGGCGAGGCGCCCGACGGGGTCCTCGCGCTCGCCGCGGTGGAGGCGGCCAATCCCGGCTTCGACGCCGACGCGGCCGCCGCCGCGGTCGCCCCCGGCGACGTGGTGACGCTGATCTACACCTCGGGCACGACCGGCCATCCCAAGGGCGTGCAGCTCACCCACCACGCGATCATGGTCACCGCCCGCGGCGTCGGCGAGATCATGACCCTGCCGGCGGGCGCCCGGGTGATCTCGTGGCTGCCGTCGGCCCACATCGCCGAGCGCATGGCCCACCACTACATCCCCCTGGTCTATGCCGCCACCATCACCTGCGCCCCGGACCCGCGCCAGGTGCTGTCCTACCTGCCGCAGGTGCGGCCCAACTGGTTCTTCGCCGTGCCCCGCATCTGGGAGAAGCTCAAGGCCGGCCTGGAGGCGATGCAGGCTGCCGCGCCCGAGGAGCAGCGCCGGCCGATGCAGGAGGCGCTGGCGGCGGCGACCGAGCGTGTGCGGCTGCGCCAGCAGGGCCAGCCCGTGCCCGCCGAGCTCGAGGCGGCGGTCGCCCGCGCCGACGAGCAGATCTTCTCCCATATCCGCGTGATGCTCGGCCTCGACCAGCTGGCCGCGGTCAACGTCGGCGCCGCCCCCACGCCGGTCGCCGTGCTGGAGTTCTTCCACGCGATCGGCATCGAGCTCGCCGAGCTGTGGGGGATGTCGGAGACGTCGGGGACCGGAACCTGCAACCGGCCCGGCCAGGTGAAGATCGGGACGGTCGGGCCGCCGTCGCCCGGCGTGGAGATCCGGATCGCCGACGACGGCGAGGTCCTGTGCCGGGGGGAGTTCCTGCTGATCGGCTACCGCAACCAGCCCGAGCGCACCGCCGAGGCGATCGACGCCGGCGGCTGGCTGCACACCGGCGACATCGGCGCGCTCGACGAGGACGGCTTCCTGACGATCGTCGATCGCAAGAAGGAGATCATCATCAACGCCGCGGGCAAGAACATGTCGCCCGCCAACATCGAGGCGGCGGTGAAGTCGGGCAGCCCGCTGATCGGGCAGGCCTGCGCGATCGGTGACGGCCGGCCCTACAACACCGCGCTGATCGTGCTCGACTCCGACTACGCGCCGCAGTGGGCCGGCGCCCAGGGGCTCGGCGACCGCACGCTCGCGCAGCTCGCCGCCGAGCCGGCGGTGCTCGCCGCGGTGCAGGCCGGCGTCGACGCGGCCAACGCTCGGCTGGCGCGGGTCGAGCAGATCAAGAGGTTCACGGTCATCCCCGGTGACTGGCTGCCCGGCGGCGACGAGCTGACCCCGACGATCAAGCTCAAGCGCAAGCCGATCGCCACCAAGTACGCCGCGGCGATCGAGGCGATGTACGCGGCTGCGGGATAGCCGGCGGCACGCCGCGAGGGCGTGGTCGATCACCCAGCGGTCGATCTCGCCGATCACCCCGTCGCGCTCCACCGCGGGCAGGAATGCGCCGGGACCGATGAGCTCGCCGGTGGGGGAGAGCATCCGCACGAGCAGTTCGTGGCGGCGGACGGTGTCGGTGCGCAGGTCGACGATCGGTTGTCCGTAGAGCACGAGACGGTGCGCCGAGGGGTCCCGCCGGCGGGCCGAGCACGCAGTCCCCCGGCGCGACTACCCCACCGCGCGGAACACGATCACCTCGGCGAAGCCGCTGCCGTTGACCTGGTAGGCGTAGCAGCCGGGGGAGCGGACGCGGGTGTACGTCGACCAGGCGCGCGCGCCGGCGGCCGCGCGCGCTCCGCGGCCGCCGTCGAGCAGTTGGAGCTCGTCGTAGGGCGTGGCGCTCTCGCCGAACCCGAGCGCGCCGGTGCCGCCCACCTCGCCGCCGCGGATCAGGACCGGACCGCCGTAGGCGGCGGACGCCGTCCAGGTGACCGGCACCGACATCCACGGGCTGTCGATCACGTTGGCGACCCCGACCTCGGGCCCCGCCGAGTCGGTGACCGGACCGTCGACCCTGATCGTCACCGGACAGGGCCCCCCGCCAAGGCCCGGCAGCGCCAGCGCCGTCCGCAACGCCGCGGGGACCGAGCCGGTGCACCGGCCCTGGCAGAGCTCGTAGGTCCCATAGCCCGCGGTGGTCGCCAGGCCGGCGGTGGCGACCGCCGGCGGATGCGCCGGGCGCGCCGAGCGGCGTGCGTGTGAGCGCGGGGCGGCGCGGCGCCTGACCGGCGAGGTCGCCGCGCGGGTGGTCGCCGCGGAGCTCGACGCGGCGACGGGGGCCGCGCTCGACGAGGAGCTCGAGGACGAGGACGGCGCTGCCGCGCCGCACCCGGCGATGACGACCGCCGCGACCGCCGCGACCGCCGGCACCGTCGCGCCGTCGAGCCGTCTGGACATCGCTACCCGGCGGCCGCCGCGATCGACCGCGAGACGAGCTCGACGGGATGATGGATCGGCAGCGGGCATCGAAGGTCGCGCAGATGCCGGTCGAGCTGCGCGGCGCAGCCCGGGTTGGCGGCGGCGATCGCCTGGGCGCCGGTGTCGATCAGATGGCGGGCCTTGCGGGCGCCGAGCGCCGCGGCGGCGTCGGGCGCGACGAGGTTGTAGATCCCGGCCGAGCCACAGCACACGTCGGGCTCGGAGGCCACCTCGACGAGCTCCAGGCCGGGGATCGCCCGCAGCAGCTCCCGGGGCGCGCGGCGCACGCCCTGGGCATGGGCGAGATGGCAGGCGTCGTGATAGGCGACGCGCAGCGGCACCGGCCCGCGGGGCGCCCGTGGCTCGATCGAGCCCAGCAGCTCGGTGACGTCGCGGACCCGCTCAGAGAACGCCCGCGCCTCGGGCGTCCCGAGCAGCTCGCCGTACTCCTTCATCGCCGAGCCGCACCCGGCGGCGTTGACGACGATGTGATCGAGACCGCCGTCGCCGGCGGCCTGCGCGAACGCGGCGATCGTCTCCCGGGCGCGCCGGATCGCCGCCGGCTCCTCGCCGCCGTGGAACTGCAGCGCGCCACAGCAGTCCGGCAACCGCGGCGCGAGCACCTCGAAGCCCTCCGCCGCGAGCGCGTGCACGGTCGCGCGGTGCACGTGGGGATAGAAGACACGCTGCACGCAGCCCAGCAGCAGCCCGACGCGGCCGCGTGGCGGCCCGACCGCCGGGGTGCGCCGCGCGACCTGCGCTCGCCGCTCGCCATCGGCGGGCGGGCGCGGCGCGACGTCGACCAGGCCGGCCAGCCGCCCGGGGAGATGCTCGGTGCCCACCCGGCGGGTGGCGGCGAGCACCGGCGCCAGCACGCGCAGGCGCCGCGGGTGGGGCAGCGTGCCGTAGAGCAGCGCCCGCAGCGCCCGCTCGCCGGGCGCGCGGCGATGGTGGCGCTCGACCTGCGGGCGCACGCGCTCGATCAGGCGGTCATAGCGCACCCCCGACGGGCACGCCGGCACGCACGCCATGCAGCCCAGGCAGCGGTCGAAGTGGGTGACCATCTCGCCCGACAGCCCGTCGCCGGCGTTGAGCCCGTCGTTGATCAGCACGATTCGGCCACGCGGCGAGTCGGCCTCGGCGCCCCACAGGACGTACGTCGGGCAGCTGTCGAGGCAGAAGCCGCAGTGCACGCAGTCATCGATCACCGACTGCTCGGGCGTGCGATGGTCGTCGAAGGCGGCCATCAGATCCCTCCCGCGAACAACCCGGGGTTGCACGTGCCGGAGGGGTCAAAGCGCGCCTTGACCTGGCGCATCAGCGCGAGCGCGGCGTCGGGGACCGGACCCCAGGGGTCGATCGCCTCGCGCAGTTGCGGGGGCGCGTCGAGCACGACGCCGGCGGCGCCCGCCGGCAGCCCCGTCCGCAGCCGGGCGACCGCCTCGGGGTCGACCTCGACGAAGCTCTGCCCGAGCGCGGCGCGGCCGACGAGCGCGCCGCCGCAGGCCCGCGCGGCGGCGATCACCGCGGCGAGCGCGGTCGGGGCCGCCGTCACCCTGACCAGCGCCCGGTCGGCGGAGCGCTGCGCGGCGCGCTGGCGCCCCCACAGCGGCGCGTCGTCGTCGCTGACCGCGATCTCGGCGAGCCCGAGCTCGCGCATCCGGCGGGCGGTCCGGTATGCGCGGCGGGCGGCCTCGGGGCCGGCGCAGCGCGCCAGGACCGTGCCGCGCCCCGACCGCCAGGCGACGTCGAGGCACTCGAACTCGGCCGGGAACGCGGCCAGCGCCAGCGCCGCGGCGGTGAGCCGCGCCGGATCGGGGGCGGCGCCGAGCGCCGTCGCGCTGTGCTCGGGGCGCGGATGCAGCCTGACGTTGACCGACAGGATCAGACCGAGGGTGCCGAACGAGCCGGCGAACAGCTTGGCGAGGTCATAGCCGGCGACGTTCTTGATCACGGTTCCGCCGGCGCGGGCGATCGTGCCGTCGCTGAGCGCCACGGTCGCGCCGACGACCAGGTCGCGCGGCGCCCCGTAGCGGTGGCGCAGCGGGCCGCAGTCCCCGGTGGCGACGACGCCGCCGATCGTCGCCCCCGGCGTGGCGCCGAGCGGCGGGTCGAGCGCCAGCATCTGCCCGGCGGCCGCGAACGTCCGCTGCGCCACCGCCACCGGGACCCCGGCCTGCAGGCTGGCGGTGAGATCCCCGGCGTTGTGGGCGATGATCTCGTCCAGTCCGGAGGTGTGCAGCTCAACGGCCGCCCCGGCCAGATCGCCGGCGACCGGGCGGCCCCAGCCCTGCTTGGTGGCGGAGCCCACGATCCGGACCGGCCGTCGCTGCGCCCCGGCGGCGGCGAGCGCGGCGGCGGCGTCCTCGAAGGTCCGGGGGGCGAGCGGGGCGTGCGCTTCGGTGGCCATCGCGCCCGCCTAGAAGCGCTCGGCGATGCCGGCCCGCTCGAGCGGGTGGCGGCGATAGGGGCCTGGCACCTCTCCGCACAGCCGGGGGGTCGGCATCACCTTGCCCGGGTTGGCCAGGCCGTGAGGATCAAACGCGCAGCGCAGCCGCTGGAACGCCTCGAGATCGGGCTCGGAGAACATCGACGGCATGTAGGCCTTCTTGTCGATGCCGACGCCGTGCTCGCCGGTGATCGAGCCGCCGGCGTCGACGCACGCCTTGATGATCAGGCCCGACAGCTCCTCGGCCCGCGCCGCCTCGCCCTCGCGGGCGGAGTCATAGCAGACGAGCGGGTGCAGGTTCCCGTCGCCGGCGTGAAACACGTTGGCCACCCGCAGCTCGTACTCCTGCGCGAGCGCGTCGATCCGGCGCAGCACCTCCGCCAGGCGGGTGCGGGGGATGACCCCGTCCTGGACGTAGTAGGCCGGGGCGATCCGCCCCATCGAGGCGAACGCCGCCTTGCGGGTGCGCCAGATCAGCTCGCGCTCGGCGTCGCTGCGGGCGATCCGCACGTCGAGCGCGCCGGCGGTGGCGCACAGGGCGGTGAGGCGCTCCAGGCCGCTCAGGCACTCCTCGCGCGGCCCGTCGAGCTCGACGAGCAGCGCGGCGCCGGCGTCGAGCCGGTAGCCGGCCCCGGTGGCCTGCTCGGCGGCCTCGATCGAGAGCCGGTCCATCATCTCGATCGCACCCGGGACGATCCCCGCCTCGACGATCGCCGTGACCGCGTCGCCGGCCGACCCCGTGTCGGGGAAGAACGCCAGCAGCGTGCGCACGCTCTCGGGCGCCGGGATCACCCGCAGCACGATCCGCGTCGCCACGCCGAGCGTGCCCTCGGAACCGACGAACGCGCCGAGCAGGTCATAGCCGGGGGCATCGCGCTCGAGCGTGACCAGGGAACCGTCGGTGAGGACGATGTCGAGCGCGAGCACGTAGTTGGTGGTGAAGCCGTACTTGAAGCAGTGCGCGCCGCCCGAGTTCTCGGCGATGTTGCCGCCGATCGAGCAGACGATCTGGCTCGACGGGTCAGGCGGATAGAAGTGCGTGGGGGCGACCGCACGGGAGATCGACAGGTTGGTGACGCCGGGCTGCACGACCACCCGCCCGTCGTCGAGGTCGACCGCGAGGATCCGCCGCATCCGCGACAGCACGATCAGGACGCCCTCGGCCACCGGCAGCGCGCCGCCCGACAGGCCGGTGCCGGCGCCGCGCGCCACCCACGGGACCTCGGCCTCGTAGCAGGCCCGCACGACGGCCTGCACCTGCGCCGGGGTGCCCGGCAGGACCGCGGCCGCCGGCGTCTGGCGGTAGTGCAGGAGACCGTCGGAGCGATAGGTCGCGAGCTCGTGCCGGTGGGTGAGCACGAACTCGCGACCGCATAGCTCCTGCAGGCGGGAGATCAGCTGGGGCGAGCCGGACGGCATCGGCTCCCAGTATTCCCGATGCCGCCGCCGCTGACCAACCTCAATGCACGGTGACCGTGAAGCTCCGGCTGTAGACGGTCTTGCCGAGGTCGGTGATCGGCACCAGCGGATCGAGCTTCGGATACGTCCACGCCAGCCGGACGGTGCCGCTCTTGGGGAACTTGAGACGGACGTCGAAGTACCCGCCGGCCCCGGTCACGCTGACCGTCGAGATCGTCGTGCCGTTGAGCTGGATCGCCGCCTTCTGGATCCCGTCGCCGTCGAACCGGATGAACGGCGCCGGCCGCACCGCGCCCCACAGTTCCTGGCTGGAGGTGTGCGAGAACGTCGTCGTCGGCATGTAGACCGGCAGGCGGTAGGCGTCGTAGGTCGCCTTCTGCTTGCCGTTGAAGGTCTCCAGGCCGCTGGCGAAGCCGGCATACGGGCCGCTGCTGGGGGCCGGGTCCTCGAGCAGATACTGCATGTAGCTGGCGGTGCGCGGGCTCTTCCAGCTCAGGTACTCCGCCCAGTTGATGTAGTACGCGGCGGTCGCCGGCGACACGTAGTGCCCGCCGGTGATCGCAACCCGTCCGGTGGCCGGCGGGTCGGTGATGTAGCCGTACTCGTCGTTGTAGATCGGGAACTGCTTGCTGGAGCCGTAGATGCGGTTGAGGCGGTCCAGCGCGCTCTCGAGATGGCCGAGGTCGGGGAAGGTGGCGAAGTTGGGGTCGGTGTTGCCGTCGATCAGCGGGTCCTGATTGCCGGGATACGGGTGGTCGCCGACGCCGCTGGCGTTGAACAGGCCGGGGTTCTGAGCGCGGAAGCTCCGCGATCCGGCGGCCGTCGTCGGGCAGCCGATCGCCGCCGCGGCGCTGCCGCGCAGCTGCTGGTAGTCGGCGTTGACGCAGTAGAGCGCCCGCAGGAAGATCAGCGGCTTGGTCTGCGCGTAGTTGCCCGGATAGCCCTGCGGAGCATGGCTGGTGGGCGGGCCGGCGATCCCGCGCGCGGCGAACTCGTCGATCAGGATCGTGTCGTGGCCGTGTCCCGTGGCCTGCAACGCGTTCCAGCCGGCGTTGAGCAGCGACCGGTACATCATCGGGCCGGTCGCGACGGTCGAGCCATCGGTGGCCTGTGGTCCGAGGTCCTCGCCGAAGTTGACCTCGTTGAAGATCGCCCAGAAGTGCACCTTCGGCAGCGCGGTGGCGCCGCCGGCGGGCACGAAATGCCCGTCGTAGCGGGTGCCGACCGCCTGCACGAACTGCCCGTAGGCGGCCGCGTTGGGTTCCCACGCGGTGAACAGCGGATCGACGGTGCTGCCCTTGGGCAGCGCTGAGGCCTCGGCCCAGCGCGGCGCGCCGCCGGTGACGGTGAAGTCGACGGTCAACCCGTCCTTGGCCGCGTCCTGGACGATCGCGTCGTACGGCGCCCACGCCCCCGCCGGGTAGTCGTTGGGGTCGGTCGCGTTGAACGTCGCCGGCTTCTTGGTGCTCAGCGGGGCGGGCGCGAGCGTCGCCCACGGCACGATCACGCGGATCGTGTTGGCGCCGAGCGCGCGGAACTGGAGGATCGTCGACGCCGGACTGGTCAGATCGTTGCCGTCCTGGATGATCGCCAGCTGGGAGTGGCTCGCGCTCGCGGTGGCGGGGGGCCAGGCGGCGGCGATCACGGCGAGGAGGGCGCCCAGCGCGGCGGTCCCACGGCGCCGGGGGAGGAGGGTGGCGGGGATTTTGGGCATGGTGTTGGTAACAGCTCCAGGGCAATAGAGTTGCGGCGCCACCGCGGCGACCGACGATCGCCTGACAAGGGTGGCGGGAGGGCGCGGCGGAGGCTAGCGGAGCGCGACGACGACCGTGCGGCTGAAGATCTGCGGGCCGCGCGGATAGGTCCACGCCAGGCGCACATTGCCGCTGCCGGGGAACGTGACCGGAACGTCGAAATACCCGTGGCGGTCGGTGATCGGCACCCGCTTGACGGTCCGGAAGGCGCCGCCCCCGCCCGGCTGGAACTCGATCGCCACCACCTGCGTGCGATGGGTGGCACGGGCGGCGTTGGGGGCTGGGCGCACGCAGCCCCAGACCGCCAGCGGATGGCCGCTGCGGGTGGCGGTGTAGGGCAGGTAGAGCGGCATCCGGAAGGCGTAGAAGCCGGGCTTGGGCAGCCCGGTCGCCGTCTCCAGGCCGCTGGCGAAGTTGCCGTCCGGCGGGTCGTCGAGCAGATACTGGTCATAGGAGCGCTGGCGCGGGTCCAGCCAGGTCAGATACTCCGACCAGTTGAGGTAGTACGCCGCGCGCGTCGGCGAGACCACTCCGGACTCCGTGTCAGGAGGGGTGGTCTGGTAGCCGAACTCGGTCGACCAGATCGGGAAGCGGGTGTGGGATCCGTACACCTGCTGGAGCCTGTCGAGCGTCCGCTCGAGGTTGCCGGTCGCCGCCAGCTCGGCGAAATCGGGCTGGCCGGGAGTCGGCTCGTTGGGCGCCAAGCCCTGCGGGTATGGGTGGTTGGCATAGCCACTGGCGTGAAACAGGCCGGGGTTGTCGGCGGCGAACGTGGCCGACCCCGCCGCCGTCGCCGGGCAGCCCCGCTGGCGGGCAGCGAGGCCACGCAGCGGCGCGTAGCCGGCGTCGACGCAGTACAGCGCGCGCAGGAAGCGCAGCGGCGACATCACGGCGAACAGCCCGGGCGCGTCGCCGAACGTCGCCCCGGCCGGCGCCGTCTCGCCGATCAGGATCGTGTCGTGACCGTGGCCGGTGGCCGCGAACGCCCTCCACGCGGCGTCGACGATCTGGCGGTACAACGTCCCCGACACCTCGATCCGGGTGTGGGGCACCGCCTGTGGCGCGAGCTCGATCCCGAGATTCGGCTCATTCCAGATCGACCAGAAGTCGACGCGGGGCAGCGGCGCGGTGGCGCCGGGCGGGATGTAATGCCCGCTGTAGCGCAGCCCGACCGCCTCGACGAACTGGCCCCACTCGGCCGTCGACGGGCGCCAGTAGGGGTGCTCGCCGGGATTGGGGGCGCCCTTGCCCTCCGCCCACAGCGGAGGCGGCGGCACGAGCGCGAGGTCGATCGCGATGTGGCGCGCCTTGAGGTCGCGCACGACCGTGTCGAACACCGCCCAGTTCGCCGCCGGGTAGGCCGCCGGGTCGGCGGCGTCGAAGACCGGGCGCCGGCGGGAGTTGGGATCGGGCGCGATGTCGGCCCAGTGCAGGTAGACGTGCACCTGGTCGACGCCGAGCGCCGCGAGCGTGTCGATCGTGGCGGCGGGGGCGGTGGTCAGCTGCGAGGCCGGGGTGAACATCGACGCGGGCCCGGGCCCGGGGTGCGGCAGCGGCACCGGGGCGATCGGCTGGGTCGTCGAGGAGCCGCCGCCCACCACGAGCACGACGATGACCGCGACGATCACGACGGCGGCCGCCGCCCCGGCCGCGAGCCAGCGGCGGGTGTCCGGACGGCGGGTGGGGGATGTCGGGGTTGAGGCCAAGCCGGGTGACAATAACGTCACCGCAGGCGATTGGTTGCGGTTCGGCGCTGGCCGGCCGCGGCCGGTGAGCGCCCGCCGCGCGGCCCCGCACCGGCGCCGCGGAGCAGATGTACACTGCCGCCGCATGCTCCTTCCGGCTCGGACGGGCGCTCTGGCGCGGGCGCGCACGGGCCGCGCGCCGTCTCTCTCCCGGGAGGTCTGGATCCTGCTGGCGGTCACCGTCATGGCGGCGGTCCTGCGGATCGTCGCGCTCGGCAGCCAGAGCTACTGGCTCGACGAGTCCCAGGCCGCCCACGAGCTCAGCCTGTCGTTCGGCTCGATGCTCCACGCCTGGAACACCTCGGAGTGGAACCCGCCGCTGTATCTGATCCTCGCCTGGCCGTGGGCGCAGCTGGCGGGGACCGGCGAAGTGGCGCTGCGCTCGCTGTCGGCGCTCGCCGGCGTGGCGGTCGTGCCGCTGCTGTACCTGTCCGGCCGCGAGCTCGTGTCGCGGCGGGCGGGGCTGGTCGCGGCCGGCTTCGCCGCGGTCAACCCGCTGATGATCGGATACTCCCAGCAGGCCCGCGAGTACATGCTGATGACCGCACTGTGCACCGCGTCGCTGTTGTGCTTCGCCCGGGCGTTGCACGCGCCGACCGGGCGGCGCCTGGGGTGGTGGGCGGCGATCTCGGCGCTGGCGCTGCTGACGCAGTACTTCGCGGGCTTCCTGATCGCTGCCGAGGGGCTGGCGCTCGTCGCCCGGGCGCGCAGCCGGGCGAGCGTGGTCGCGCTCGTGTCCCAGGCGGTCGTCCTGGCGCCGCTGATCCCGCACGTCTCACCCCAGCTGTCGCGCCCGGCGCAGTTCATCGTCAGCCAGCCGCTGTCGCTGCGCCTCCAGCAGGTGCCGGTCGCCTTTGCGCTCGACACCCTGTACAAGGGCCCGCTCGTCTCCGACGGCCTGCTCGCCGCGGCGGGGCTGGCCGCGGCGGTGATCGCGCTGCTGGTGGTCGGCGCCGGGGACCGGGAGCTGCGCGGGGCGGGGATCGCGGCGGCGCTGGCCGGCGTGGTGGTGCTCGTCCCGCTGGTGCTCGCGCTCGCCGGCCGCGATGACTTCATCGCGCGCGGGCTGATGCCGGCCTGGCCGCCGCTGGCGGTGACGATCGCCGCCGCCTGCACGGCCCGCCGCGCCCGCCTGGCCGGTGGCGCGCTGGCCGCCGTGCTCGTCGCGCTGTTTGTCTGGGGCACGGTCAAGATCGACCGTGACGCCGCCTACCAGAACCCCGACTGGCGCGCGGTCGCGGCGGCGCTCGGGCCCGCGCGCGGCACGCGGGTGATCGTCGCCTACGACGGCCAGTTCGCGACCGGCCCGCTGTCCTACTACCTGCCGCGCGCCCCGTGGGCCGGGCCCGGGTCGTCCGCGGCGGCCGCCGACCGGCCGGTCACGATCACCGAGATCGACGTCGTCGGCGAGCAGTACGACCAGCGGCCGCGGACGCTGCCCGCCGGGGTGTCGCTGATCTCCGCGCGCGCGGTGGCCGGCTACGAGGTCGACCGCTTCGCGCTGTCGGCGCCGCGGACCACCAGCCCGCAGGCCGTGCTCGCCGGCGCCGGAGCGCTGCTGGCGCCGCCGGTTCAGGGCTCGGCGGCGATGATCCAGCGCGCGCCGCCGTGAGCGGCCGTCCGGTCGGCGGGCGCCTCTCCGGACTGCAGCGCCTAAGCTGCGGCCCATGAGACGCTGCTCTGCGCGGATCGTCCTCGTCGCGGCCGTCGTCGCGATCGCCTGCGCGGGCGCGCTCACCACCGTCGCGCTCGCGTCGGGCAACGCCGTGATCAACGACTGCCAGGACAACGGGCGCCTGACCCAGACCTACAGCCGGGCGCAGCTGGAGCACGCCCTGTCGGTGATGAGCGCGTCGGTCAAGACCTACAGCGACTGCCAGAGCCTGATCCAGCAGGCGCTCGCCAACCTCGCCGGCGGTCACGGCGGCACCGGCGGGAGCGGGGGCGGGGGCTCGTTCCTGCCGACCCCGGTGATCGTCATCCTCGTGCTGCTGATCCTCGCCGCGATCGCCTTCGGAGGTCTGGCGCTGCGGCGCCGCCGGGACGGCGCGGACGCGGCCCCGACCGAGATCCAGCCGCCCGACGACGACTGATCCCGGCCCCTGCGCGGGGCCCTCTCTACACTGAGGTTCATGCCCTCAGAGCGCCAGATCCACGTCGGCGGCGTGCCGATCGGCGGCGGCGCCCCGGTCGCCGTGCAGACGATGACCAAGACCGAGACCGCCGACCTCCAGGCGACGATCAGCCAGATCCGGCGGGTCGCCGAGGCGGGCGCCGACATCGTGCGCGTGGCGGTCCCGCGCGACGAGGACGCCGAGGCGCTCAAGACGATCGTCGCGGAGTCGCCGATCCCGGTGATCGCCGACATCCACTTCAACCACACGCTCGCGCTCAAGGCGCTGCGCGCCGGGGCGCACTGCGTGCGGCTCAACCCCGGCAACATCGGCGGCCCCGACAAGGTCGCCGAGGTCACCGCGCTGGCGACCGAGCTCGGGACGCCGCTGCGCGTCGGCGTCAACTCCGGCTCGCTGCCCAAGCACCTGCGCCAGCTGGAGTACGACAACCCGGTCGAGGCGCTCGTCACCGCCGCCGTGGAGACGGTGGAACTGTTGGAGCGACTCGCGTTCTACGACTTCAAGGTGTCGATGAAGTCGACCTCCGTGCCCAACACGATCGCCGCCAACCGGCTGCTGGCCCAGCGGATCCCCTACCCGCTGCACCTCGGGGTGACCGAGGCGGGGACGAAGTGGTCGGGCTCGCTGAAATCGGCGGTCGGCCTCGGCACGCTGCTCGCCGACGGGATCGGCGACACGATCCGGATCTCGCTGTCGACCTTCCACGCCGAGGAGGAGGTCAAGGTCGCCTGGGAGATCCTCAAGGCGCTGGCGCTGCGCGAGCGCGGACCGGTGCTGATCGCCTGCCCCACCTGCGGCCGGCTGCAGTTCGACATGGACAGCGTCGTGGCCGAGGTGGAGCGCCGGCTGGAGGCCTACGACGACCCGATCGAGGTGTCGGTCCTCGGCTGCGCGGTCAACGGGATCGGCGAGGCCCGCCACGCCGACTTCGGGATCGCCGGCGCCAAGGACATGGGGATCATCTACTCACACGGCGAGCCGCTGAAGAAGTACCCGACCGAGCGCCTGGTCGACGAGCTGTTCGCCGAGATCGACCGCTACTACGCCGCCGGCAAGCACGTCGTCCGCGACGAGCGCAGCGCCGCCGAGGCTCGCGCCTGGCTGAACGAGAACGAGGACGCCACCGCCATGACCCCGGAGCGGATGGCGGCGATGGAGGCCGCGGCGGCCCGGGCGCAGGACGGCGACGGCGAGCCGTCCGAGCCGGTTCGCCTCGACGAGGCACAGTCGCCGGTCGCCGGGCGGCGCTTCACTCGCGCCTGAACCCCTCCCTTTCCGAGCCCGAGCGGTTGCACCACCGCCCGACGTGCGGGAGGTCGTGCACCGTATGCGGAGCCAGAATCCCCCACGTCGGCCCGGCGCCCGGCGCGGGCGGCGACGGCCGCCCGCGCCGACAGCGGATCAGGCCTGCTCGAAGCCGGCGGCGACGGCCTTCCAGTTGACGACGTTCCACCAGGCGTCGATGTAGTCCGGCCGGCGGTTCTGATACTTGAGGTAGTAGGCGTGCTCCCAGACGTCGACGCCGAGCAGCGGCGTGTGCCCCTCGGAGATCGGGTTGTCCTGGTTGGCAGTCGACACCACCGCGAGACCGGACCCGTCGTGCACCAGCCACGACCAGCCCGAGCCGAAGCGGTTGACGCCCGCGTCCTTGAACTTGGCCTTGAAGTCGTCGAAGGACCCGAACGCCGAGTCGATCGCCTGGCGCAGCGCGCCGTCGGGCTCGCCGCCGGCACCCGGCGCCATCCACTCCCAGAACAGCGAGTGGTTGTAGTGGCCGCCGCCGTTGTTGCGCAGCGGGCCCTGCTTGTCGGCGGGCAGCGAGCCGAGGTTCTTGAGCAGCTCCTGCACCGGCTTGTCGGCCCACTCGGTGCCCTCCAGCGCGGCGTTGGCCTTATCGACGTACGCCTGGTGGTGCTTGTCGTGGTGCACACGCATCGTCGCCTCGTCGATATGCGGCTCGAGCGCGTTGTAGTCGTAGGGCAGCGGCGGTACGGAATAAGCCATCACGGACTCCTTGATCTCGGCGGAATTTCGAGCTTTGTATCAGAACATACCCGGAAGCTGGAAAGCATCGCGCAGGGTAGGCTTGGCCTCACATGACGCTGCTCTCCGGCTACTTCCTCCCCACCGAGCGCGAGCCTCCCGCGGACGCGGAGGCGGTCTCCCACAAGCTGATGGTGCGGGCCGGATTGATCCGCCAGGTCGGCTCCGGACTGTGGTCCTGGCTGCCCGCCGGCTGGCGCACCCATCAGCGGATCATCCAGATCGTCCGCGAGGAGATGGACGCGATCGGCGGTCAGGAGATGCTGATGCCGGTGCTCCACCCCGCCGAGCCGTGGCGGCGCACCGGGCGCTACGCGATCGATGAGCTGTTCAAGCTCAAGGACCGCCGCGGCGCGGACATGGTGCTGGCGATGACCCACGAGGAGATCGTCACCGGGCACGTCGCCGCCGCGGTGAAGTCCTACCGCGACCTGCCGCTGATCCTCTACCACTTCCAGATCAAGGAGCGCGACGAGCCCCGCCCGCGGGCGGGCGTCCTGCGCACCCGGGAGTTCGTGATGAAGGACGCCTACACCTTCGACCGGGACGCCGAGGGCCTGGACATCGCCTACGACCGGCATGCCGCCGCCTACGAGCGGATGTGCGACCGCTGCGGCCTGGAGTGGTACCGCGTCAAGGCCGACGTCGGGATGATGGGGGGGCATGGCGCCGACGAGTACATGGCGCCATGCGCGGCGGGCGAGAACGAGGTGGCGCTGGCGGGCAGCTATGCCGCCAACGTCGAGGTCGCCACCGGCGACCCCCAGCCGGTCACGCTGCCCGCACCGCTGGGCGAGCCGGAGCTCGTGTCGACCCCGGGGGCGACGACGATCGACGCGGTCGTCGGCATGCTCGGCGTCCCGGCGGGCGCGCTGCTCAAGGCCTTCCCGGTCGTGCTCGACGGCGGCGAGATGAAGCTCGTGATGGTGCGCGGCGACCATCGCGTCAACGAGATCAAGCTCCAGAACGCGCTCGGCCGGCCGTTTCGCCCGGCCCGCCCCGACGAGGTCGCCGAGCGGCTGGGCCCGCCCGGCTACATCGGCCCGGTCGGCGACCGGCTGGCCGTGCTGCTCGACGCCGGAGTCGCCCCGGGGCAGTACGTGACCGGCGCCAATCAGCCCGAGGCGCATCTGCGGGGCGTCGAGCCCGGCCGCGATTTCGCCTTCGAGACCGTCGACGTGCGCGCCGTCGTGGCCGGGGACACGGTCAACGGCAGCGTGATCCGGATCGAGCCGGCGATCGAGATCGGCAACATCTTCAAGCTCGGCACCCGCTACTCCGAGCCGCTCGGCGCGACCTATCTCGACGACTCGGGCCGCTCCCAACTCGTCTGGATGGGGTCCTACGGCTTCGGCCCCGCCCGCGCCGCCGCGGCGGCGGTCGAGCAGTACGCCGACGAGCACGGGATCTCCTGGCCGCGCGGGATCGCCCCGTTCGACGTCGAGCTCGTCGTGCTCGGCAAGCCCGGCAGCCCCGAGCGCGAGCTGGCCGACGGCCTGTACGCCGAGCTGCAACGGGCCGGGCTCCAGACGCTCTACGACGAGCGCGACGCCGGCCC
>JBELAG010000520.1:0-3343 GCA_049509055.1 Solirubrobacteraceae bacterium
GGGCGACGGGCTGGAATTCGTCGCAGTTGTTGGGGCTCAATCTGCAGACCGGGGCGGTGGTGGTCAACCAGTCCACGCCGGCGATGAATCATTTCGCGATCCCGTCGGCGTCGGACGGGATGCTGTTCTTGGGGGCGGGGCAGACGATCGACGCGTGGACGCTGGGTGCGGGTCGCGCTGCGCCGCAGGCCCCGCAGGACGTGACGGCGTCACCGGCGTCCGGGCAGGCATTGGTGAGCTGGACGGCGCCGGTGACCGCGGCGGGCGCGTCGATCACCGGTTACACGATCACCCCATATCAGGGGTCGACCGCGCAGCCGCCGGTGCAGGTGTCTGACCCGACCGCGGCCTCGGCCGACGTGACCGGCCTGACCGACGGGACCAGCTACACGTTCACCGTCACCGCGAAGGAGACCACCGGCACCACGCGGGAGTTGGCGCGGATTCGTCGGGGTTGCTGACGGGCGTGCGGTTCTTGACATCGGCGGGGTGGGCGCGCGGCACCGCCCGCCCGGCCCCGCCCGCCCGGCGCCGCCGGCGAAGCGCCGCCGGCGAAATCCTGGCTACTGATGCGATCCCAGGCCGTCTTCACGCGCGTGGCGCCGACGCGGGCGCGGCGGCACGGGCGTGCCGGTCTGGATCTCGAACAGGCGACGCTGCGCATAGTCGAGCTCGGCCCAGGTGGCGCTGATTCGGCTGACGATGCGGCGTGCGCGGGATGTGGTGGTCATGGCGTGCTCCTCGTGGAGTTCGGTCTGGTCGATCTGACGCGTCCATCGTGACTCCGTCGAGGCATGAATGCAAATAGGGAACCAGTGGGACTGATATAACTTCTGGTAATGCTCAACGTCGGACGTCTCGCGGTGCTGAGGGCGGTCGCCCGCGAGCGCTCGTTCTCGGGCGCCGCGGAATCGCTGGGGTATACCCAGCCCGCGGTGTCACGCCAGGTGGCGACGCTCGAAGCCGAGACCGGCGCGGTGCTGGTCACGCGCGCCGTCAACGGCGCGCGGCTGACCGACGCCGGCGAGGTGCTCGTCCGTCACGCCGAGGTGATCTTCGCGGCGCTCGATGACGCCGAGAGCGAGTTGCGCGCCGTGATCGGCCTCGAAGCCGGTCGGGTGCGCCTGGCGACGTTCGCCTCGGCCGCCGCGAGCATTGTGCCGCTGGCGATCGCTCGGTTCCGGGAGTTCCACCCCGGAGTGGAACTCGTCGTCGAGATGATGGAGGAGGAGGAATCGATCCCGCGCCTGCGCTGTGGCGAGCTCGACATCGCGCTCAGCAACGACGCCGAGTGCGTGCCGGGCGAGCCGCTGGAGCGTGTGCACCTGTTCGACGATCCGATGTACGTGGCGCTGCCGCCCGGCCATCCGCTCGCGGACCGCCGGACGGTCCGGCTGCGCGACCTCGCGCATGAGCCGTGGATGCTCGGGACGACGACGACGTGTCCCGATACGCGGATGTTCAAGCGCGCGTGTCACGGGGCGGGATTCGAGCCGCGGATCGCTTTCGAGAACGACGATTACCACGCGATCCTCGGTTTCGTCGCGGCCGGGGTGGCGGTTGCGCTGATCCCCGACCTCGCCGCGCGCCGCGCGCGCGAGGACGTGGTCATCCGCTCGCTCGGCGCGCAGGCGCCCGTGCGCCATGTGGTCGCCGCTGTTCCCTCCGGCTATCGCGCTCCCGCGGCGGACGCGATGCTCACGGTGCTGTGTGAGGTCGGGTCGGAGTGGGAACGGGCCGGCCAGGCGTTCGTCTACGCCTGACGTCACACCGGAGACTCGAACAAGCGTCCAGTCGCGTCGGCGTGTGGTGACCGGTTCGCGGGCCTGCGGGCGGGCGCGCGGCCCACCCGGCGACCGGCCGCAATCGCCGACTGCGCGGGGCCCAACACGGCGCACCGCGGACATCGGTCCGTAGTCTGCCCCCGGCGCCGTCCGCGATCGGCACGACTGGACGCGGGGTGCACCCGAGACGATGCGGTGTGGGCAAAGAGTGCCTGGGTCCGACGACTCGGGGGAACCAGCTCGGACGATCCGTCAATCGGCACGCTTCGGCGTCGAAGAAAAGGGGTTTTGGAATGTCGCACACGAACAACCGCCTGCATCGCCTCGTCACGCGGCCCGTCTGGCTGGCGCCGGCGCTGGCGATCGCGGCGCTCGTGCCGGCCGCGCCGGCGAGCGCGCACGCCACCGTCCACCGTGCCGGTGCCACCACGACGCTCAGCGCGGCGAGCGCCCGCCATCAGCCCGGCGCGAGCTTCCTCGAGCACGGCCGCAAGGTCGGCATCACCGCCAGCTGACACCGGAGCCGTCGTTTCCGTGCTCCGACGTGGTCGTGCCCGCGGGCGCGTCCGGAACAACCCCCGTGCGGTGAACTACGGATACTAACTGAGTAGTCCACCCGCTCGTGCGCCGCGCGGCTGAGGCCGATGCCGGGGTATGAGTCGGGTTGCGGCGAGCGTCGTCAGAGACGGGGACAGCGACCACGACTGTCAAGTCTGGCGGGCAGGGACGTCTTCCTCGCAGGGGGCAGGAGAGAAGTGACGATGACTCACCCCCGAGCCCGCCGCCGCCACCGGCGCGCGGGAAGCCGCGCCTCATGAACCGCGACCCAGCTCACGACGTCGAGCTCGGCAGCGCGGTTCCCCGCCGGTTCCTCGGGCTGACCGCCGCCACCGTCGCCGCGGCCGGCGCCGCGATCGCGATGTTGGCGTCGAGAGCCGGCTGGCACGTCGCCGACCCGGCGCGCTTCCTGCTCCTGGCGGTGTTCGTGCTCGCCGGCGAGCTGCTGCCGATTCCGGTGCCGCGGCGTCGCGGACTGGACAAGGTCACGATCTCGACGTCGTTCGCGTTCGCCGTCGTGCTGTGCGTCGGCGTCCTCCCGGCCTGCGCGGTGTACGCCGCGGCCCTGGTGATCGCCGACCTCTGGAGCCGCACGGCCCCGATCAAGATCGTCTTCAACGCCGCACAGTACGTCCTCTCGCTCGCCGGCGCCGGCGCTCTGCTGATCGACACGATCGGCTCGCTTCCGGTCGCGGTGCACGCCGGTGACGTGCCGGCGATCCTGCTCGCGGTGGCGGCGTGCTTCGCCATCAACCACGTGCTGGCGGGCATCGGCGCAGCGTTCCTGGCCCGCCTGCCGGTGCTGCCGTCGCTCGCCGGCGACGTCGCCTTCCATGCGATGACCGCGGGCTGCCTGTTGGCGTTCGCGCCCGGGGTGGTCGCCTCGGCGGACGCGAGCCTGGCGCTCATCCCGGTGGCGTTCGTGCCCGTGCTCGCCATCTACTTCGGCGGTCGCCAGGCCGGGATCAACGCCCACCGGGCGTTCCACGACCGGCTCACCG
>JBELAG010000521.1:0-3343 GCA_049509055.1 Solirubrobacteraceae bacterium
CGCATGACGGCCGCACCCACCTCGCGCTCACCCGCGGAGACATCGAAGGCGCAGAGAACGTGCTCGTGCGCGTGCACTCGGAGTGCTTCACGGGCGACACCCTGGGGAGCCGACGCTGTGACTGCGGGCTCCAGCTGCAACGATCGCTGGAGCTGATCGGCGCCGAAGGGACCGGCGTGCTCGTCTACATCCGCGGGCACGAGGGTCGCGGGATCGGGCTGCGCCACAAGCTCGAGGCGTATGAGCTGCAGGATCGCGGGTACGACACGGTGCAGGCGAACCTCGCGCTCGGCTTCGCGGCCGACGCGCGCGACTACGGGGTGGGGGCTGAGATCCTGCGCGACCTGGGCGTGGCGACGATGCGTCTGCTCACCAACAACCCGGCCAAGCGCGCTGGGCTGGAGGGCCACGGCCTGCAGATCGTCGAGCGCGTTCCGCTGGCGATCTCGCCCACGCCGGAGAACCTGTTCTACCTGCAGACCAAGCAGGATCGCTTCGGCCATCTGCTGGACCTACCGCACGCGAGTTGCGAGTGAGCGGGCGAGAGGATCAGACTCCGGCCGTGCTTGCGGTGGACGGCTCGCTGACCGTCGGTGGGCGTACACGGGCTGCGCTCGACGCGGTCGCTGCCGCGATCGTCGAGGCCGGAGCGACGGTCCAGACGATCGCCCTCGGCGGCGACGGCGCCGGCGTCGGACCGGCGCTCGACGCGCTTTCCTGGGCCGACGCGGTCGTGCTGGCGTCCCCGGTCTACCGGGCCTCGTTTGCAGCGCCGGTCAAGCAGCTGCTCGACGCCGTCCCGCGAGAGCCGGGTGCGTCGCCCGCCTCGCCACTCACCGCCAAGGCGGTCGCCGTCGTCTACGCCGGTGCGAGCCTGCACCACTTCCTGGCGCTCGACTCGCTGCGCAGCGTGCTGGCCGGGTTCTTCGCCGCGCACGTGGTCCCGCCCGGGCTCTACGTCCCGCGCGAGGCGTTCGCCGACGACCTGGCGCTGCGCGAGCCCTACGCCGGCCACGCACGTCTCCAGGGGGCGGGGCTGGTGGCGCTGGCGCACGCCCTTGCGCAGAGCCCCGTCCTGCGTTCGCTGCGTCCCCAGGCATGACGGGAAGCTCGACGGTGCCGCGCCTAGACGGGCAGACGTTTGCGCAGGTCATGGCGTGCTGGCCGGCCGGAGTGGCCGTGGTCACGACGATCGACGCCAACGGAACGCCACGCGGGCTGACGACGACCGCGGTCACCAGCGTGTCGCTGAACCCGCCGCTGCTGCTGGTGTGCGTCGACCGGACAAGCCGCACGCTGCCCGCGCTGCGGTACGCCCGAGCATTCGCCGTGAACGTGCTGGACGCCGGCCATGCCCAGCTCGCGCGCCACTTCGCCTCCAAGGCAGAGGAGAAGTTCACCGAGCTGGCGTGGACACCCGGCCGCGACGGGGTGCCGATCCTCCACGATCACTGCATCGCATGGGCCGAATGTCGGACTCGGCACGAGATCGAAGCTGGCGACCACCTGATCATGGTCGGTGAGGTCGTGCATGGTGGCGCCGAGCAGGAGCGGGCGTCGCTCATCTACTTCCGTCGCGACTTCGGCAGCTTCGCCGCGCTTGCCCCTAACGCTTTGGGACCACGGCCGATCGGAGATGAATTAGCGTGACTGCCACACTCCACTGGTTCCTGCCCACCAACGGCGACTCGCGAACTGACCTCAGTCTCGGCAATGCGGTGGGTGCGGCCGGAAGCCGCATCGTCGACGGTGGTGTCGAACGCGCGCCGGACATCGCCTACATCGGGCAGATCGCCCGGTCAGCAGAGCAGCTCGGCTTCGTCGCGGCGCTCACGCCGACGAGCAGTTGGTGCGAGGACGCGTGGGTGATGACGGCAGGGCTGACCCAGGTAACCGAGCGCTTGAAGTTCCTGGTCGCATTCCGGCCCGGGATCCAGTCGGTCACCTTGATGGCGCAGATGGCCGCCACCTACCAACGAATCTCACAAGGTCGTCTGTTGCTCAACGTGGTCGTCGGTGGCGACCACATCGAGCAGCTGCGCTTCGGCGACGATCTCGGCAAGCAGGCCCGGTACGAGCGCGCCGGCGAGTACCTACACGTGTTCCGCGAGCTGTGGTCGGGTGAGCCCGTCGACTTCAGCGGCGAGCACGTTGCCGTGCGCGGGGCGCAGATCATCCCTCACCCCGTGGCGCCGAAGATCTACCTGGGTGGTTCCTCAGCGGCCGCGATCGAAGTCGCTGCGGCCCAAGCCGACGTCTATCTCACGTGGGGCGAGCCGCCGGATCAGGTGGCGGAGAAGCTCGCCCGTGTGCGCACGCGCGCCGCGCAGGTCGGTCGCGCGCTGAGCTACGGCATCCGGCTGCACGTCATCGCGCGCGACAGCTCAGCGGAGGCATGGGCCGAGGCCCAACGGCTGCTCGAGGGGCTCAGCGCCGAGCAGATCGCACAGGCGCAGGCGATCCAGCGCGCCTCGCAATCCGAGGGTCAGCAGCGAATGGTCGCGCTGCACCGAGGTCGCTTCGATCGGCTCGAGGTCTACCCCAACCTGTGGGCCGGAGTCGGCCTGGTGCGAGGCGGCGCTGGAACCGCGCTGGTCGGAAGCCACCAGGAGGTCGCAGCCCGGATCGCCGAGTACCACGCGCTCGGCATCGATGAGTTCATCCTGTCGGGCTATCCCCATCTAGAAGAGCTCTACCGCGTCGGCGAAGGGGTGATGCCGGCGCTCCGCGGCGCCGGGCTGTTCGCCGGAGGGCCACCACTGCAGGCAAGTCGCGCGACGATCCAGGTTCCCTCGGCGCAGGCAGCGTTATGACCGCTGTGTCCGCGTCACCGCAGCCGGCTCGCGCCCGGGCGATCGGATCCGACGAGGAGGCGATCGCCGTCGCCCGGGAGTATGCGGCGACGCTCGCCGACGGCGTGATCGAGCGCGATCGCGCCGGGACGGTCCCGCGCGAGGAGCTTGCGCTGCTCGACCGCAGCGGGCTGCTGGGGATCACGATCCCCACAGCCCACGGGGGCGCAGACGTCTCTCCGGGCACGCTCGCCGAGGTCACTCGCACGATCGCGGCTGTCGATCCCTCGATCGCGCAAGTGCCCCAAGCGCACTATCTGTTCGCAGACGTGCTCCGGGTGTGGGGCAGCGACGAGCAGCAGCGCCGGCTATTCGCCGACATCCTGGGCGGCGCGCGGCTCGGCAATGCGCTCGCCGAGCGCGGCGCGCAACACGCGCAGGACCTCCGCACCCGCCTGACCCGGAACCCGAGCGGCCTGACGCTGTCCGGCCGCAAGTACTACTGCACGGGGGCGGTGACCTCCCGGTGGATCGCGGTCACCGCGCTCAAC
>JBELAG010000522.1:0-3341 GCA_049509055.1 Solirubrobacteraceae bacterium
ATCACCGTCAATAGATTGTTGAAATCGTGAGCGACACCGCTGGCCAGGTGCCCGACCGCCTCCAGCTTCTGCGATTGCAGCAACTGGGCTTCGAGCGCCTTGCGCTCGGTGATGTCTTGAAAATAGATCGCCACCCCCTCCCGGCTGGGATAGAACCGCAGCGAAAACCAGCGATCCCAGGGCTCCATCCACTCCTCCACCACGACCGTCACCTGCTCGCGCAACGCACGCTCCCGAGCCAGCGTGGGCGTTGAGCCCACGACCTCGGGAAACACCTCCCGCACCGTTCGTCCCAGCAGCTGCTCGCGGGGCCGGCCCAGCAGCCGCTCAGCCTCCCGGTTGACATACACATCTCTGCCCTGCGCGTCCAGCGTGCAAAACCCGTCGCTCATCGACTCAAGCGTCGCCACCGCCCGGGTCTCGGCCTCACGCTCGCCGGTCGCGTCATTAATCGGAACCTACTGACGGATCCGTGGGTGGTGTCACCGGCCGGGTAGGGGTGGGCAGAGCCCGCCGAGGGTGAGCATTGCGAGGGCGATCACGGCTTCTTGCGAGTGGTAGCCGAAGCCGCGTCGTGTGATCAGGCGGATCTGGGTGTTGACTTGCTCGACCCGGGCGTTGGACAAGTTGTTTGTGAGCGCGGCCTCGACCCTGGAGCGCTGCTCGGTGATCGTCTTGGCGAGCTTGACGAACGGTTCCAGCCGGCAGCGTCTGGCCCATTTGAGCCAGTCGTCGAGCAGCTTGATGCCGTCGGCGGCCGGGAGCTGATAGATCTGGCGCAGCTGCTCCTTGAGCAGGTAGGCGCGGTAGATCGGCGCGTTCAGCTTCTGGATGAACGCGAGCTTGTGCTGCTGGCGATCGGTGAGATTCTCCGGGTTCTTCCACAGCGCGAACCGGGCTCCCTTGAGATCCTTCGCGAGCTGCTTGTTGCCTGAACGGCGCGCCTCGTTCCAGACGGTGCGGCGGATCTCGTCCAGCGCGTCGGTCGCCGCTTTGACGATGTGGAACGGGTCCAGGCAGATGACAGCGTTCGGGCAGCGCTCGCTGACGGGGCCGGTGATCCAGGAGGCGTTGTCGCACGACACCAGCGTGATCTGCTGACAGCGTTCTGTGCCGAGCAGATCCAGGAACTTCTCGACCGTCTTGCGGTCCCGGCCGGGCGCCGCCCACACCAGCCGGCCCGAATGGTGGTCGACCACAACGGTCAGGTACTTCTGACCTTTGCGGACCGAGATCTCGTCGAACCCGAGCCGCTCGAGGTTCGCGAACATGTCGCGGCCGCGTTTCGCGTCGGCGGTGACGCGCTCGCAGACACGGCCGACCGTCCGCCACGCGATCCGCATCAGCTGACAGATCGCGCTCTTGCTCGTGTTCACCGCCAACCACGCTGCCTGGTCATCAAACGAGCGGGTGAACCAGGCGTCGTGACGCGCCCACGGGACCGCCGCGACGACCACCCCGTGCTGGCGGCATTCGACCCGCGGCGCATCAGCCTCCAGATAGCACAACGTCGTGCCGAGATCCAACGCCCGCCACCGCCGACGGCCCTCGCCGAGGTCATAGCCTGGGCAGCGCCCGCGGCAGTGCGGACAGCGATCCCGCTGGCTGTACCCCGGCCTGACCGAGATCACGATCGCGCCGTTCTCCTCGTCGACTGCCTCGACGACCGTCTTCTCCAATCCCAGCATCCGCGCCCACGCACGGACGCCTACGCTTCGCTTGCGCACGCCGCCACCGCTTCCTTTCAACGTTCCTACTGTGAGAAGCCGGAACGGTAGAAGCGCCGCGGCGTGCGCCCTCCTGCCCAGAGGTCGGGCGCATCCCTGCACCCCGATCTCATTGCCAGACAGCGCGGCACGGCGGCGGCCGTCAAGCAGCGCGAACCCCGCCACGAGCAGCCAAAACACCCCTCGAACAGCGCCGCCCACCGAGCGATGCTTGATCAGACGACGACGGCCGCGCTACCCAGCGACCGCGTTCACTCCACCCACGGAAGAGTCAGTAGCGCCCTATTTCAGATGGGCCAGGTAGCGTTCCAGAGCGCTCGTGAGCATCGGAATCTCGTCGTGGCGGACGGCTTGGTCGACGTAGTCGGCGATCAGCTTGTGCATCGCGGTGTTCCCGTCCTGTTCGAGTTCGCGCTCGATCAGGAACGCGCGACCGACTCCGCACGCCGGATGATCCGTCAGCCTGACGCTTCCGTCCACCCGCTGGCCTCGGATCACGCGCTCGCCGACCGATGGGATGCTGTAGCGCGCAAGCTCGACCACGTTGCCGGTCGGGCCCGACGGGCGACTGGCCAGGGTCGGAACGGTGCGAGTAGCCGTCATGACCGCTGGCTCCAGTGGGCGTTGCTGCCCCAGCCGCCGATCTCATCCGGGCGGATCGTGACGTCGCAGCTCGCTTCACGGGCGGCGTTCTCGGCGGCGAAGTCGAAGCGCTCCTCCGCGAGTTCGCTGGCGCTGGTCGACGGGGTGCGCTTGAGGCGCTGGATCTCACGGCTGGCCTGCACGCTGGTCTTGGGGTAGGTGAAGGTTTGGCCGGTGCGGTTGGCGAGCGCCTTGAGGTAGGTGAGCTGCTTCGAGCTCGGGGGCTTGGGGGTCATGCTGGCCTCCTGGTTTGGGGTGGTGGGCATGCCCCAGCGAAGCCCGCGACCGGCGACGACAGTCCAGCATTTGAACCGGACTCTCGCCGTACGCCGTCATGGATTCCTGTTGTTCACCCGATCGGGACGGCGTGCCCTCAAATGCTTGACGGTCGCCGTCGGGTGTGGCCCGCTGAAGGGGCTGTTCCGCCACCCCTGACCGGGAGGTGTGCCGACTCCACCTCTGCCGTGGGGCCGGCGAGCAGACAACGCCCGGCCGACCCCATGGCTGTTACGTCAGACGGCGGTGATCAGTTCGAGCGCGCGCGTCTTCTGCGCCCCGTCGTCGACCGCACGGGCGAACCGCTCGCCGCCCTGCCGGATCGGTCGATGCCAGTCGCCGTACTCCACGATTGCGTTTACCGCCGCCCACTTGCTACCGGGCGCGTTTCCCTTCGTGTCCCCGCGCAGGAACAGGTCAACGATCCGCTCCTTGACCTGCTCGCGACCTCTCCGGGTGCGGTCGGTCATCGAGTCCCCGATGCCGGACGGATAGAGCTCGTCGAGCACCTTCTGCAGCTGGCGCTCACTGCACCGCTCGGAGGCGAGCTGGTTGCCGGTGGCCGCGAACTGCTCGTAGTAGTCGATCGACAGCTCAAGCACTCGGCGCGCCTCGTGAACGCGGCGGCTGATCTGCTCCGTGTGCCTGATCGAGAACTTCTGGCGCGCGCGCTGCAGCCCCCAGTTGAGCGTGTTC
>JBELAG010000523.1:0-3335 GCA_049509055.1 Solirubrobacteraceae bacterium
ATAGTTCGGGCGACGTCTATGTCGCCGATCTCGGGAACCAGCGGATCGATGAGTTCTCCGCCACCGGCGCGTTCATTGCGGCGTACGGCTGGGGCGTTGCCGACGGCGCGAGCAATTTTGAGACCTGCACCACCACCTGCCAGGCCGGGCCCTTTGACGAAGGGGACGGGTTCGAGAACCCCACCGACGTTGCCATCGATCCCTCGGGCGACGTCTCCGTCGCCGACTACGCCAGCAACCGGATTGATGAGTTCTCCGTTGCTGGCGCAGCAACGTGTGCTTCGGCGCCGTCGATCGCGACCCAGCCGGCTGCTCAGACGGTCACGGCGCCCGCTGCGGCGACGTTCACAGCGGCCGGTTCCACGCCGGCGAATTGCTCGGTGCCGGGGGTGCAGTGGTCCTCCGAGGCGCCCGGCGCGACCTCGTTCTCACCGATCTCCGGGGCGACATCAACCTCTTACACGACGCCGGCCACCACAACGGCGCAGAGTCGGACGAAGTACGAAGCGACCTTCACAAACGCTGTCGGCTCGACGACGACCAGCACCGCGACCCTGACGGTCGTCAACGCCGCCGGAGCGCCCTCGAACGATGCGCCGCCCGCGATCGCTGGCAAGCTTGAGGCAGGGAAGATGTTGTCCTGCTCGGCCGGGAGTTGGACGAACGATCCGACGGAGTTCGCTTTTCACTGGATCCGCAACGGGACGACGCTCGACGGTGCGACGGGCGACACGTATACGCTGGGAACGTTGGATGAGGGCACGACCCTGACGTGCATCGTCACCGCGATCAACGCGGCGGGTCACGCGTCGGCCAGCAGCAAGGGCGTGAAGGTTCCGATCCCGTATGTGCGACTCTGCCCGGCCGCGACCGGCACGATGACCGGCACCACGATCGGCCAGATCACGCTGGGATTGACCCGCGGCCGGGCGCGCTACCTGTATCGCCGCCACTCCAATCGCGGCAAGCAGTACGAGGACTTCTTCTGTCTGACCCCGATCGGGGTGCGCGTCGGGTACGCATCACCGATCCTGCTCAAGGGTCTCTCCAGGAGCGAGCAGGCGAAGGTGAGAGGCAGGGTCGTGTGGGCGTCGGTGTCGAACCCGTACTACTCGCTCGACGGGATCCGGGCCGGCGAGTCGATCGCGACCGCCTCACGGGGGCTGGGCACCGAGCCGCCGTTTCACATTGGCCTGAATTACTGGTATCTGGCGCGCAAGGCGACCTACACGGCGGTGCTGAAGGTCCGCGGCGGGGTGGTCGAGGAGCTCGGCATCGCCGACAACGCGCTGACCACAAGCCGCAGCCTGCAGCGCACGCTGATGCACTCGTTCTACTGATCGGCAGCGAAGCGCCCAGACAGACAAGCCACGCTGCTGGTCCGCGCCCGGCTCCGCAGCGCCGTTCGATTCCCCGTCTACCGCTGCGTGGGGGCGTGCTCATTCTCATAATATACAGGCTACCTGTACAGTATGCCTGCCGAAGATACCACTAGACTGGTTCCGATGCCGGTCCGGGACCCTACGATCGCCGAGTTGGCTCATGACGTGCGCGAGACCGTCGGGCGCCTGGTCCGGCGTCTGCGTGCGGAGCCCGGTCCGTCCGTCACGCGTGTCGCGGTGCTCGGCCGGCTCGACCGTGACGGACCGGCGAGCATCAGCGATTTGGCCGCGCATGAGCACATGCGGCCGCAGTCAATGGCACAGACCGTTCACGAACTCGAGACCAGCGGCCTGGTGTTGCGACATCCCGATCCATCCGACGGGCGTCGCGCGTTCGTCGAGATGACGTCGGCGGGACTGGAGCTGTTGCACGCGACGCGCGCCCGGCGCGAAACCTGGCTCACCGACGCCTTGGAGCGTGAGCTTGACGACAGCGAGCGAGCGCTCCTCCGTCAGGCGCTCGTCTTGCTGAGACGCATTGCCTGACGTCGTCGGTGCGGAGGACGACTCCGGCGAGCAGGGCGCAACCGCCGCGCGCGTTGAGCGGCGGCCGACGCGCCCGGCGGCACACGTCGCGAGTCGGCGTAGAACGTCGACTGCAGGGCAGCGGGGCAGCACGCGACCGCGCACCATCCGGAGTGGCGAGACGGGTCTCCGAGATCCCGAGGAGCCAGACCCTGGTTGAGGTCGCCGGACGGATCCGGCAGGATCCCGACGATCGTGCCGAGCACGCGGTTGACCGCCTTGGCGATCTGTTCGCCGCTGATGGTGGCGCCCATGAATGCGATGAAGACGGCGATCACCGCCCAGTGGACCCGGCGCTCGGAGAGGATCGACGCGGCCGCGCTCGCGATCGCGACGGCGACCGCGATCCGGACCCCGGTCTGAGCTGGAGCGTCGAGATCCAGTCGCGCCCGCAGACTCCCGTCCGGGCCGGCCGCGGCCGCGCCGGCCAGGAACGACCCGGAAAGGTTCCCGAACATCAACATGACCGCGACTCGAATGACGCGGCGCCCGATCGGCGCCCAAGCGCATGAGCTCGGCGATGTCGTCGTCGCCGACGAGATCGTCGTCATCGCGATGCTGAGCCAGGCACGCGCCGATCGTGTGATGGAGGTCGGGCGGGCGCCCCGCGTCGCGCACGATCTCGGCCAGCCGGTCGATGTTCTGCACCCTGAGCTCGCAGCCCGAGCACCCCCCGACGAGCATCGCCAGCACCGTCGCGCCATGGTGCTGGGCATCCAGCATCGCTCGCTCGGGTGACCGACGATAGGCCGGCCGCCGACCGCGGCGCGATCCACATCGCGTGGGTCATCCGCGCGAACTCGTGGACGCGCCCGACGGTCGCGGCCACCCCGACCATCACGGCCACCGCGATCAGCAACTGATTCACGCCCGGATCAAACGCGACGAAGACGTCCAGGCGCTCGCGCGTGGCCGCCGCGAGCTTGTCCCGGCGGGCGACCGAGTCGCGCCGGCCGACGGTCAGCCGTCGCGATCGCCATCTCCGTTCCGACGGGCTCAGACGCGGCTGTGGTCGCCGGGCGCCGCGCCGGCGACCGCGTGGCCACGAGTTGGTCGCGCGACTGCTGCCGCCGGCAGTCGTGGGCGGACCACGAGCGAGATCACCATCGCGACCGCGAGTAGGACGGTTCCGACGGTGAGTGCGGCGGAGATCCGATGGGCGAGCAGTGCCGGCCCGCGCAGCGGCGCTGGCGAAGGCGCTGACGAGGATCGCCAGTCCGAGCGAACTGCCGATCTGGTGAAAGACGTCGGTGACGCCACCGGCCGCCCCCGCATCCCTGGCCTCGACGCCGGCGATGCCGGCTGCCGTCAGCGGGCCGAGGACGCCGCCCGGTCCGGCGCCGATCAGTGCCATCGGCAGCCCGACCC
>JBELAG010000524.1:0-3334 GCA_049509055.1 Solirubrobacteraceae bacterium
ACCGCTCGTTTCGTGGGTGCGTGCGCGGACAGGGCCGGTGGGCCGCCCGATAGATGCTTGAGCGATCAAGTTGCTGGGAATATCCCTACAGTGAGCGGATCACCAAGGTGCACGCAAGACTCGACGATCACCGGCGCGCTGAGCCGACGCTCGGCGGCGGAAGCCGGCGGGCGCGGAGGATCGGGGCGTGCGGGCAGATGACCGGCCGTGCCTAGCGAAGCTCCGATCGACCGACCTCGCGTGCCCGCGCGGCAGGGATTCGGATTGCTGCGTGGCCGGGGCGCGGCCGCGGACCGGGTGCAGCGCACCGAGCCCCTCGATCCCGCCTACGAGGTCGACCTCTCGCCCGTGTGGGAGGCGGCCACCGCCCAGCGCCAGCGCTCCGGGCAGCGGCGCGACACGATCCTGCGCCGGACGCTCGGCGCCGCCGACGTCGGCGCGACGCTGCTGGCGCTGTTCCTGGTGGCGACGCTCGCGCGGGCGACGGTGTCGCTGCGGCCGACCGCGCTGCTGCTGGCGCCGCTGGTGGTCCTGGCCGCCAAGGCGATCGGCATGTACGACCGCGACCAGCACATCCTGCACAAGACGACGATCGACGAGGTCCCCTCGATCGTCTACCTGTCGGTGCTGTACGCGATGACCGTCTGGCTGGCCGAGGGCTTCGTGCTCCACGGCTATCTCGGGCGGCCCGAGGTGTTCGGGCTGATGGTGGCGAGCTTCGTGCTGCTGCTCACCGGCCGGCTGGTCGCCCGCTCGCTGGCCGTCGCGGTCGCCGAGCCCGAGCGCTGCATGATCATCGGCAACGCGGTCGACGCCGCGCGGGTGACCGGCAAGCTGACCGGCGCCCGGGGCGTCAAGGCGGTGGTCGTCGGCCGGGTCGCGCTCGACGCGCGCGACACCGAGCCCTCGCTGTCGGAGCCGCTGCCGCGCAAGGACCGGGACGCCGACGCGGGCTCGCTGGGCCGCCTGATCGCCGAGAACGACGTGGAGCGGGTGATCATCGCCCCCGACGATCACGACCAGGACGAGGTCCTGCACGTGATCCGCCTGATCAAGGCGATGGGCGTGAAGGTCAGCGTCCTGCCGCGCCTGCTGGAGGTCGTCGGCTCCTCGTCGACGTTCGAGGACGTCGACGGGCTGACGCTGCTCGGCGTGCGCCAGTACGGGGTCTCGAAGTCCTCGCAGGCGCTCAAGCGGCTGATGGACATCACCGGGGCGGGAATCGGGATCGTCGTCCTGGCGCCGCTGCTGGCGATGCTGGCGATCCTGGTCAAGACCACGTCGCCCGGTCCGGTCTTCTTCCGCCAGCGGCGGATCGGGCGCCACGGCGAGGAGTTCTCGATGCTGAAGTTCCGCTCGATGGTCGTTCACGCCGAGGCGATCAAGCACGAGCTGCGCCACCGCAACGAGGCCGAGGGCGGCCTGTTCAAGATCGCCGACGATCCGCGGGTGACGACGATCGGCCGCTTCCTGCGCCGCACCTCGCTCGACGAGCTGCCTCAGCTGTTCAACGTGCTGGGCGGGAGCATGAGCCTCGTCGGCCCGCGCCCGCTGGTCGAGGACGAGGACGCGCTGATCGAGGGCTGGCAGCGGCGGCGCCTGGCGGTCAAGCCGGGGATGACCGGCCTGTGGCAGATCTTCGGCTCATCGCGCATCCCGATGCAGGAGATGGTCAAGATCGACTATCTGTACGGCGCCAACTGGTCGATCTGGCTGGACCTGAAGATCCTGCTCAGGACCGTGCCGTACGTCCTGCGTCGGCAGGGCCTGTAAGCGACAGCCGGCCGACCGGCCGGCAGGCGAGAGCGCGGCGGCGGTGGCGTCGCGGCGGCCACTGGTCGGTCGCCGCCGGCCCGAGCACGGGGACCGGAGCCGGCACGCGCCGGCCGTGCCGGGCGAGCTCGCGCTCGCGCCGCCGGGCGGAGCACCAGGCGATCGACACCACGGCTCCCGGGATGACCACGAGCCACAGCAGCAGTACGAAGGCGAGCATGATGAGACGGTTCCCCCTGATGGGCCGATGACGAGCTTTCCGGGTTCTTCGGCAGACCGGAGCAAAAACTTGAGCGTTCGATCCGTACGTTCGCGAGACATGGAACGTCTGTCGGCGCCGCGTCAGGTCCCGTCGCTCACCCGGCGAACCACCGGATCATTCGGGCTACCCTCCGCTTGACATGCCCGCAGCCCACGCGACGTTCGCCCGGCCACGGCCCGATGTTCGGTACAGGCTCCACACGTACAAGACCGCGGCGGCCGATACGGCGCGACGGTTCCAGTACGGCACGCCGCGCAGCCAGCGGCCGTTCGGCCCGCTGATCTCCGCCTCGGAACCGGCCGACGCGTTCGCGCTCGCGTCGGAGCTGTTCGCTCCCGGGCCGGCGCAGAACCCGGTCGAGATCCTCGGCTTCATCGACCACGCCAGGGCGTCGCGGCCGCAGGTCATCTGCGAGATCGGGACCCAGGACAGCGGCAACCTGTTCCTGCTCTCCAGTCTGCTGACGTCGGTCGGCTTCTGCGTGGGCGTCGACCGCGAGTTCCGCAACACCTGGCTGGTCGCCGGCCTCCTGCGCCGCCGGGTTCGCTTCAGCTTCGTGCGCGGCTCCTCGCAGACGCGCCTGACGTTCGGCCGGGTCCGCGACACGCTCGGCGGCCGGCCGGTCGACCTGCTGTTCATCGACGGCGACCACAGCCTGGCGGGGGCGAGCCGCGACTTTCTCAACTATCGCGCGCTCGTGCGCCCGGGCGGCCTGATCGCCTTCCACGACATCGTCCCCGACGAGTTCCTGCGCACCGGGCGGAGATCAGGCGCCTATGCCGGCGACGTCCCGCGGCTGTGGAGCTCGGTCAAGCCGGGCTACGAGCACCGGGAGTTCATCGCCGACCCCGACCAGGACGGCCGCGGGATCGGCTGTCTCGTGCACGATCCGTCGGTTCCCGTCCCCGATGAGCTACTCGTCGCGGCTCGCTCGTGAGCTCGGCGCCCGACTCGGTCCGCGTTCACATCGCGAGCTACAACACCGCGTCGGCGACCGAGCTGGCGATCCGGTCAGCGATCCGGCTGGCGGGGCGGCCGTTCTCGCTCACCGTCGGCGACGCCGCGTCCACCGACGGCTCACCGGAGATGCTCGGAGCGCTCGCCCGCCGCCGCCTGATCGAGTGCCAGATGGCCCAGGAGCGGGTCATTCACTCCGAGTGGCTGGACCGCTGGCTGCGTGACTGCGACGCCGAATACGCCGTGTTCGCCGACTCCGACGTCGAGTTCCGCCGCCCCGGCTGGCTGGCCGGGCTCGTCGACGCGGCGCGGCATGACGGCGCCGACCTCGTCTACGCCGAG
>JBELAG010000525.1:0-3305 GCA_049509055.1 Solirubrobacteraceae bacterium
GCCACGCCGACCAGGTGGTCGACCTCGCAACCGAGAGCATCCTCAATCTCGGCCAGCTCCCCGGCATACCCGCGCGGCGGGAGCCCTCATGACACCGGTCCTCGCCGCAACCATCGACTCCTCCGCGAACCTTCACGCCAGGGGACCGATCGCAAGCGGAACCGCCCCCGAACGCGATGAACTCGAACCTGACGTGCCCCCGGTGTAGCCGACGGTCACGTCCAGCACGCCGTCCAGCTCACGGAAGGCAGCCTCCACCCCCCAGAAGCAACCGGCCGCGAAGGTCGCGCGCTGAGCACCATCTGGGCGTGCCGAGAAGAAAGGGAGCTCATCACTCAAGTGGGCCATTGGATCCTTTCGATCAGAGGGAGGAGACATTCATCCCCATAGACCCTCGGCACGATCCAGACGGTTCTTGCCACGCCATCGTCCGCGGCGGGTCGCGCCGTCCGTGCTGCTGCGGCAGGCGTGGAGCAACGGCACCTCACCAAGCGGACGCAGATTGGGCAGTCCTGCAACCGGCCGCTAGGGCCTCTGTGCGTCGGCACGCAAGTCTCGCAAAAACGGGGGCACGGGAGCGGTTCACTGCGAAACCCGCGCCAGCGCTAACCAGATGCGCGGACGTTGCAAGCACGGAGCAGCAGTGCAGCAGTCGCCGGTCGCACTCAGGGGATCGGGCAGATGGAGCGGAGCCAAGCCTCAACATCGTCCCGAGAGAGAGCCGCAGCGCAACTAGCGAACCGCCGTTCGCCGTTTGCGCCGGGCGCCACGCGCACGCCGGTCGCGAGCCACGCACACGCTCGATAGCCCTCGCGCTCCTAGGGACCTCGGGGCTCTGGGAACGCGTCGGGTCCACCGCACGCTGAGACGTATGAACACCGCTACCAACACCAATAGCAAGAATCTTCAGGTCGGCTTCGTTGGCCGCGGCGATCAAGGCGCCCCGGTGGCGATCGCGAATCGCCAGCTCAACAGCCGATGCATGGAATCCCCGAAGCAGGACCCCATATGCGCCAGAGGCGCGGCCCTGAGGCTCGCCAGGCTCGAGGCTGCGCGCGGGCGCCCGGCACCACTGCAGGGACGTTCACCCCCATCCCGCCTCTGACATTGACCTCGCCCGCCAGGATCGTCATCAATGGATCGTCGCTATCACCTAGGCGATACAGCACAACGCCGAACTAAGTCGTGCCCTGTTGACCTGGCTCGGCGATGTCCCCCGAGTTCCGAGGCGTACAGGCTCGGACTTGGTGTCAGCGCGACGGAACCGGCTGCGGCATCACACCTGATCGGCGTGCTCGACGTGGCGATGGAGAGCCCGCGCGACGCTCTCGAGCATGTCGTCTGACAGACCGCGATCATCGACCGCCCGAGCCAACACGAGCGCTCCGACGAGTGCGGCAAGGATGAGATGCGCTTCGTCGGCGTCGTGAGCCGGCGTCAGCTCGGCGAGAAGTTCGATGTAGCTGCGCACCTGGCGTGAGTACGCAGTCCGGGCGCGCGAGTTGCTGCGGGTGATGTCGGCTGGGAGCGCCGCCACCGCGCACCCCGTCTCCGGCTTGTCGCGGTGAAGCGGGCTGAGGTACCCGTCGATGATGGCCGCGAGAGCCTCCGGGCTGTCGAGCTGCGCGGCCACCTGAATTCGCTGCGAGCCGGCAGAGAGCGCGGCCGCGACGGCCTCGGCCACGAGGTCGTCGCGGGAGTCGAAGTGCCGGTAGAACCCGCCGTGGGTCAGCCCGGACTCGTTCATCAGTTCGGCCACGCTCACGCTGTCGATCCCGTCACGCCGCATCCGACGTGACGCCGTCTTGACGATCCGCTCGTGATTGGCGGCCTTATCGGCTTGGGAGCTGCCCACGGTGCCTCATGTTCCTTGGTTGGTAGTAGTTCGCCTTGACATTCAGGATGACACGTATCATCCTGCATGTGGATGATGGCCGTCAGCTTGCTGCTAGTTTGCCGCGGCCAGACCCATCACCTCGACAAACTAGGGAGAGCCCGGCATGCCGATGATCGATGTTTACGCCACTCCT
Organism: Solirubrobacteraceae bacterium; assembly: GCA_049509055.1. Lineage (GTDB taxonomy): Bacteria > Actinomycetota > Thermoleophilia > Solirubrobacterales > Solirubrobacteraceae > Palsa-465. Next base: position 2,031 of record JBELAG010000525.1, read on the forward strand.
GGGACGTTCGCCGACAAGCACGCGCTGGCACAAGATCTAGCCGGCGCGGTGATGCGCTGGGAGCAGGTGCCAGACCTGGCGCTGTTCCGGAACAACACAGCGGCGTTCGTGCACGACCTTCCCGCCGACTCGCTCTCGAACGTCGCCGGTGACAGCAACTACGTCCGGGTGCAGGTCCTGACACCGGTCGGGGTGCTGGACCGCGACAAGCAGCTTGGTGTGGTCAAGGAGCTGACCGAGATCGTCGCCGCGGCCGCCGGCGACCCGGAGCTTGCCCAGCGGACATGGGTGCTGTTGACCGAGGCGCCCGAGGGCGGATGGGGTGTCGCGGGACACGCCAACACGGGAGCTGACCTGGCTGCGGCGGCGCGAGCGGAGATGGCTGCCCTGGCGGAGCAGAAGACCAGCGCGTAATGCCGGCGGCCGCGTTCGAGCTCTACGGTCAGCTCGGCGAGATCGTGATCGACAACCCGCCGCTGAACCTGTTCAGCGAGGATCTGATCGCCTATCTGCGTACCGCCGCCGAACGGGCGGCGGTGAGCGAAGCCCGAGCCGTTCTGCTTCGAGCCGAAGGCGACGCGTTCTCGGCCGGCGCTGACGTCACGATCTTCACAGGGCTTGATGAGGCCGAGGCCGAGGCGCTGATGAGCGCCGCGCTGTCGCTGATCGCCGCGATCGAGGAGATTCCCGTCCCAACGCTGGCGCTCGTGCACGGTCGTTGCTTCGCCGGCGCGCTCGAGGTCGCACTCGCCTGCGATCTGATCTGGGCGGCTGCCGGCACGGTAGTCGGACAAGTCGAGGCCGTGATCGGTGCCTTCCCGTTCGCCGGTGGTACGCAGCGTCTCGCGTCGCGGATCGGCGCCGCTAGAACCGCTCAGCTGGTCTACGGCGCATCCATCCACCCTGCCGAGGAGCTCGCGGCTTGGGGGTTGATCAGTCATGTGACCGAACCTGCGGATCTGGTCCAGGAAGGTCGGGCATTCGCGACGCAGCTGGCGAATGGCCCGACTCTCGCTCACCGGGCGACCAAGCGCATCCTTCGCGCCTGGCGCTCTGGCGGCGTGGCCGCCGCCGACCAGATGACGCTTTCCCAAGGCCCCCGCGTAATCCTGAGCAACGACCTACAGAATGGCGTCGAGAGCCTGCAGCGCTCGGGCCCTGGGCACGCCACCTTCGCCAACTCTTGAAGGGACCCAAATGAGCATCAGCGAGGCTGTCTGGTCAAAGACCGCGTGCATCCTGTGCGACGTACGTAGACCAGCAGGTCGGTCGGCT
>JBELAG010000526.1:0-3303 GCA_049509055.1 Solirubrobacteraceae bacterium
CCGACGGCGCGCGCCAGTCGCTCCAGCGCGGTGTAGGTCGCGATCTCCAGCGCCTCGGTCGCGCACGCGTCCTTGGCGTTCTTGAGCACCTTCTCCTCGCCGCCGGAGCCGCGGAGCAGGTGCAACGGCGTCGTGCCGAGGGCCAGCGCCTGGCCGACGACATCCTCCCAGAAGCCGACGGCCACCATGATCGGGTTGGCGCCGGCGTCGAGCTCGCGCAGCCGGTCGTCGATCCGGGCACGGTGGCGGCGGGTCTCGTTGAGGTGCTTGTCGAGCGCCGAGCGGTAGGAGCCGGTCGGCGTCACGGCGATCTGCGACTGCAGGACGCGGACCAGGGCGTTCTCGCCGGCCCGCGCTTCGCTGAGGTACTGGATGATCTTGTGGTGGGCGGAGTTCATCGGTGTGTCCAATCGTTGAAGGCTCGCGGTCCGACCCGCCGGCCCGAACGTCTCGGCACGGCGCGTCTGATCTGGTCTACCCGCCCGTCGCCGTCTCTCACGAAGGCTCGTTCGAGTTGGGTGTGCGGTGCATCACACTCGTGCACCCGTCCGGCGCGTCGCCTGCGCCTTATCACCGCGCCGGCGCGCGGTGGCGCCCGGCTACCGGCGGCGGTCGGCGAGCGCCCAGGACGCCGCGCCGCTGACGCCGGCGCTCGACAGCACGGCCGGCCACGCGCCGATGCGCTTGGCCAGCGGATGTGAGCCGACGAACCCGGCGACGTACACCCCGAGCAGCGCCGCCGCCGCCCCGCGGCCGGCCCGGCGTCCCCACTCTCGCGCGCACCACGCTCCGGCGGCCGCGAGCACGACGCCCCCGAGCGGTCGCACGCCGCTCTCACGGGCGACGAGATAGCCGCCCACGAGCGAGCCGGCGGCGATGGGTGCGGTCGGGATCGCCATCACCGACCAGCGTACGCTCACCACGCCGGTGCTGCGCGGCGCGCCGGCCAGACCCGCCGGCCGGCCGGCTGACCGACCGGGCGCGTCCTATGTGCCGCCGACCCGGGCAGGGGAACCGTCTTCATGCCCTACATGAAGACGGTTCCCCACCCCCCGCAGCCGTCACCGTGGGATCGGTCATCTAGGATCGGCGGGTGTCCGACGACGACTGGCGCGAGGTCATGTGGGGCTGTGAGCGCTGGCTGACCGCGCGCCGGCCGACGACCGCCGCGCAGCTGCTGCGCGCGGCGGCCGACGCGCTCCCGCCCCAGGCCCGGCCGGACGCCTACGGCGAGGGCGAGATCGTCGAGGGCTTCGAGCGCCGGCTCGCGGCGCTGCTGGGAATGGAGGCGGCGGCGCTCATGCCCAGCGGGACGATGGCCCAGCAGATCGCGCTGCGGATCCACTGCGCGCGGCGCGGCGTCGACACCGTGGCCTTTCACCCGACGTGTCACCTCGAGGTGCACGAGCACGCCGGTTACGCCCACCTGCACGGCCTCCGCGCGGAGTTGGTCGGCCACCGCGACCGGCTGATCGAGCTCGCCGACCTCGAGGCGCTGCACGCGCCGATCGGCGCGCTGCTGCTGGAGCTGCCCCAGCGCGAGATCGGCGGCCGGCTGCCGGACTGGGACGCGCTCGTGGCCCAGACCGAATGGGCCCACGCCCACGGGGCGGCCGCCCATCTGGACGGGGCCAGGATCTGGGAGTCCACGCCGTACTACGAGCGCTCCCACGAGGCGATCGCGGCACTGTTCGACACCGTCTACGTGTCGCTGTACAAGGGCCTCGGCGGCTTGGCCGGCTGCGTGCTGGCGGGGCCCGACGAGACGATCGCGCACGCCCGGGTGTGGCGGCGCCGCCACGGCGGGACGCTGTTTCACCTGTATCCGCTCGCCGCCGCGGCGCTACGCGGCCTCGACACGCTGGTGGCGCAGATGCCGGTCTTCCTGGAGCATGCCCGGGCGCTGGCCGCGGCGCTCAGCGAGCTGCCCGGCGTGCAGGTCGTCCCCGACCCGCCGCAGACGCCGCTGTTTCACCTGCACCTGCGCGGTGACCGCGAGTCGCTGCAGCGGCGCGCGCTCGCGCTGGCGCGCGAGACCGGCGTGTGGCTGTTCGGAGAGCTGGGGCCGACCGTCGTGCCGGGCGTGCACCGGCTGGAGCTCAACGTCGGTGAGGCGGCGCTGGAGATCGCCCCGCGGGAGTGCCGCGAGCTACTGGGCGCGGTCCTCGCGGGCTGACGCGGGAGCGGTCGAGCGCCGCACGATCAGACGGGGCTGGAGGCGAACGTGGCGGCGCTCGGGCGGGGTCTCGCCGGCGATCCGCGCCAGCAGCAGCTCGAGGCTCGAGTCCACGAGCGCCTCGACGGGCTGCGCGACGGTGGTCAGCGCGATCCGGGCGTGCGCGCCGACCCGGGAGCCGTCGAACCCGACGATCGAGACATCCTCGGGCACCCGGAGGCCGCGGGACTCCAGCTGCTCCAGCAGCGTGATCGCGATGTTGTCGTTGGTCGCGACGATCGCCTCGGGGCGCGGGCCGCCGGTGAACGGCGCGGTCAGGTGATCGGGGGGGCCGTCGACGACCCCGCCGTGGATCACCCAGTCACGGTGAAAGCCGAGGCCGTGGCGCAACAGCGCCCGCTCGAACGCCTCCAGCCGCACGCGCCGCGTCGTGCTCTCCACCAGCTCGTCGGTGACGTAGGCGATCCGGCGATGCCCGAGCTGCGCGAGATGGCCGACGGCGAGCTCAAGCCCGACGTCGTCGTCGACCGCGGCGCAGTCGGCATAGTCATCCCAGCAGCTGACCATCACCACCGGCACCCCCTCGGCGAGCAGTTGCGTCATCAGCGGGCGGTCGCCGCTGAACGAGAGCATCGCGATTCCGGCCACCCGCTGCTCGAGCAGCGCGCCGATCTTCGTCGCCTCGTCGTCGGGATGGCGGCCGGTCGTGCAGATCAGGACGGTGAATCCACGCTCGGCCGCGCTGCGTTCGATCTGCTCCACCAGCTCGGCCTCGAAGGCATTGCCGAAATGGCCGGCCATCACCCCGAGGACGTCGCTGCGCTGGCGGACGAGGTTGCGCGCCGCCGCGTTGGGCCGGTAGCCGAGCGCCGCGATCGACTCGAGCACCCTGGAGCGGGTGGCGGCCGACACGCTCCCGGTGCCGCGCACGACGTTGGAGACGGTGGCCTTGGAGACGCCGCTGAGCGAGGCGACATCGTTGATGGTGGGCCGCCGGAACGTCGTGGAACGTTTCATCCTCATCGCCCCGAGACGGCGGCCGCGAGGCGCCGGACCGGGCGCGCGGGATCGACCGCCGGCCACCCCTCACCCGACATGTTTATGCTGTAAATCACCAGTTTATAAAG
>JBELAG010000527.1:0-3297 GCA_049509055.1 Solirubrobacteraceae bacterium
GTGTTGGGCCGAATCGCGAAAGAGCTCGTCACGATTTTCAAGTCGCTGGGCCACGTCTTCCGGCGAGGCGGTCGGCCTGCGTCGGCCTGGACAGGTGCCCGGCCAAGTTGAGTAGCGAGGGGCGCTGGCCATTGGATTCCGGTTGGTCCGACGCGTAATGCGCCAGCAAGCCGGGCACGTCACGGCTTGCCGATCTGCTTCTGGGTGACGACGAGCCCGAGATCGCGTTCCAGCGCGGCGTTGACGTCGGCTTTGGCGCAGCTCCCGGCCGCTCTAACCCGCGCGGGTCGACGTCCACTTGCACCCCGTGCTGCGCCGGCCTCGCTTCAGAGTGTGAGGTAACGCTTGACCGGCAGACCGTGACCCATGAAGTCGAGGGCTGGCATCCTGACCTCATAGCGCTCGGTACGGTCCTGCAGCTCGACCGTCCACCACATATCCCGACCCAACACCGCTGACAGCACTGTGAGTCCTTCCGGGTGCCTTTCGCCGGCAAGCGCATCTGCCACTGCGGCCTCCGCTAGCTCCGATGCCTCGGCGATCGTCATGAGCCCGGGATACATCGCGGGTGGATCTCGCTCCAATCGATTCCGGACGTGTTGTGAGACGCGCCTCGCCACCGCGTACGCCGCGCCACCTACCGCGCCGGACCCAGCGGCGTCCAAGAGCCACACGACGACATCAACTGCTGAAACGTCTGAGGGGCCGCCGTCCGCGCCGACGCCCGTGACGCGCTCGCTGCCGTCGTCCCCGTACGATTCCATGTCGCGTAGTCTATGCCAACAGAGCCAGCACGAGACCAGGCGATCGCTTCGGGAGCCTCACGAGCCATGAGAATCACTGACTCATTGCAGGATCTCCTGCGGCGTGCCGTGGTGCATATCCGCGATGCCGACTGCACTGGCTTCTTCGTCACGAGCGACCGGATACTAACCAGTGCCCACGCTCTGCACGGCGCGGAGGGCGCGAAGGTCCGGGTTCACTCCAACGGCAGCGACGTCGACGCGATCGTGGAAGCGATACGTGGAGGAGCACCCGCGTCGATCGATGGAGCACGAATCGGCACGTACCCGGATGTCGCATTGCTGCGAGTCGTCAACCAATTCGATGCGAGCGTCCCCGTGGCGCTGTCGATCAGTGAGCCGGAGGTCGACTCCCTGCTGCTTGCCGCGGGTTATGGCCAGCTCTATCCAAACGCGCCCTCAGCCCCCAACACAGTCACCTGCCGCTACGAAGGATCGGCCGAGCTTCGCTTCCCAGCACGCCTCGACACTCAACCCAGCGACCTGCCGACTCCATCCGTGATCTACAAGGTCAAACTTGGTCAAATCACGCACGGGTTCAGTGGCGCGCCAATGCTCGATCTCGCGACTGGCGCGGTTTGCGGAATGGTACGGACCACTAGGGACTCCAGCGCCGACCTCGGAGGGTGGCTGGTCCCCGGGTACGTCCTTGCGGCGCTGTTCCCGGAGATCACAAGCGTTAACCTCACGCATCATCGTCGCGACACCACTTGGAACGCGGCAGCGCAGCGCTGGAGCCAGGTCGCGAGCGCCCTGTTCCACGAGAACGTCGAGTTGCCCGTGCAGCCGCTCCCGAGCATGCTCCTTCGCCCGGACTACGAGGTGGTGCCATTCATCGACGACCGAGACATGCGCAGCCGCCTCACCGCATGGGCGACGGACACGTCACCCAGTTCGGCGCTGCTGCTGCACGGTCCGGCTGGAGTTGGCAAGACGAGAGCTGCGATGCGATTGTGTTCAGATCTCCGAACCTCCGGCTGGCTCGCTGGACTCCTGAGGGAAAGCGCCGACCTCGACGAAGCGATTGATGGTCTGACACGCATCACGACCGGGGTGTGTCTGGTCGTCGACTACGCCGAGGGACGCGTGAATACGACGCTACGACTCGCGCGTGCCATGCTCCGGCGACAGGCCGAGATCGGAGAGCGTACGAGGCTGCTCCTCCTAGCGCGGTCAGCTGACGTGTGGACTCGCCAGCTCGAAGAGGATGAATCCGACTCCGTAAGCGCCGTCTTCTCGAGGATGGGCAACGTAGAGCTTGGTATCACCGCCCGCTCGGCGAAGCGCGTCCATTTCGACGCGGCCGTGCGCGCGTTCGGTAAGCGACTCCCGCCGGACAAGATCGACCTGATCTTGGCTCTGCGCAACGAACCCGACCTGGACCGCCTCGGCTCGATCCTCGAGATCCACGCCGACGCGCTCGGTCTGGTTCTCGATGTGGGCGACCCGCCAGCTGATGGCCGGGAAGCGGGCGAACCGCTGGTTCGCGTCCTTCACCACGAGCGGCGCTACTGGCGTAAGGCGTCGGGATTCTTGCCTTCAGCGGAAACCGTGTCGCCGGCCGAGGAGCGCGTGGCCAACGCTCACGTAGCTAGATTGGATGATGCGGTGACGCTCGCAACGCTGTTCGGCGCGGGGACAGTTGAGGAAGCGGGCGTCATATTGAAGGGACTGGCGCCGGGGCGAGCGGAGCGCGGAAACCTCCAGGAGTGGCTCACCCGACTCTACCCCGGACCCGAATGCATGAATCCGCTTACGCCGGATCGGCTAGGTGAACTCCAGGTCTCGCGGCTGAGCTCGACAGCGCTGCAGACGGGAGTTGGAATCGTCCGTGAGGTCAGCGCGGCGCAACTCTCGCGGGCGATGACGGTGGTCGGTCGGGGTCTGCAGACGTACCCGGCGATCGCGGGCGTCGCACGCGGCTTCTTGCGGTCGTCCGAGCGTATGCGTGTCATCGAGGCCAGCTTCGGGGTTCTTGGGCTCCTGCCGCGACCAGATCTGCTCGTCAACGTCCTCGAAGAATCGATGGACGCGGATCCTCCATCGCCAGAAGACGCGAGTCGCCTTGCCGAGATCGCTCCTCACCGATCAGCCGCGGCGGCAGCCCTTTCAGCCCGACTGGCAATGCGTGGCATAGAAGGCGTCATGGAGGATCCAGGCGCATCCGTTAACCTCGTCGAGCTCTTTGATCGACTGATTCGGACTGCCAATCGGCTGCATACTGTTGGGGCGTCAGATGCCGCGATCCTAATAGTGGAGGATGTCCTCGACGTCGTCGCCGAGCACGAGTCGGACCTGGGTGACGGGTACCCCGTTCTCCGCCTGATGGCGTTGAACAACCTCGGTAACCACCGCTGGCGCTCCGGTGATTACGAAGGCGGGATGCGCGAGTTTCAGAAATGCCTGTCGGTGGTGGATGCCGTCGCCGAAGACTCGGATGATCTTCGAAAGCTCAAGGCGAGATTCTTCAGTAACTGGGGCGGTTACTTGCGAG
>JBELAG010000528.1:0-3294 GCA_049509055.1 Solirubrobacteraceae bacterium
AACTGCTTGATGCCGGTGTTGTGGAAGCGGACGTTGTGGGTGGCCCAGCGGGTACGGAACTCGTCGCTTTGGGTGGCGAGTTCGCCGACGAGGTCTGAGAGCTCGCGGTTGTACGGGTCACGACCCGCGGCCGAGCGCAGAATCGCGACGGTCTCGGTCGCGACACGGTCCCACTCAGGGTAGGACACCTCGGCACGCGGATCGAGGAACACGAACCGTGCCGTGTTGATCGGTCGTGCGGGCCTGTCGTACAGCTCCGAATACAATGCTCGTCCGAGCTGGTTGGCGGCCAGGAGGTCGAGGCGGTCGTTGCTCACGAACGCGGCAGCGCCGGTGATCGCGTCGAGGGTCCACTGGACCTCGGGCCGAACGCCGTGCTTGGCTGGGCGACGGCGAGCCCGCGCTGGCATCGGGTGGGCGGCGCGCGCGAGGTCGAGGAGGTGCGCGCGCTCGGCGTCGTCAAGCTGTAGCGCGCGGGCCAGTCCTTCCAGCACGCCGTCGGAGACGCCGTTCATGTCTCCTCGCTCGAGGCGGGTGTAGTACGGGACGCTGACGCCGGCGAGGACGGCGACCTCCTCGCGGCGGAGGCCGGGCACGCGACGAGCGCCGTAGGACGGCAATCCCGCCTGCTCGGGTGTGATCCGTCCGCGGCGGGAGGTCAGGAACTCGCGGATCTCGTTCTTGGTGTCCACGAGATCCAGGGTAGACCCGTCCGGATGGGTTTGGGAGACCCTGTCAGTAGCCCGTTCGCAGGGACTCTCAGGTTCGGCGGATCGGTGCTTTTGTGGCGATACCGAACGACCCGCCGAAAGGGCAGAGATGACCGACGTGACCGACATCCAGTTTGACAACGGGGCCATCACGATGGCCGGAAACCTCTATCTGCCCGATGGGTTCGACGAGGCGGGCAGCCATCCCGCGATCATCGCCGTCCACCCCGGCGGCGGCGTGAAGGAGCAGACCGCCGGCCTGTACGCGAAGGAAGCTCGCGGAGCAGGGGTTCGTCACGCTCGCCTTCGACGCTTCCCACCAGGGCGCCAGCGGCGGCGAGCCACGCTTCCTGGATGACCCGATGCGACGCACCGCCGACATCTACAGCGCCGTTGACTACCTCACCACCCTCACGTTCGTCGACAACGACCGGATCGGCGCGTTGGGCATCTGCGCCGGCAGCGGCGCCGCGATCAAAGCGACCTGCACCGAGCGTCGGATCAAGGCCGTCGCCACGGTCAGCGCGGTCGATGTCGGCGCAGCGACACGCGGGGGCTGGGACGGCAAGGCCTCAGCGGTAGACCAGATCGCCAACCTCGAAGCCGTCGCCGCTCAGCGCACCGCCGAAGCCGCAGGCGCCGACCCGGTCTACTGGCCCTACGTCCCGGCGGTTGGCGACACCTCCGCGCCCGGCGATCTGCAGGAGGCCGCCGACTACTACCTGACCGCGCGCGGCCAGCATCCGAACGCTCCGAACAAGATGCTGACCGACAGCCTGAGCTACATGGTGGCGTTCCACGGCTTCGACCTGGTCGAGTCCTGCCTGACCCAGCCGCTGCTCGTCATCGCACGCAGCGAAGCGGGCTCCCTGTGGCACAGCGCGGAGCTCTACGCCAAGGCCCCGGGAACCAAAGAGCTGGTCGTGATCGACGCCGCCACGCACATGGACCTCTACGACGGTCCTCGCGTCGACGAGGTCCTGGGGCACCTGTCGCCGTTCTTCGCCGAGAACCTCGGCGACCCGCGGGCGGCCGAGCTGACCGCGACCGCGCAGTCACGCTGACGGACGAACCACCTGGCGGCTGCGTGCCCGTGATCGAGCGCGCAGCCGCGCTGAATAGAAACGCAATCGAGACCGATCATCAGCAGCCAGAGAGGACGAGACCATGAGTGCCTGGTCAACCGCTGACCTCCGCGCGATCGCGGAGAACGACGACCTGTTCGTGTCCCCGCTCCGCGACGACGGAACCACCTTCGGCACCCCGACCCAGACCTGGGCGCTGATCGTCGATGGTGACGTCTACGTGCGCGCCGCCAACGGGCCGCAATCACGCTGGTATCAGGCAGCGATGAGCCAGAAGGCCGGACGGGTCCGCGCCGCCGACAAGACCTACGACGTCATGTTCGAACCCGCGGGTGACGAGGTGTCCGACGCGATCGACGCGGCGTACGAAGCGAAATATCCGGCCAGCACGGCCGTCCCGATCATGCAGGGCGACGGTCTGAAGTCGGCCACCGTCCGAATCGTCCCCCGCTGACCAGCTGCCCCACTACTGAGCAAGGTTCAAGACATGACTGACAACAAGACTTGGCTCATCACCGGCGCCGGACGCGGCTTGGGCGTCGACATCGCCCAGGCCGCGCTGGCCGCTGGCCACAATGTCGTCGCGACCGGCCGCAACCCCGACGCGGTCACGCGGGCGCTCGGGAGCTCCGGCGATCTGCTGGAAGTCCAGCTCGATGTCACCAACCCGCAGGACGCCGAGGCGGCGGTCAAGGCCGCCGTGGACCGCTTCGGCTCGATCGATGTGCTGGTCAACAACGCCGGCAACTTCTATGCCGGCCACTTCGAGGAGCTGACAGCCGAGCAGATCGACGGGCAGCTCGCGACGAGCCTGATCGGCCCGATGAACGTCACCCGCGCCGTCCTGCCGATCATGCGCACACAACGCTCCGGGGCGATCATCTCGATCTCGTCAACCGCGGGACTGGTCGGCTTTGAGTTCTGCACCGCCTACTCGGCAGCGAAGTTCGGCCTGGAGGGCTGGATGGAATCGCTCGCCCCGGAGGTCGAGCCGTTCGGGATCAAGACCACGATCGTCAGCCCCGGCTCGTTCCGCACCGAACTGCTCAGCAACGATTCGACGGCCTATGCCACACCATCGATCGATGACTACGCCGAGCGCGGCGCCCAGCAGCGCGCGTGGTGGAACGCGCGCAACGGCCAGCAGGCCGGGGACCCGGCCAAGCTCGCCCAGGCGCTACTGACGATCGCAGCGCAGGAGCAGCCGCCGCGTCGGTTCATCGCGGGCGCCGACGCCGTGGCGCTCGCCGAACGGAAGGTTTCCGACCTGCAACAACAGATCGACGCTTACCGAGACCTGTCCTCCTCCCTTGCCTACGACGAAGTGGATTTCCCCCGATTTTCCGGGCACTGAGGCGCTTTCGCTGAAAGCGTTTCGAAAGATGTCATATGCCGGGTTGCTAGGGCTCCCCGGCGGAGGCCTGCGAGGCATCGTGGAAGGTGGCCGGGCCTTCGTGTCGAACAGCGATAGGTAGAGGCGCGCGCGGGTTGCAGCCCGT
>JBELAG010000529.1:0-3287 GCA_049509055.1 Solirubrobacteraceae bacterium
CGGTTCTCGGCAAAGCACACCAGCGGCGCCTGGCGGTTCCAGTAGAGCAGCTGATGGCGATCGATCGCGTCCGCCGGGAGCACCGCGGCCTGCGCTCGCAGCAACATGCCGCGGATCGCGACGCCGACGTGGAGGGGGTAGCCGGCCGCGTCGAGCACGAGACCCCACTCGCCGGGCGCGACCTCGCGAGCGCCGGCCTCCAGCGAGGCCACCAACCGGCCCACGCGCGCAGCGTCTGAGTCCATTGCGTCGAGAGGATACGGACGAAAAACCCCACGGCAGCGCCGCGCGATGTCAGACTAGCCGCGCTGTTGGCGCCCGCCGCGGTCCGATGACCGCCTAGAGAACAGGAGATAGACATGCCTCGACGGTTCGGCATCCCGCCCACCACGGCCCACGCCCAGGTACAGAAGAAGCAGACTCCGGCCGCCAGCGAGGGCACCAAGCCACTCCCCACCCCGACCGGCCAGTCGCCGTTCCGCGCGACTCCGGCGCAGTTGGGCATCACCGACTCCAAGCCGATCACCTTCTACGTGATCGGGGACTCGGGCGGCATCATGAACGCCGATCCGCAGAACTACGTGTCAAGCGCGATGCAGGCGGCGGCGACCAAACCGCCGGCGTTCGTGTACCACGTCGGCGACCTCGTCTACTTCAACGGCGACGAGGCCGACTACCCGAGCCAGTTTTACGAACCCTACGCCCACCTCAACGCGGCGATCGTCGGCATTCCCGGTAACCACGACGGCGACAACTCCGACGACACGAGCGTCGCCTCGCTCACCGGCTTCATGACCAACCTGTGCGCAACATCGGCGACCCTGCCGGCCGGCAGCGAGGAATACAACCGTGACACCGAGACCCAGCCCAACTGCTACTGGACGTTGCGGGCCGAGGCGGTGACGATCATCGGCTGTTACTCCAACGTGCCGTCGGGCGGCGTAATCGAGGCCGACCAGGCCGCGTGGCTGGCCTCCGAGCTGTCTGCGGCGCCGTCCGGCGTTCCGCTGATCGTCGCGCTGCACCACCCCCCGTACAGCGCCGACGCCTTCCACGGTGGCTCGGCGCAGATGGGCGAGGTACTCGATACGGCGTTTGAGACGTCGAGCCGCACGCCCGACCTCGTCATCTCCGGCCACGTCCACGACTATCAGCGCTTCACACGCACGATGTCCAACGGCTCGACCGTGCCCTATATCGTCATCGGCAACAGCGGCTACCACAACCTCCACAAGCTCGCGCCCGGAGCCGTCGCCGGCGAGCAACTCGCGGACGGCGTCGTGTTCGAGGCGGGCGACGACTCCAACTGGGGGTTCCTGACAATGACCTCCGACGCCAAGACGATCACCGCGACGTACACCCGCGTCGCCAAGGACGGGACCGCCACCGCGAACGTCGATTCGTTCACCGCCGGCGGCTGATCCGGCGTGGGCGGCGCCGTGCCGTGGCCGCGGCGCTCGCGCGCTGCGCCACCGGCCCGGCCCGGTCGCGCCTCAGGCGGCCTCGGTCTGCACCACGAGGTCACTCAACTCCTGATAGGTCCCCTGCAGGCTGGCGCCACCGTCGTAGTGCGTGCTCGCCCAATCGCTGTCGGCGATCGCCGCCATCTGCTGGTTCGGACTCTGGCCGACGCTGCCGAGGATCGCGCGGATGCTCGCACTCGCACCGCCCCACTCCCCCTTGAGGAACTTCGCGGTCTGCTCGGCCGCGGTGACGGGATCGCTGAACGCCTGGTTGAACGCGATCTGGCCGGGACCGCTGTCGAAATAGCCGATGTTCAGCCAGTTGAAGTTCGACTGGCCCTGCCGCCACTGGGCGGCGCTGCCCGACTCCTCGGCCAGCTCCCACGCGGCGATGACGCGAGGACTCAAACCGGTCAGCGACGCCAGCCGGGCGGCGAACGTCTCCTGCCCGCTGGTCAGGTGCTGCGAGCTGACCGAGAGCACGCCGCCGAGCGGCAGCGCGCCGGAACCCTGACCGGCAACCTGCTCCGAGACCCCGAGCAGGCTGGGCGTGGCGCCCTGCCCGGCGGCGCCGGTCGTCACATCGACCGACACCTGGTCGCCGGCCGGTACGGCCTGCGCGCCGGGGGCGGCCAGCGGCGAACCTGGGGCGGGTTGCACGGCCTGCAGGAACTGGACCGTGTGGTTACGGAACGAGCGCTCCTGATGCTCCAGGGCTCGGAACGTGGCAGTGTCGATCGACGGAGGCGCCGGTGCCGGTGCCGGCGCCGGTGAGACGACCGAAACCGACACGCCGGGGCTGGCGGCGGACGGGTCGGCGGTGACGTCCGCCGGCGACGCCGTCGCGGCGGACGGGTCGGCGGCAGCCTGCGCCTGATCGGCGCCCCCCGTGCCGGCGGTGGCCGCGCCGGCGGTGGCATCGTTCGCGTTCATCCCGCCGGCGGACGCGCCGGCCTGGGCGCCGACGTCGAGCGGGACGATGCGACGGGCACCGGCGAACTGCTGCGCCCAGTACGGGTTGTCGAGGCTGGCGTACTTGACGACCTCTCCCGTGCTCGGCGCCTCGATGAACATGTGGTTGCCGACGTACATGCCGACGTGGTGGATGTAGCCGGTGCTGTCCTTGAAGAAGACGAGATCGCCTTCGCGCAGATCGGCGAGGCTCACCGGGGTACCGACGTCGAATTGGTCGGCGGCGACGCGGGGCAGGGTGATTCCGGCTTGGTGATAGGCCCATTGGACGAGCCCCGAGCAGTCAAAGCCGGTCGCCGGGCTCGTCCCGCCCCACTGGTAGGGAACACCCAACTCCCCCTTGGCCGCCTCGAACGCCTCGTGCGCCTGCGGCGAGGCGTACGACGGGTCGCTGACCGACGGCGCCGACGATGCGGCGACGAGATGCGCGGCGATGTCGCCGGCGACCGCCGATCCGCCGGCCGCGCCGGCCGTGGCCGCGGCGGTCCCGGCGGCCGCGGTGCCGGCGGCGGCGGTGTCGGCGACCGACGCGCCGGGCGCGCCGTAGGAGACCGCCTGCGCCGAACCACCGCCGCTGACCGGCGCCTGCCCGGCTGCCCCGGCTGCCCCGGCTGCCCCGGCTGCCCCGGCTGCCCCGGCTGCCGCGCCGGCCGTGCCGGCGGCTGGTGAGAGGCCGGGGGATGCCGAGGCGGTGACCGCCGGGTACGCCGCCGCGGGATTGGAAGCCGATGCGCTACCGGTCCCCGGAGCCTCAAACGCCAGATGCAAACAATGCACCGAACTGCCATCAGAGAAAAACCCCGGCGACTGAATCGGCCACGGCGTCCCAATCTCATCCGGACGCACCCCCGG
>JBELAG010000053.1:0-21424 GCA_049509055.1 Solirubrobacteraceae bacterium
TCGCCTGCAGCGCCTCGGCGCTCAGCGCCCGGAACGAGGCCGACAGCCGCTCCTGGGCGTCGTTGACGGTCGCCAGCCGCTCGGCGGCGCGCTCGCGCTCGTGCTCGAGGTCCGCGCGCGCCTTGACGAGATCGCGCTCGAGCGTGCCGGCGCGGGCGGCCTCCAGGCTGAGCGCGCGCAGCCGCGGCCGCAGCGCGACGACCACGACGGCGGCGCCGATGATCACGCCGATTGCGAGCCAGACAGCGTTCATGGGTTTCCGAGCATGGCGCGGGGCGCGGACGGAACCGTGCGGCCGCCCGGGCTTGCCGCGCTGCCACGGCTGCCGCGCTGCCACGGCTGCCGCGCTGCCAGGGCTGCCAGGTCTGCCGCGCTGCCAGGGCTGCCAGGGCTGCCGGGCGCGACAATCACCGGATGATCGTGACCGATCGTCTGCCCGCATTCCTGGTGACGGTCTACGTCCTCATCCTGATCCCCGGGCCGAGCGTGCTGTTCGTCGTCAGCCGCGGTGTCGCCCTCGGGCGCCGCGCAGCGCTGGCGACGGTGATCGGCAACACCTCGGGCCTCGCCCTGCAGCTGCTGCTGGTCTGCATCGGGCTCGGACCGCTGCTGGCGAGCTCGGACGCGATCTTCACCGTGCTCAAATGGATCGGCGCCACCTACCTGATCGTCCTCGGCGTCCAGACCCTCCGCCGGCACGGTCGGCTGGCCGGCGGGCTCGGCCACGGCGCGCCGGCGCCGCGGTCGACCGCGCGCATCGTCCGCGAGGGCTTCACCGTCGGCGCCACCAACCCCAAGGGCGTGATCATCTTCACCGCCGTGCTGCCGCAGTTCATCGACCCCGCGCGCGGCCACACGACCCTGCAGCTGGCGTCGCTCGGCGCGATCTGCGTGCTCGTCGCGATTCTCTCTGACGCCACGTGGGCGCTGGCGGCCGGATCGGCGCGCGAGTGGCTGGGCCGATCGCCCCGCCGGCTCGCGCGGCTGAGCACCGGCGGCGCGGTCGCCCTGATCGCCCTCGGAGCCGGCCTCGCGCTCACCGGCCGCAGCCGCTGACCACCGCGCGGCGGCGCGATCGGCGGGCCCGATCTGGCCGGCGTCAAGTCGAGGTCGCGTCGAGCGCGGCCTGGAACGCCTCGCGGGCGGCGTCGCCCCGGACGGCGAACACGATCCGCTCCAACCCGCCGGCGCCCGCAGCGAGATGGGCACGCACCGCCTCGGCCTCGATCTGCGCCGCGCGCGCCAGCGGAAAGCCGCCGACCCCGGTGCCGAACGCGACCAGCGCCAGCGACCGCACCCCGAGCTCGTCGGCGACGGCCAGCGTGCTCTCGGTGGCCCGGCGGATGATCTCGGCCGACGTCGGTCCGCCGAGCTCCATCGTCGCGGCGTGGATGACGTACCGGCACGGCATCTCGCCGCCGGAGGTGTGGGTCGCCCCGCCGAGCGCGATCGGCGCGCGCTCGTCGCTCTCGCGCTGGATCCGGGGACCGCCGGCGCGGGAGATCGCGCCCGCGACGCCGCCGCCGTGCAGCAGCCGCGTGTTGGCGGCGTTGGCGATCGCGTCGACCTGCAGCGACGTGATGTCGCCGTCGATGACCTCGACGACGGTCAGGAGACTTCCGCCGGCTCGTCCTTGCCCGCGAGCCGGTCGCGGCCGCGCTGGACGGCGGCGATGAACTTGCTGAGATTGACCTCGAGCGTGTTGAGGATCTCGTCGGCGTAGTCCTCGGCGCCGAGGCGGATCTCGCGCTCACGGCCGCGGGCGTCCTCGATGATGTCCTCGGCGGCGCGCTCGGCCTGCTTGGTGATCTCCTCGTCGGAGATCATCCGCTCCTGGCGCTCGCGCGCCTCCTTGACGATCCGCTCGGCCTCGCGCTTGGCCTCGGCGAGCATCTCCTGGCGCTCCTTGACGATCCAGCGCGCCTGCTTGATCTCCTCGGGGATCGTCGCGCGCATCTGATCGAGGATGTCGTAGATCTCCTCCTTGTCCACGCGCACCTGGTCGGTGAGCGGGACCGGCTTGGCGTTGTGGACGAGGTCGTCCAGCTTGTCGATCAGTACCAGGACATCCATCTAGCACACCTCTGTTTCGTCACCGGCCAAGGCGTTCCTTCAAGTGCCGCGCAACCTCGTCCGGTACGAGATCGTCGATCTCTCCGCCAAACGTGGCGAGCTCCTTGACACCGCTCGACCTCAGGAAACTGTACTTGGGCGACGCCATCAGGTACACCGACTCGATGTCGGGCGCCTGCCGGCGGTTGAGCTGGTTCATCTCCAGCTCGTACTCGAAGTCGGAGATCGCGCGCAGCCCCTTGACGATCGCCATCGCTCCGTGCTCGCGCGCGAACTCGACCAGCAGGGTGCTGAACGTCTCGATCTGGATGTTGGGGAGCGCGGCGGTGGCGTTGCGCACGAAGTCGATCCGCTCGTCGGTGCTGAACAGCGTCCCGCCCTTGCGCCACGGCAGGTTGACGATCCCGACGATGACCGTGTCGTACATCATCGAGGCGCGGCCGATCACGTCCAGGTGGCCGTAGGTGACCGGGTCAAAGGTCCCGGGGCAGATTGCGATGCGGTTGTCAGGTGCCATGGATGTGAATGAGGGTGTCGCCGTAGTGGCGCTCGTCGAGGATCGCCAGCTCGAGGGCCAGCGGGCTCCGACGGTCGCTTTCGCTCACGACGCGTGCGCCGGGGGCGAGAACCGGGGCAAGCGCCGCCGTCAGCTCCCGTCCGAGGGTACTCGCGCGGCGGTATGGGGGATCGAGGAAGACCAGATCGTATTGGCGCGCGCGGCGTCGTGCCAGTTCGAGATAGCGCGCGGCGGGCCCGCGGACCACTTCCGCCTCGAGCGCCAGCGCCTCGAGGTTGCGCCGGATCGCGTCGATCGCCGCCGGCGAGCTGTCCACCAGCGTCGCCGCACCCGCCCCGCGCGACAGCGCCTCGATCGCCAGCGCCCCGGACCCGGCGAACAGGTCGAGCACCCGGGCGCCGTCGACGTCGGCGAGGATCGAGAACAGCGCCTCGCGCACGCGGTCCGACGTCGGCCGGGTGCTGCGGCCCTTCGGCGCCACCAGCTCCCGGCCGCCGTATGCGCCCGCGATCACTCTCATCCGGTCTTAGTATTCGGCGTCGGCGCGGTCCGCCGGGCGCCGGTGGGGCGCGGCGCCGGGCATCATGCCGGGATCGGCGCGTGTGCCTCGGCGCCGAACGACTGCCCGAGCGCGACGGCCAGCAGCGCGTGCTCGGGCCACCGCAGGTCAGGGTCCTCGGCGTCGATCCACTCGGCGCGGGCGCGGGCGCGCTCCTGCAGTTCGCTGTCGCGCGGGAGCTCGGCGACGCGGAACTGGGCCAGGCCGCTCTGGCGCGTGCCGATCAGCTCGCCCTCGCCGCGGAGATCGAGATCGATCTCGGCGAGGCGGAAGCCGTCGCTGTGATCGGCGAGCGCCCGCAGGCGCGCCGAGGACTTGGCGCCGAACAGCAGGCACAGCGAGGCGTGCTCGCCGCGCCCGATGCGGCCGCGGAGCTGATGCAGCTGGGAGATCCCGTAGCGCTCGGCGTCCTCGACGAGCATCACCGTCGCGTTGGGCACGTCGATCCCCACCTCGATCACCGAGGTGGCGACGAGCACGTCCGCCGCCCCCGACGCGAACTGGGCCATCACGTCGTGCTTCTCGCCCGGCCGCAGCTGGCCGTGCATCAGCACGACCCGGAAGTCGCGCAGCTCGCCGGCGCGCAGGCGCTCGAACTCGGCGGTCGCGGCGCGGGCCTGCAGCAGCTCGGACTCGGTGATCAGCGGACAGACGACGAACGCCTGGCGCCCGGCGCGCAGCTCCTCCCGGATCCGGTCGTAGGCGCGCACGCGTTCGCGCTCGGTCGAGCAGACGTAGGTCTGGATCGGCCGGCGGCCGCGGGGCAGCTCCCGCAGGATCGTCACGTCGAGGTCGCCGTAGTGCGACAGGGCGAGCGTCCTCGGGATCGGCGTGGCGGTCATGTGCAGGACGTGGGGCCGGCCGGGCGAGCCGGCGTCGCCCCGGGTCGCCTTGGCGTCGAGCGCCGCCCGCTGGCGCACGCCGAAACGGTGCTGCTCGTCGACGACGGCCACCGCCAGGTTGGCGAACCGGACGGGATCCTCGATCAGCGCGTGCGTGCCGACGATCAGCGACAGCTCGCCGGTGGCGAGCTTGCCGAGCAGGTCCGCGCGCCGCCGTCCGGGCGTGGACCCGGTCAGCAGTCCGATCGGCACCGCCTCGCCCGGCATCAGCGCCTGGATGGTCGCGAAGTGCTGCTCGGCCAGCGGCTCGGTGGGAGCCATCAGCGCCCCCTGATAGCCCTGCTCGACGGCGCGCAGCAGGGCGTAGAGGGCGACGACCGTCTTGCCCGAGCCGACCTCGCCCATCAGCAGTCGCTGCATCGGCCGCGAGCTCGCCAGGTCGTCGTCGACCTCCGCGATCGCGCGCCGCTGATCGCCGGTCGGCGTGAACGGCAGCATCTCGGCGAGCCAGCGCGCGCTGAGCGCGGGCTCGGCGTCGAGCGCCGGCGCGGTGTCGCCCCGGCTGCGCAGCCGCCGGCGCCGCAGCAGCGCCAGCTGGAGGAGCAGCAGCTCGTCGAAGGCCAGCCGTCGGCGGCCCAGCGCCTGCTCGCGGTCGTCGGCGCCGAGCTGCACCGCGGCCAGCGCGCAGCCGCGGCCGGGCAGCTGCTCGCGCGTGCGCAGCCGCGCCGGGAGCGGCTCGGGCACGTCGGCGAGCGCACCGGCGTGGGCACGCACGAGCGCCAGGATCTGGGTGGAGGAGAGGCCCTCGGTGGCCTGGTAATGGGCGACGGCCTCGGTCGCGTCGGCGCCGGCCGACGCAGCCGTCGACCCCTCCCGTGGCGCGGCCGTTGCGCGCTCCGCGGTCCGCGCGTGCCCCTGGACACGGAAGCGATTGCGCGCCTCGTACTTGCCGTGGAGGACCAGCCGGGTACCGGGCGGATACTTCGTCACCAGCCACGGCTGGTTGAAGAAGGTGGCGGTGATCGTGCCGGTGGCGTCGGCGACGGTCGCCTCGACGAGCGGCCGCATGCCGCGCCGGTGCACCGGCCGCGACGCGATCGTCCGGACCTCGACGAGCACGGTCGCGGTCTCCCCGGCCACCAGCTGCCCGAGGGCGCGCGCATCGCGACGGTCGCGCGGCAAGTGCTCGAGCAGGTTGCCGATCGTGTGCAGGCCGAGCGTCTCGGCGCCGTGGGCCGCCTTCGCGCCGTCCACCGCCAGCGGCCGCGACAGCCGCGACGGACGCGGGTAGCGGACCGGCGCCCGCGCGAGCTCGTCGTCGGCGAGCGGGCGAGAGCTCGCGAAGGCGGTGGCCGTCATCATCTCCCCCGATGATGACCGCAGCCGCGGTCGTCGTGTCGACATCGCCCGGCGCGTCGACGTCGCCCGGCGCGGCGCGGCCGGCCTACGCGGCCGGGCTCACTCCGCGCTCAGCAGCCACCAGTAGCTCGGCTGCCCGCCGTCGGACAGCTCAAGCTCGACGTCGCTGCCGGCGAGCTCGGTCACCGCCGCGTCGTCGAGCGGGGCGTCGGCGCCGCGCAGGCAGGTGATCAGCTCCGCGTCGCGCGCGAGCTCCTCCAGCACGTCACGCAGCGTGTCGCGGGTGGGCCCCCAGGCGATCAGCTCCTCCTCGACGAACCCGACCGCGTCGCCCGCGCGGAAGCGCCCCTGCGCGTCGTCGCGGGCCGCGGGGGCGACCGCGCCGGTGCGGACGTGCTCCAGCGCGGCGTTCATCGCCGCCGCGTTCTCATCGGCCCGGCGATCGGGATCGAGGCTGACCGCCGCCGCCAGCCCGGCCTGCGGCGACCGCGCGGGGACGACGACGACATGCTTGTCCGACAGCTCGGCGGCCCGCTCGGCGGCCATGATCACGTTGGCGCTGTCGGGCAGCACGACGACCTCCTCGGCGGGCACGGCGTGGATCGCCGCCAGCAGGTCGTAGGTGGAGGGGTTGAGCGTCGGGCCGCCGTCGAGCACCCGCACGCCGAAGCCCTCGAACAGCCGCCCCATGCCGTCGCCGTTGACCACCGCGAGCCCGCCGCACACCGACACGCGCGCGGGCGCCTCGAGACGCTCGTCGCGGCGCTGCACCTGCTCGCGCATGTCGGCGACATCGAGGTGCGAGACGGCGCCGGCGTCGGCGAACAGCGCCGTCGCGGCGTCCGGGTCGTTGGTGTGGACGTGGATCTTGAGCGTCGTCGAGTCGCCGACGACCAGCACCGAGTCGCCGATCGCCTCGAGCGCTCCGACGAAGCGGCGCTGCTCCAGGCCCGTCCCGGTCACCGCGAAGTTCGTGCAGTACCGATAGCTCGTCGAGGAATGCTGCGGATGGGTCACCCGAGCGGCGCGGTGATGCTCGAGCGCGGGAGGATCGGAGCCCCGCAGCGCGCCGACGATCCCCGCCAGCAGGACGGTCAGGCCGTAGCCCCCGGCGTCGACGACGCCGGCGTCGCGCAGGACCGGCAGCAGCTCGGGGCCGCGCCTGACCGACGCCTGCCCGGCGTCCAGCGCCGACTCGATCACGTCGGCGATCACCAGGTCCTGCTCGCCCGCGGTCACGTCGGCGTCGAGGCGCGCATCGGACCGATGGGCGATCTCCGAGGCCACGCGGTGGGCCATCTCGCGCACGACGGTGAGGATCGTCCCCTCGGCCGGCTCCCGCACCGAGCCGTACGCCTGGTCGGCGGCGCGCGCCAGGGCCGCGCCGATCAGCACCGGGTCGACCAGCTCGCCGGGACGGCTGGCCAGCTCCTCGGCCGCGCCGCGGATCAGCTGCGACAGGATCACGCCGGAGTTGCCGCGGGCGCCGAGCAGCGCCGCGCGAGCCACCGAGGCGACGATCTCGTCGCGCCCGATCTCGTCGATCGTGCGGCCCTCGGACGCCCCGGCGAGCAGCCGGTCGAGCTCCTGCAGCACGGCCCGCAGGGTCAGCACCATGTTGTCGCCGGTGTCGCCGTCGGCGACCGGGAAGACGTTGAGGTCGTTGACCTCCTCGCGCCGTGCCTCGAGGGCGGCCAGGCCGGCCTCGACGAGCAGGCGGAACCGCACGATGCTGGGATCGGAGATCCCGGTCTGGTCGGTCGCTCGCCCGGGCGCGGCCAAGACAGAGCTCAGCGTGCTTTGGTGATCTTGCCGGCCTTCAGGCAACGCGTGCAGACGTACACGCGGCGCGGCGTGCCACCGTCGTCGATGCGAACCCGCTGAAGGTTCGGATCGAACCGGCGCTTGGTGGCGACCATCGAATGGCTGCGGTTGTGACCGAACGACGGGCCCTTGGCGCAGACGTGACAGATCTTCGACATCGCGAGCAGTATAGGAAGTCTCAGCGGATGCCGGGTGGTGGTCGTCCGGAAAGCGAGCCGCGGTCGGCTGGGGCCGCGGGCCGCGGTCGTCCGGGAGGGCCGGCGGCGGTCGGCTCGGAGAGGACAAACGACCGCCGGGTCCGTACCATTCAGTCCGGATTTTGTATATGCGACGCTCCAGCCGGGTACAGAACGGATGCCATGGGTTCTGAGGCGCAGTCCAGGGCGGAGCCTGAACTGAGGCTTCCCGATCGGTATCGGGTCCGTCGGCTCCTGGCGACCGGCGGGATGGCGTCGGTGTGGTGTGCCGAGGACCTCGTGCTCGGGCGGCTGGTGGCGATCAAGATCCTGGCGGACCGCTTCGCCAGCGACGACATGGCGGTGCGGCGCTTCAAGCGCGAGGCGCGGGCCGCCGCCCGCGTCGCCACCCACCCCCACGTGGTCACGATCTACGACGTCGGGGACATCGAGGGCGCCGGCGAGCGCGACGGGCGGGCGTTCATCGTGATGGAGCACCTCGCCGGCGGGACGGTCGCCGACGCGCTGCGGGTCGGCGCCGTGCGGCGTCGCGAGGCCGTGCGGTGGCTGCGCGAGGCGGCCTCGGCGATGGACTTCGCCCATGGCCACGGGATCGTCCACCGCGACATCAAGCCCGCCAACTTCCTGCTGGACCGCAGCCGCGTGCTGCACGTCGCCGATTTCGGCATCGCCCGCCTGGTCAGCGAGGACACCATCACCACCGCCGGGGAGCTGTTCGGCACGGCCGCCTACCTGTCGCCCGAGCAGGCGCTCGGCATCGAGGCGACCGGCGCCAGCGACCGCTATGCGCTCGCGGTGGCCGGGTTCGAGCTGCTCGCCGGCGAGCGGCCGTTCACCGCCGTGCACTTCACCGCGCAGGCCCGCCAGCACATCGAGGACGACCGCCCCCGGGCCAGCGACCGCGACCGGACGCTGCCGCCCGCGCTCGACGACGTGCTCGCCCAGGGCATGGCCAAGGACCCCGAGGAGCGCTTCGCGACCGCCGGCGAGATGGTGATGGCGATCGAGTCGGCGCTGGCCGGGGTTCCGGTCGTCGCGGCGCGGGCCCCGGCGCGCCCCGCCGCGTCCTCGCGCCCGGCCGCCCCGCGGCGCGAGCCGGCCTCGCTCCTCTCGGGCGGGGGCCTCGCGCCGTCGGGCCGGATGTCGCCGTTGCGGCGCCACGTCGGCCGGGCGATCGCGCTGGCCGCGCTGGCGGTGGCGGCGGTCGGCGTCGGCTTCGTCGCGCTCACCGGCGGCCGCGCCGCGCATCACGGGACGCCCCTGCGGACGACGTCGACGCTGCGCGCGACCGCGCCCAAGCCCGTCAACTCCGCCTCGACGGCGGCAGCGAGCCGGGCACGGCGCCGGGCCGCCGACCAGGCGACGACGACCTCGACGCCGACCTCGACGGGCACCACGACCGCGCTGTCCGCCGAGGAGCTTCAGGCCACCGGCCACCAGGAGATGCTCGCCGGCAACTACCAGACCGCGATCCAGACGCTGCGTGCGGCGGTTTCGGCGGCCCCGCCGAACAGCCTGACCTACGCGTACGGGCTCTACGACCTCGGCCGGACGCTGGTGCTCGCCGGTGACCCGGGTGGCGCCGTGCCGATCCTCGAGCAGCGGCTGAAGATCCCCAACCAGACCGGCGTCGTGCGCCAGATGCTCGACGAGGCGCTGCGGGCCAGCGGCCAGGTCCCGGCGCAACTGCAGTCCACCTCCGGCGGCCAGAGCGCGGGCGGCTCGGGCTCGGGTACCTCCCCGGGCTCCGGTCACGGCAAGGGCGCCACGGGCACGGCGGGAACGACGGGCACAACCGGGACGACGGGCAGCGCCGGGACGTCGGGCTCGACCGGCGGCGGGTCCGGGTCCGCGGGCTCGTCGGGCGGCGGATCGGGCGCCGGCTCCGGCGGAGCGGGCCTCGCGCCACAGTTCCGCAGCCTGAGCACGTTCCAGGCACGCGTGCCGGTGCCCCGCACGCAGCCCGCCATCGGGGACTGACCCCGCGGCGGCAGCGCGGCACGCGGCCGCTCAGACCGCGAACCCGGCCCGCCCGCGCCGCCCGCCGACGTCGGCCTTGACCTGCAGCGACGCGAGCGCGGCCTCGGCGGCGTGCCGGCCGGTGTCGCGCTTGGAGCCACCGGCGACGCGGTCGAGGGCCTGGGCGAGCGTGTCGACGGTGAGGATGCCGAAGCCGCACGGCACGCCGGTCTCCAGCTGGACGCGGGAGATGCCGTGGGCCGCGGCCGAGCAGACGTAGTCGTAGTGGTCGGTCTCGCCGCGGATGACCGCGCCGAGGCAGACGATCGCCTCGAAGCGGCCCGACTCGGCGGCGTACTTGGCGATCAGCGGCAGCTCGAAGGCGCCGGGCACGGTGAACGACTCGATCTCATCGATCCCGGCGTCGGCGAGCGCCGCGCGCGCGCCCTGCTCGAGCTTGTCGGCGAGGTCGTCATAGAAGCGCGCCACGCACAGCGCGACGCGGCGGTCAGCGGCCATCGCCTCGGCGGCGGTCCTGCTCGGACTCGGCCTCGATCATCTCCTCGTCGAGCGCCAGGCCCTGGTGGTGCAGGGTGTGGCCGAGACGGTCGCGCTTGGCCCTCAGGTAGGCCTCGTTGTGGGGGTTGGAATCGTGCTGGATCGGGAGCTGGTCGGTCACCGACATCCCGTAGCCCGCCAGCCCGGAGATCTTCTTCGGATTGTTGGTGAGGATGCGGATGCTGGTGAGGCCGAGGTCGACGAGGATCTGGGCGCCGATGCCGTAGTCGCGCAGGTCGGCCGGGAGGCCGAGGCGCAGGTTGGCGTCGACGGTGTCCAGGCCCTCCTCCTGCAGCTTGTAGGCCCGCAGCTTGTTCAGCAGGCCGATCCCCCTCCCCTCCTGGCTGAGGTAGAGCAGCACGCCGCAGCCCTCGCGCTCGATCATCCCCAGCGCCGATTCCAGCTGCTCGCCGCAGTCGCAGCGCAGCGAGTGGAACACGTCGCCGGTGAGGCACTCGGAGTGCACCCGGACGAGCACGTCCTGCGCGCCGTCGACGTCGCCCTTGACGAGCGCGACATGGTGCTTGTTGTCGACCAGCGAGCGGTAGCCGACCGCGACGAAGTCGCCGAACGAGGTCGGCAGCTTGGTGGCCACGACGCGCTCGACGAGCTTCTCGTGGCGGCGGCGATGGGCGACGAGATCGGCGACGGTGATCATCTTCAGGCCGTGGCGCTCGCAGTAGGGCACCAGGTCGGGAACCCGCGCCATCGTGCCGTCGTCGTTCATCACCTCGCAGATGACGCCGGCAGGGATCAGCCCCGCCATGCGCGCCAGGTCGACGGCCGCCTCGGTCTGGCCGACGCGCTCCAGCACGCCGCCCGCCCTGGCCTTGAGCGGGAAGACGTGGCCGGGCTGCACGAGCTCCCGGGGGCTGGTCTGCGGGTCGATCGCCACCTGGATCGTCCGGGCGCGGTCGGCGGCCGAGATGCCGGTCGTGATCCCGAAGCGCGAGTGGGCCTCGATGGATACGGTGAAGGCGGTCTCGAACGCCGACTCGTTCTTGGCCGCCATCAGGTTGAGGCCGAGCGCGTCGCAGCGCTCGGGGGTCAGTGCCAGGCAGATCAGGCCGCGCCCCTCCTTGGCCATGAAGTTGATCGCCTCCGGGGTGATGAACTGGGCGGCCATCGTCAGGTCGCCCTCGTTCTCCCGGTTCTCGTCGTCGCAGACGACGACCATCCTGCCCTGGCGCAGCTCGTCGATCGCCTCCTCCACGGTGGCGAATGCCGATTGGGTCGAGCTCATCGCGCCCTTGCCACCAGCCTCTCGACATATTTTGCCAACACGTCCACCTCCAGATTCACTCTCGTGCCCGCCCGCGCCTGACCGAGATTCGTTCGCTCCAATGTCTCAGGGATCAATGAAACGGTAAACGATGAGTCGCTCAGCTCGGCCACCGTGAGCGACACCCCGTCGACCGCCACCGACCCCTTGACCACGAGGTAGCGCAGCAGCTCGGGCGGCGGCGCGATCTCGATCCGGCGCGCGAAGCCGTCGGGCGTCACCGCGCGCACCCGTCCGACGCCGTCGACGTGACCCTGCACGACATGGCCGCCGAGCCGGTCGGTCGGCCGCAGCGGCAGCTCGAGGTTGACCGTCGTGCCGCGGGCGACGTCGGCCAGCGAGCTGTGCGCCAGCGTCTCGTTCATCACCTCGGCCGAGAAGCGGTGCCCGTCGATCCCGGTCGCGGTCAGGCAGACGCCGTTGACCGCCACCGAATCGCCGATCGCGAGGTCGGCGGCCAGCTCCGAGACGACCGTCAGCTCCGCGCCGCCCTCGCCGCGCTCGACGTCGGCCACCCGCCCCTGGCTCTGGATCAGCCCGGTGAACACGGGCAGCGACCCTCGATCGACATGGTCACCACTCCTTGATCCGCGCTGAGATGAGCAGGTCCTCGCCGACCCGATCACATTCGAGCGTCAGCGCCCGCACGGCATCGGCGATCTGCTCGACGCCCTCTCCCTCCAGCGGATCCCTGGCGGTGCGCCCGCCGAGGACCAGCGGGGCGAGGAACAGCCGGATCTCGTCGACCTCGCCGGCGTCCAGGAACGCGCCGGCGAGATGGGGGCCGCCCTCCAGCAGGATCGAGGTGACTCCGGCGTCGCCGAGATGGTCGAGCGCGGAGCACACCCGGGCCGGTTCGTTCTCGCCGGTGGCGACGATCACCTCGACGCCGTGCGCCTGGAGTGCGTCGGTGGCGGCGCGCGGCGCGGCGCGGGAGACGACGACGGTGAGCGCGACGCGGCGGGCGTCGCGGACGAGCTGGGCGTCGACCGGCAGCCGTCCGAGCGAGTCGAACACCACCCGGCGCGGCTGGCGGGCGACGCCGTCGATGCGGGCGGTCAGCAGCGGGTCGTCGGTGAGCGCGGTGCCGATCCCGACGGCGACCGCATCGCACTCGGCGCGCCAGTGATGGGCCTGCTCGCGGCTGCGCTCGCTGGAGATCCATTTCGAGTCGCCGCTGCGCGTCGCCACCTTGCCGTCCAGGGTCATCGCGGACTTGAACAGCACCCACGGGCGCCCGGTGCGGGCGTGCTTGCGAAACGGCTGGTTGAGCAGCCGGGCGCGCTGGGCGAGGTCGCCGTCGACGACCACCACCTCGACCCCCTCGTCTCGCAGGATCCCCAGTCCGCGGCCGGAGGCGTGCTCGGAGGGATCATCGGAGGCGACCACGATCCGGGCGATGCCCGCCCGCAGGATCGCGTCGGTGCACGGCGGCGTCCGGCCCTGGTGGCAGCACGGCTCCAGCGACACGTACATCGTCGATCCGGTCAGGTCGTGGTCGCCCGCGGCGAGGATCGCCTCGACCTCGGCGTGGGGCCCCCCGAGCTCGCGGTGAAAGCCCTCGCCGAGCAGGTGGTCGCCGTTGACGATCACCGCGCCGACGAGCGGGTTCGGGCTGACGCGACCCCTGCCCTGCTCCGCGATCTCGATCGCGCGGGCCAGATGCCGGCGCTCGGTGTCCGCACGTACGGTCATTTGCGCTTCGGAGCATAGTTCGGCGCGCATTTGCCGCTCGTCAACCGATACACGCTCATCTCAGGACCGGGGCGCTCGTACTGGGCCGGGTAGTAGTCGATCGACCAGTCGAAGCTGAACGGCACCGCCCGGGACCCGGCACCGAACGGGCTCACGTGGTACATGAGCCGCGCGTGATCGGCGAGCTGGGCGTAGTAGGCGATCGCCGCCGGCGCGATCTTGGGCTGGGCGAACGAGCGCCCGGCCTGCAGCGACCCGATCGCCACCCAGCAGTAGCCGCCGGCGACGTACTCGTCGAGCAGCTCGGGGCGCAGCGTCCGCTCGTACTGGTCGACGGCGATGATCCGGTGCTCGCCGGAAGGCAGGTGCGCGCCGTCGGCGGCGACATCGGTCACGTACGGGTTCCATTCCTGCCAGCGCGCGCCGGTCGAGGTCCACGGCAGCGAGCGCCCGATGTCCTGCACCCAGTCCCCGGAGACGACGGGCTCGATCACGACCTTCGCGCCGGCGGGGACGTGATCGACCATCCAGGCGCGCGTGAGGTTGCGGGTGTCGGCGCGTGAGAGGACGACGTCGTTGTGGATCACGGTGTCGACGCTCTGGGCCAGCAGCACGACGGCGGCGCCGGCGTAGGCGACGGCCGCCGGCATCCGGAAGTCGGAGACCAGCCAGCGGACGAGCGCCACGACGCCGTAGGCCGCGAGCAGCGAGACGATCGGGAACACCGGCATCAGCCAGCGGCCGAAGAAGCGCTGCTGGTCGCCCATGTAGACGATGAAGGCGATCGGCGCCGGCAGCAGCACGAGCGCCAGCGCCAGGCGCCGCCGGGCCAGCAGCAGGATCGCGCCCCCGACGGCGGCCAGCGACGGCACCCAGCCCAGGCCCCAGGTGAACGTCCACAGGTAGTACGCGGAGCCGCTGGCCGAGGTCGTGCCGAGTTTGACCGGCTCGGCGCCCCCGGCCAGTGCCTGCTGGGTGACCACTCCGGTGTGGAACGCTGAGAAGTCCAGCACCGAGTAGGGGTTGGCCGCCACGAAGGCCAGCAGGGCGCAGGCCAGTGCGAGCCCCAGACGGCGGGCGGTCGTCGGCGTGTCGCCGCCGAGGCCGTCGCACACCGCCGCCCCCAGCAGGCAGACGACGGTCACGCCGCCGGTGTACTTCGTCGCCGCGGCGAGCCCGATCCCCAGCCCGGCGATCACGTAGTCGCGCCGCGAGCCGTTGCGCAGGACGCCCGCCACCCCGTACAGCGAGAGGGCGAGCGGGGCCAGCGTCGGCACGTCGTTGAGCGCGAGATGGCTGTAGAAGATCGGCAGGAAGGCGAGCCCGAAGACGGCGGCGCCGAGCAGCGCCACCGCGCGCTGAAACAGGCGCTCCCCCGCGAGGTAGGTCAGCGCCACCGCCACCGTGCCCAGCGCCGCGGCCACCACCCGCGCGAGGACGAACAGCGCGGTGGGATCGGTGACGTAGGCGCGCCGGACCGCGTCGGCGCTGCCGAACCACAGCTCGAAGACGATCTGCAGCAGGTAGGAATACGCCGGCGGGTTGAGGAAATACTGGGGATTGAGATCGTGGGAGAAGAACGCGACCGCGGGCGGGACGAAATGGGTCTCCTCGTCGGAGTTGTAGCTGTAGGGGAGCCCCTGCTTGATCCCCCACAGCCGCAGCCCGAGGGTGACGAGCAGCAGCACCGCCAGCGCGAGCCGGTAGGGGTCGGTCGGGACCCGCGCCGGGCTGCGGCCGTCGCGGCGGCGCAGGCGGTCGGCGGGCCCGGGCAGTCGCAGCCGCCGCGGGTCTTCGGGCGTGGTGGCGGTGGACGCGTCCATGTCCTCACCCGAGTATCCCGCTACCGTGTGGGGCACAGCGCGAGCCCACCGAGCACTCATGCCGGGCAGCGCGGCGCGGCTCCCGCGTCGTCCAGCATATGAAGCTCATCATCCAGATCCCCTGTTTCAACGAGGAAGCCCAGCTTCCCGACACGCTCGCGCACCTCCCGCGGGCGATCGAGGGGATTGACAGCGTCGA
This sequence comes from Solirubrobacteraceae bacterium, assembly GCA_049509055.1. Classification (GTDB taxonomy): domain Bacteria; phylum Actinomycetota; class Thermoleophilia; order Solirubrobacterales; family Solirubrobacteraceae; genus Palsa-465. The sequence continues at coordinate 14,888 of JBELAG010000053.1, forward strand.
GTGGCTGATCATCGATGACGGCTCGACCGACGCCACGGTCGAGACGGCGCGCGCGCACGGCGTCGATCACATCGTCCGGCTGACCAACCACAAGGGGCTGGCGGCGGCCTTCCAGGCCGGTCTCGACGCCGGGCTCAAGCTCGGCGCCGACGTGATCGTCAACACCGACGCCGACAACCAGTACGAGGGCGCCGACATCCCCAAGCTCGTCGCGCCGATCCTGCGGGGCGAGGCGGACATGGTGATCGGCGACCGCCAGGTCGACTCCAACGTTCATTTCTCGCACTCCAAGCGGCGGCTGCAGGTGCTCGGCTCATGGGTCGTGCGTCAGGCCTCCTCGACCGAGGTTCCCGACACGACCTCCGGCTTCCGGGCCTACAACCGCGAGGCCGCGCTGCAGCTGCAGGCCGTCTCGAAGTTCACCTACACGCTGGAGACGATCATCCAGGCCGGCAAGCTGCTGGTGGCGATCGACCACGTGCCGATCCGGACCAACGCCAAGACCAGGGAGTCCCGGCTGTTCCCGTCGATGGCGGCCTACATCCGTCGCAACGGGCTGTCGATCTTCCGGATCTACTCCCAGTACGAGCCGCTCAAGGTCTTCTGGGCGGGATCGGTGGTGATGGGGGTCGCCGCGCTGGCGATCTTCGTCCGCTTCCTGATCGACTTCGTCGTCAACGGCGGCCGCGCCGAGCACGTGCCGTCGCTGATCGCCGGCGCGGTGCTGTTCAACGCCGCGATGCTGCTCGGCGCGCTCGGGGTCATCGGCGACCTGCTCGCGGCGCAGCGGACGCTGTCGCAGCGAACGTTCGAGCGCGTGCGCCGGATCGAGCTGCAGCTCGGCGTCGAGCCCTCCCACTACGAGCCGGGCGCGGCGGGACCGCCCGCGGCCCCGCCGGCCGACGCGCGCGCACGGCAGGACGGAGCTGCCGAGGACCGCGAGGCGCTCGAGGTATGACGACCGCCTCGCCGGGCGCGCCCGCGCCCGCGGCCGCCGTGCCGACCGGGAACACGTTCGACAAGTACGGCTCCACCAACCCGGCGGTGCGGCGGCTGATGACCGGCTTCGAGCGCACGCTGGGCGAGCTGCTGTCGCAGGCCGATCCGGCGTCGCTGCTCGACGTGGGCTGCGGCGAGGGCGTGCTCACCGCGCGCTGGGCGCGACGGCTGGGCACGGGGCGCGTCGTCGGCGTCGACTTCGACGATCCCAAGCTGGCGGCCGAGTGGGCGGGCCGCCGGCGCCCCAACCTCGAGTTCCGGGCGATGGCGGTCGAGCAGCTCGCGTTCGCGGCCGGCGAGTTTGACCTCGTCGCCGCCACCGAGGTCCTCGAGCACGTGCCCGACCCCGAGCGCGCGCTGGCCGAGATGGCGCGGGTGGCGCGCCGGTGGCTGCTCGTCTCGGTGCCCCACGAGCCGCTGTGGCGCGCGCTCAACCTCGCCCGGGGCGCGTACGTTCGCGAGCTGGGCAACACCCCGGGCCACCTCAACCACTGGTCGCGCCGCCGGTTCGTGTCGCTGCTCGACGGCTACGGAGACGTCGTGCAGACGCGCTCGCCGTTCCCCTGGACGATGCTGCTGGTGCGGGTCGGCGGGTGAGCTCGACGACGAAGCTGACCCCGGCGCCGGGCCCGGAGCGGCCGCCCGAGCCCCAGCCGGAGCCCGCCGTCGCCAAGGATCAATCGTTCGCCCAGGGAGCGCGGATCCTGTCGATCGGGATCGCCTCCACCGGCATCTTCACCTTCGCCTATCTGGCCACCGCCAGTCACGTCCTCAGCCCCGCCGCCTACAGCCGGATCTCGCTGTGCTGGGCGATCATGTTCGTGATCCTGTCGGTCATCTACCGGCCTATCGAGCAGCTGCTCTCGCGCACGATCGCCGACCGGCGCGCGCGCGGCCTGCCGGGCCACACGCTGCGCACTCCGGCGATGATCCAGCTGAGCTTCGCGCTGATCTTCCTGGTGGTCGCGCTGGTCCTGCGCCACCAGATCCAGCAGGGAATGTTCGACGGCTCCTCGACGCTCTACTGGATCCTCGTCGTCGGCGTGATGGCGTACGCCGCCAGCTACTTCGCCCGCGGCTGGCTGGCCGGCAACCAGCGCTTCGCCCTGTACGGCGGGCTCGTGTTCCTGGAGTCCACCTCCCGCTTCATCCCGGCGCTGGCCGTGGCGGTGGGGATCGGCTCGGGCCAGGGGCTCGTCGGCCTCGGCATGGCGATCGCGCCGTTCGTCTCGCTGTCGGTGATCCCGTTCGCCTTCTCGCGCATGCGGGTGAGCGCGCCGGCCGGCGTTCCGGTCGCCGACGCCGCCCTCGAGGGCCCGGTCCAGGCGCAGCTGGAGGAGGCCGGCACCGACCTGTCGCTGCGCCACGGCGCCGACTTCGCGATCTCCGTCGTCGGGGTGATGCTGTCGGAGCAGACGCTGATGAACGCCGGGGTGCTGATCGTCGCCGCCAAGGCCGGCGGCGCGAGCCTCACCTCGGGTATCACCGGCTTCGTGTTCAACGTGATGCTGATCGTGCGCGCGCCGCTGCAGCTCTTCCAGGCGATCCAGACGTCGATCCTCCCCCACCTCGCCGGCCTGCAGGCGCGCGACAGCGCCGACGAGTTCCATCGGGCGATCCGCACCACGGTGCTGGTCATCGCCGCCTTCGGCCTGGCGGTCGCGATCGGGCTGCTGGCGATCGGGCCGCCGGTGATGACGGTCCTGCTCGGCAAGAAGGGCTTTGCCTACGGACGGGTGGGGCTGGCCGTCGTCGGCCTCGGCATGGGCCTGCACCTCATCTCCGGGACGCTCAACCAGGCCGCCCTGGCCCGCGGTCGCGCCCGCTGGGCGGCGGCGTCCTGGCTGGTGGCGGCCGCCCTGTTCGTCGCCTTCGTGGCCACCGGCGGCAGCGGCGGTCATGCCGAGGTCAGCCGGGTCGAGTACGGCTACTTCGGGGCGACCGCCGTCCTCTGCGCCCTGCTGACGCTGCTCTACCGGCGGGGCGCCGCGACCGGCACCGATTGACCGATCGACCTCCGGCGCCGGGCGGGACGGTCCTCGACCGTCGCCGGCGTACCCTCCTGCGCCCGATCGCGGTCGGCGAGCCGGTAGCCGAGCGCCCGGCGCCCATCTGCGTCCGTGCAACCGACGCGCTCGATCCGGTGGCCGGCGACCTGCAGCCCGTACACCGCCTGGGCCGGCGCGCGGACGCCGCGGGCCTGCAGCTGCGCGATCGTCACGGTCGCGGGCGGATCGCCGCGCATCAGCTCCAGCGTCCGTGCCTGCTCCGGATCGGCCGGCGCCGGTCGCGACCTGCCGGTGAGCCGCTCGACGTCGCGGCACTCGATGCTGGACGTCACAATGCCTCCCGAGGATCGACCGTTGGCCCACCCCAGCGTAGAGCCGGCGGCGCGCGCGGCCCAGCGCCGATTCTCCGTAGCCGCCGGCCGGGTCGGCTACCGATCGCCGACCGTGGTCAGACCGCCCCCACGGTCGCGGCGATCCGCGCATAGGCGGCCGCCGGGTCGGCGGAGCCGAACACCCCTGAGCCGGTGACCAGCAGGTTCGCGCCGGCCTGGACGCACGGTCCGGCGGTGGCGTCGTGGACGCCGCCGTCGACCTCCAGGACGACCCCGTCGGGCAGCATCGCGCGCATTCGCTGCAGCTTGCCCAGCGAGTTGGGGATGAACGTCTGCGCGCCCCAGCCGGGGTTGACGCTCATGCACAGCGCGAGGTCCAGGGCCGCGCCGGCGATCTCGGTGAGCGTGTCGAGCGACGTCGCCGGGCAGATCGCCGCGCCGGCGGTCGCGCCCGCCTCGCGGATCGCCGACAGCGTGTAGTCGACGTGGGGTGTCGCCTCGACGTGGAACGTGATCCCGTCGGCGCCCGCCCGGGCGATCTCGGCGATGCGGCGCTCGGGCCGCTCCACCATCATGTGGACGTCGAGCACTCCGCCGGCGCCGTGAACGAGGTCGGCGAGCGCCCCGACCACCACCGCACCGAAGGTGATCGGCTCGACGAAGTGGCCGTCCATCACGTCGACGTGAATCACGCGGGCGCCGGCCGCCAGCACCTCCCCGACCTGGGCGCCGAGCCGCGCGAAGTCGGCCGACAGGATCGACGGCGCAACGCGCAGCCCACGCAACGTGCTCAGCGTCGACGTCAGGGCGTCGTCGGACACGGCGCGATCAGACCTCCTGCAGCATGCTCTCGTGGCAGTGGTTGCACTCGACGATCGCCGTGCTCGACATCCGCACGATCGTCGAGTGCTCGCCGCAGTTGGGGCAGACCGAGACGAGCTCGAAGCGCCTCAGGCAGTACACGCAGCGGTAGCGACCGGGCACGGAGGTCGCCCGCAGCCACGGCTCGCCGCACGCCGGGCACGCGGGCCCGAGCTTGGGTACGGACGCGTTCACCATCCGGAGGTTAACGGCCGCCGCCGACTGAGCGCGGAACCGCCCGCGCTCAGCGGCGCCGCAGCGCCGCGATGAAAAAGCCATCGGTCCCATCTGTGGCGGGGCTCGTGCGCAGGTACGGGCCGTCGCCGCGGCCGGCGGCATCCTCGAGCTCGAACTCCTCGTGGGCGGCGAGAAAGCCCTCGACGACCTGCTCGGACTCGGTCCGGGAGATCGTGCAGACCGAATACACGAGCCTCCCGCCCGGCCGCGTCGCGGCGGCGCCGGCGCGCAGGATGGCGGCCTGCTGAGGGGCGAGCTCGGCGATCCGCCCGGGACTGGTGCGCCACCGCAGGTCCGGGCGCGACTGCAACGTTCCCAACCCGCTGCACGGCGGGTCGACCAGCACCCGGTCGCACGCCGGGAAGCCGCCGACGGCGGCATCGCCCTCCTGCACCGTGGCGCAGGCGACGTGCATCCGCCCGAGTGTGCGCCGCAGCGCCTGGGCGCGGCCGGCGTGGCGCTCGACGGCCAGCAGCGAGCCGCGATCGCCCATCAGCGCGGCCAGCTGGGTCGTCTTGGCGCCGGGGGCGGCGCACAGGTCGAGCACGCGGTCGCCGCCGGCGGGCGCGAGCAGGTCGGCGACGGCCATCGAGCCCCGCGACTGCGGCATGATCGCCCCCCGCTCCCACAGCTTCGAGGCGTACGCGTCAAACGGCCCGTCGAGCACGATCGCCGGAGACCCTCCCGCCACGATCGGCGTAGGCCCGTCCCCGGCCGCCGCCCGCGCGCCGAGCGCGGACACGACCTCGGCCCGCGTGGCGACGAGCGGGTTGACGCGCAGCGCGGACTCGGCCGGGCGGTTGACGCAGGCCAGCTGCGCGCGCGCCTGATCGGGGCCGAGCTCGCGCCACCACAGCTGCGCCAGCCACGCCGGGACCGAGTGCAGGATCGCGGCGCGATCGGGCGTGGAGTCGTCGAGCGCGGCGAGGATCGCCGGCCCCTCGCGCGTCGCGCGCCGCAGCACGGCGTTGACGAGGCCGCTCGCGCCCCGGGCGTCGCGCTTGATCAGCTCCACCGACTCGTGGACGGCCGCGTGGGCGGCGACGCCGTCGAGCAGCAGCACCTGCATGAGGCCGAGCCGCAGCACGGCCAGGACCGGCGCATCGAGCCGTTCCGGAGGGCGGTCCAGCAGCGCGGCGGCGACGTGATCGAGCGTCGCGCGGCGCTGGACGGTGCCGTAGGCGAGGGCCATCGCGAACGAGCGATCGCGGTCGTCCAGTCTCCGCGCCTGCGCGTGGAAGGCGCGGTCGGCATAGGCCCCCTGCTCGAACACCCGCCGCACGACGGCGTAGGCGCAGGCGCGGGCGGGCGAGACGCCGGGGACACCTCGGGTGACGGAGGCGCTCATGCGCGCCGTCAGCGGCGCAGGCCGCGCAGGTAGGCCTCGCCGGGCATCGGCCGGCGGCCGGGGGGCTGCACCACGGTCAGCTCCAGCGTGCCCGGCCGGCACCCCAGCACGGGCTGCGCGCCCGCCAGCGACAGCTCTCCGGCGGCGGGGTCGCCGGGTGCGGTGGGCCGGGCGACCGCCTCCCAGACCCCGAGCCGTTCGCCCGTGGCCGCGACGACCGCGGCGCCGACGTGCGGAGCGAGCGCTCGGACCACGCGCTCGTTCTCGCTCGCCGGGCGCTCGCCGTGCAGCAGCCGGTCGGCGGCGGTGATCTTGTCGGCGTAGGTGGCCAGCGCGTCGTCCTGCTCGTGGCAGCGCAGCCCGGCGGCGTGGTCGTCCAGCGCCTGCACGAGCAACTCGCCCCCGATCCGCGCCAGCCGCGCGGCCAGCGAGCCGTAGCTGTCGCCGGGCGCGATCGGCTCCTGGCGGGCCAGGCACACCGGTCCGCTGTCGAGCCCGGCGGTGACGCACATGATCGACACCCCGGTCACGTCGTCGCCGGCGATCATCGCGCGCTCGATCGGCGCCGCCCCGCGCCAGCGCGGCAGCAGCGACGGATGCACGTTGAGCAGCTCGTGGTCAGACAGCAACGGCTCCTTGATCAGCGCCCCGAACGCGCACACGCAGACGACGTCGGGGGCGACCGCCGCGATCCGGGCGCGCGCCGCCTCGTCGTTGACCGATTCCGGCTGATCGAGCGCGATTCCCAGCT
>JBELAG010000530.1:0-3278 GCA_049509055.1 Solirubrobacteraceae bacterium
CGGACGCTGCGCGCGGCCGTGCGCAGCGGCGAGCGTCACGGGCTCGACACCCGCGTCGCGCTCGTGCGCCGGCTGCTGGCGGGGTGCCTGGCCTACCGCGGGGCGATCGGCCCCGCGCTGGCCGAGCTCGACGCCGCCCGCGCCTCGCTGGACGCCCACGAGCTGGCGCGTTCCGAGGTCTTCCGCTTCGCCGTCCTCGGCCTGGCGGGACGGGCGCCGCCGACGCCCGCGGCCTCCAACCGTGCGCTGGCGACATTGCGCCGCAGCGGGGACGCCATCTGGGAGGCCCGGCTGCTGAAGAACCGTGGGTTCCTGCTCGCCGAGCGCGGCGACGCCGACGCAGCCGAGCCCGACCTGACCCGCGCGCGCGACCTCTACGCCGGCCTCGGCGCGACCGCCGCGGCGCTCGGCGCCGAGTACGAGCTCGCCCGGGTCGCGCTGCTGCGCGGCGACCTGCCGACCTGCCTGGCGCGACTGGACGCGATCGACGCCGCCGACGTGTCGGCCCTCCATCAGTCGGCGCTCGAGCTCCTGCGCGCCAAGGCGCTGGTCAGCGGGCGCCTGATGGCCGAAGCGCGCCACGCGCTCGACGTCGCGCAGGCGATCTGGGGACGGGCGGGGATCGAGGACCCCGAGGGGCGACTGGAGGTCGTCGCGCTCACCCTGCTCGCCGGCGAGGCGACGACCGCGCATCAGCTCGCCCGCCGCGCGCAGCGATCCTTCGCCGCCCGCGGCCGCCACGTCTACAGCGCCCGGGCTTCGGGGCTGGCGCTCGCCGCCGCGATCGAGTCGGGCTCGGTCCGGCCGTCGGCGCTCGCCGCCGGCCGGCGCGCCGCCGCGACGCTGGCCGCGGCCGGCTGGCGCGACGAGGCGCTCCGGGTGCGGTTGTCGGTGGCGCGGGCCGCGATCGCGCTCGGCTCGCTCGACGTCGGCCGCCGCGAGCTCGCCGCGTGTTCGGCGCTGCGCCGCCGCGGCCCGGTCGCCGACCGGATCGAAGCCTGGCACGTCGAGGCGCTCGTGCGGCTGGCGCGCGACGACCCCGCCGGGGCCCAGCGCGCCGCCCGCGCCGGGCTCGCGCTGCTCGAGGACTACCGCGCCGCGCTCGGCGCGTCCGACCTGCGCGCCACGGCCTCGGAGATCGGCGTCGAGCTCTCCCGGCTCGGCGTGCGGGTCGCGCTCGCGAGCCCCGATGACCGCCTGCTGCTGGCCTGGGCCGAGCGGTTGCGCGCGAGCGCGCTGCGCTCGGCGCCGGTGACCCCGCCGGCCGCCCCGGAGCTGCGGGCCCGTGCGACCGACCTGCGGCGGGTCAGCTCCGAGTTGCGCCGCGCCGAGCGCGGCGGGCGCCCGGCGCGCGCGCTGATGGCCCGGCAGGCGGCGCTCGAGGCGTCGATCCGCCGGCTGTCGCGCCACGCCGGCGGCCGGCCGGGGAGCGCAGGCCGAGGGTCGGTCGCCGGACCGGCCGCCGACCACGCGGCGCTCGCCGCCGCGCTCGGGCCGGCGGCGCTGGTGGAGCTGATCGAGCTCGACGGCGCCCTGACGGCCCTGACGCTCGCCGACGGGCAGCTCGCGCGCCACGATCTCGGCCCGGTGGCGGCCGTCCGCGACGAGCTGGAGTGGTTGCGCTTCGCGCTGCGCAGCCTCGCCCGCGGCGGCGCCGCCGGCGCCCGGCGCGCCCCGGCGCTCGACGGGGCGGCGTCATCGGCGCGCGCGCTCGATGCGATCCTGATCGGGCCGGTGATCGACGCGGTCGGCGATCGCCCGCTGGTGATCGTCCCGACCGGATCGCTGCACACGCTGCCGTGGTCGATGCTGCCGTCGCTGGGCGGGCGCCCGCTCGTGGTGGCGCCGTCGGCGGCGATGTGGCTGGCGCTGCAGGGCGCGGCCGCTCGGCGCCGGCGGCGGATCGCGCTCGTGGCCGGCCCCCGCCTGCGCCATGCCTCCGCCGAGGTGGCCGTGATCGGCGGCCTGTACACCGGCGCCGCGACGCTGGCCGGCCGGCAGGCCACGGCGGCCGCGGTGATGGCGGCGCTCGACGGCGCCACCGTGGCGCACCTGGCATGCCACGGGCGGTTCCGCGCCGACAGCCCGCTGTTCTCGGCGCTGGAGCTGGCCGACGGGCCGCTCAACGTCTACGAGCTGCAGCGCCTGCGCCGCGCCCCTGAGATGATCGTGCTCTCGGCCTGCGACCTGGCGGTCTCCGAGACGCGGCCGGGGGACGAGCTGCTCGGCTTCGCGGCGGCGCTGATCGCGGTCGGCGCCCGCACCGTGATCGCCAGCGTCGTACCCGTGCCCGACGCCGCGGCCAAGCGCCTGATGATCGCGCTGCACCGCGGCCTGGTGGCGGGCGACTCGCCCGCCCGGGCGCTGGCGGGCGCCCAGGCGTCGCGGCGGGCCGCCGACGCGGCGCTCGCCGGGTTCATCTGCCTGGGCACCGGCTGAGGCGCCAATCGCCGCTGGACGGACGTATCAGACGCTCCTTCAGCTGTGGGATCGGCGGCCGATGACGAGTCTGAACACATCTTTTTGACGATTCGGAGACCGCATGTCCATCAGCTCAATCGGCGCCACGAACACGACCGCGGCGCTGCAGCAGCAGTCCGGATCTCAGCAGAGCAACTGGCAGGCCGTGATGAACTCCGTGGCCGGAACGCTCGGGCTGAGCACGAGCGCCCTGCGCCAGCAGCTGCAGTCCGGTCAGAGCCTCAGCTCGATCGCCCAGACCCAGGGCGTCTCCCAGCAGACGCTGATCTCCTCGATCACCTCCGCGCTGACCCAGAACGGCCAGACGTCCTCGGCCTCGAGCTCGCAGCTGCAGCAGATCGCCACCAACATCGCCAACCGCGTCCCCGGCGGCCACCACCACCATCACGGCGGCGGCGATTCGAGCACCGACCAGACGACCGCCGCCGCCACCCTGCAGGCGGCGCTCGGCAACACCACATCGACGACGTCCAGCGCCTCGACGACGACCGATCCGCTGATCGCGGCCCTCACCGGCAACTCGGCGTCGGCGGCCGGCACGATGCTGACGGCGCTCACCAACAGCCCGGCGCTGGCCGGCAGCTCGCTGCTGTCCCCCTCCGGTTCGACGCAGGCGACCCAGGGCATCGACACCTGGGCGTAGCCGCCGGCGCCCGCGGGCGGTGCCTAAATTAAAGGCCCCGGCGGCGCAGCATCCTGCGGCCGCACCACCGTCGCGGTGGCCGGTCGTGCAGCCGCCGGCGGTCCGTCCGGCTGCGGAGGCGCAGCAGTCAGCCTGACCCGGGCGTGGGGGGGGG
>JBELAG010000531.1:0-3249 GCA_049509055.1 Solirubrobacteraceae bacterium
CCCGCGAGGAGACGCCCACCGTCGCTGAGGAGAACTTCAAGGCCGCGTTTGGGCACTACCCGATTCACGTCGTGCTGCCCGAGCCGACACCCGACCCGCAACTCGACGCGCTGGTCGCCCGATGGTTGCGCCACGGTCAGCCACCCGCATTACGCGCGATCAGCGCAGGGCAGTCGCCCATGAGTCCGAGCGCATGCGCGATGTGCGTCGAGCAGGCCGAGGAGGTTCGCGTCGTCGGTTGGGATCACAGCAACGTTCGCGACGCCCAGGAGTGTCCGGAGTGCGGCCGACCCTGGGATGACACCACGCTGGAGCAGGTCCGCCAGGACGCAGGGATCGCATGACGCTGGTCGCCAGCCGCTGCAGCCACGACGGATGCACACGCACGGCACGGGTCTGCTGCGAATGCGTCCGCGCGATCTCGTTTCAATGGTGGGGCGCGATCGCTCGCCACGCCACCGACGTCGCGCCGCGCTGCGAGCTGTGCGAAACCGGGCTCGCCGAGGTCTGCGGCGAGCACTTCCTCAACGACGCCGCCGAACACCGGGCGCTGATGCTCGAGCTCGGGCACCGGATCGGTGAGCCCGACCCGCCCGACCCCGTCGCGGTGTTCGCCCAGGGCATCGCCGAGGGCCGGGCGCAGACCACGCGCGAGGACCGCTCATGAGCACTCGCACTCACCACCGACACGCCGCGCCGCGGCTGCAGGTCGCCGCGCTGGGCAGGCTGCACCTGGCAGTCGACGGCCGCTCGCTATGCGGGCGGGTTGCGATCCCAGAGCCCGACATCTATGAGGACGAGGCGGGACTGCTCGCCGGCAACCGCGACGTGCTTGAGCGCTGCGGAAAGTGCTCGGCGGCGCTGGTCGCACGGATCCGCCAGCCAGCGACAGCAACCGATCCCCGGCTCAGCGAAACGAGGTCACGCACACCCGCCCGACGCCAGCCAGTGGCGCGTCAACACCCACGGTGAGAGCGAATGACAAGCCCCGAGAGACGCCCAGCGCTGACGCTGCGCCCCTACCAGCAGGAGGCGATCACCGCAGTCGAACGGGCGCTGGAGCGGGGGGTGCGCCGCCCGCTGGTCGTGCTGCCGACCGGCACGGGCAAGACGGCGTGCTTTTCGGCGTTGATCGCCCGGCGCGGCGGCAGCGCGCTGGTCCTGGCTCACCGCGACGAGCTGCTGCGCCAAGCGGCGCAGAAGATCGCGATCGCTGACCCCACGCTCGCATTGGGGGTCGGGTTCGTCGCCGCCCACCGCGACGACGTCGCCGCGCCGGTCCTCGTCGCCAGCGTGCAGACCCTCGCCCAGACACGCCGCCTCCAACGCCTCCCACGGCAGTTCGACACGGTCATCGTCGACGAAGCTCACCACGCGAGCGCCCGTTCGTACCGCAGGATCCTCGCGCACCTGGACCGCTCGCCGCTGATCCTCGGCGTCACCGCCACGCCGGCGCGGGCGGATGGCACGCCGTTGGGGGTGGTGTGGGAGGAGATCGTGTATCAGCGTGGGATCGCGGAGATGATCCGCGCCGGGTATCTCGCCGACGTCCGCGGCCTCCGCGTCGGCCTCGAAGCCGTCGACCTCGACGACGTGGCGCAATCCGGCGGCGACTACCAGGCCGACGCGCTCGGCGAGGCGCTTGAGCAGGCGTCCGCTCCGCGGCACGTGCTGGCCGCCTACCAGCGCCACGCCACCGGCCGAAAGACGATCGTCTTTGTGCCGACGGTCGCGCTCGCGTACCGGATGGCCGGCGTGTTTCGCGACGCCGGGATCGCCGCCGAAGGCCTCGACGGCACCACCGCGCCCGAACGACGCCGCGGGGTGCTTGACCGGTTGCGCACCGGCGAGGTCACCGTCGTGGTCAACGCTGCTCTGTTGACTGAGGGGTTTGATGAGCCGTCGGTGAGCTGCATCATCGTCGCGACGCCCACGCGTTCGCAGGTGAAGTACACCCAGTTGGTGGGTCGGGGGCTGCGCCCGTTCCCGGGCAAGGACGACTGCCTGGTGATCGACGTTGTCGGCGTCACCGACCGGCTCGACCTGCAGACGCTGCCGCGACTGTTCGGGCTGCGCCAGCCCACAGCGGTCGGCGAGACCGTGACCGAAGCGATCGACCGCCAGACCCGACACGACCAGACGAGCGAGCAGCCGCCGGCCGCCGCGGCGGCGCGACGCAAGCCTGAGGGGGCGATGCGCAGCCGCGACGTGCAACTGCTCGGCTCACGCCGGCGAGAGCGCAAGCTGCACTGGCTGCGCCACCGCGACTACTGGCTGGTGTCGCTCGGGCAGGCCGGATTACTCGCGCTCGCGCCGGCTGGTGGGCGCTGGACGGTCCTGCGACTAGACCGCGACCACATCCAACCGCTCGCGGTCGACGTCGACCTCGGCTACGCGCATGGGATCGCCGAGGACTACGTCCGCCAGACCGGCGCGCTGCGCCTCGCCGACACCTCCGCGCGGTGGCGGCGCGCGCCAATGAACGACGCCCAGGCCAGCCTGCTGCGCCGGCTCGGGATCACGGCGCCCGACGCCGCCAGCAAGGGGCAGGCGTCTGACCTGATCACGCTCGCGCGCGGCGCCGCGCTGCTTGACCGCCTCACCCGCCACGCCGCCTGAGCGACCAACCCGGCGCTCAGCCCGCCCGGCGGGCCGCCACCAGACCCGAACCGAAGGGAGAGCGCATGGCCAACCACGCCCCCTTGACCCTGCTCGCCTGGCCCTACCCCGGCCGAGATCGACTACCCGCGGCGCTGATCGCACGGCTGACCGCCGCCGGTCTGCTGCCCCGCAGCGACACGCCCAGCCGACGCCCGCACCACGGCCACGGCCCCACGGTGCTCGCCGGCGACAGTGAGAGCGGACCGATCCTCACCGGCGCACCAGCACACCATGGCAGCGCGCACGATGCACTGACCGCCGGGCTGGCTGCGGCCGGCCTGCACGTGCACGTCGGCCGCACGCCGGCTGGCGGGTACTGCGGCGGCTGGGAATACCACCCGGCCGGTGAAGCGACCACGCCGCTACGACACCGCTGCTGCCAGCGCCACCCGCCTTCCGGCGGCGAGCTCGATCGTGATCGCGATGACGAGACCGAGTGTCAGCTGAACCGATGGGCGCGGCTGATGCTCGGCTCGCCCGCCAGCGTCCCCGCGATGGTGCTGCTCGGCGGCCGCTGACGCCGTCGCCACCGGCAGCGCATCGGCCGGACCCACTCTGGCGGCGGTGCGCTGCCCGCTGACCGCGCTG
>JBELAG010000532.1:0-3246 GCA_049509055.1 Solirubrobacteraceae bacterium
CGGCGGGTGGCCATCGCCACGTCGAAAAGCCCGGGGTGGCGCGGATGTGGTCAATGCTCGACGTCCAGGCACGGTGGTCGGCGACGTTGTGCTGGGGTCCGAGCGGCTCCAGGCGGAAGCCCGGACCGGTGAGCGCCAGCGGAACGGCGTAGTCATCCGGGACGAACGAGGGGGTCATCTCGCGAGCTTAGACCGAAGTTCCCCCTGGTGGGGTAGCCGAATCCGGCGGATTCCTTGGGTTTCGGACTGTTTGGGGTGTTCGGGTCGTGTCTACCGGGCGGCCACAACGGGGGCGTTGGCGGCGAGTTCGAGCGCCTGGGCCTGCAGCGGGGTCGGCTGGGTGAGCTTCTCGAAGGTGCTGCTTGAGCCGTGCAGGCGGGTGGTGTTCTGAGTTTGGGTCGCCAACTCGGTGAGCAGCGTGCGGTAGCTGTGCGCGGGCCGCTCGGTGGTAGTCCGTTTCGTCTGCGCTTTGTGCTGCGCGGCGGGTGAGCGGACGGCTTTGGCGACGGCGTCGGGGCTGACGGGACGCTGCTCGTCGGTGAACAGCAGGGGTTTCCAGGCGGCTTTGAGGTGCCAGGTGAGGTAGTAGGCGAGCATGCAGATCAGCACGTGCGCGCGGACGCGGTCCTCGAGGCGGTGATGGATCGGGCGGATCTGTAGCTCGGGGCCTTTCAGTGATCCGAACGCTCGTTCGGCCTGTTCGAGGTTCTTGTAGGCGCGCACGACATCCCCGCTCGGGAGGTCGGTGTCGGTGAGGCTGGTGCGTAGGATGTAGAACCCGTCCAGCGCGGCTTCCGCGGCGATCCCCGCGGTGTCGCGGGTGTAGGTGAAGCTGGTGTCGGTGATCGTGATCTGGAAGTGCTTCTTGACCCGGTAGCGCTTCACAGCGGGTCCGACGGCCAGTCCGATCAGGTCGGCGCCGAGCAGCGTGCCGTTGTTCACACGGTGAGCGATCGCAGCGAGGTCGGTCTCGGTCGCGGTGAGTAGCTCTTGGCGTTTGCGGGCGCGTTGCGCGCCGACCAACGGGTTGCGGCACACGACCAGCCGCTCGCCGGGGAACTCGGCGACGTTGGTGATCTCCCCCAGGTTCTGCTCGTCGAACAAGGATGGCTGAAACACGCCGGATCGGGCGAGTTTCTTGATCGTTGGGGCCTTCAGCGCGGTGATCCAGTCGACCCCGTCAGCCGTGGCGAGGATCTCGATGTTCGCCTTGGTGACCATCCCGCGATCCGCGACTACGGTCACCCGGGAGAGACCGAAGCGTTCCTTGAGCTGCGTGACCTGCGCGGGGAGCGTCTTGTCGTCGTGCAGCTCGCCGGTGAATACCTCAACCGCGACTGGGCGGCCGTCCATGTCGCACAACAGGCCGTAGATGATCTGCGTCAGACCGCTTTTGCCGTCACGCGAGTACCCCCGCTTCGCCAGCGGGCAGGTGTGGCCCTCGAAGTAGCTCGAGGACACGTCGTAGAGCACCATCTGACCGTCGCGCAGGTGACGGTGAGCGAGGCGGTCCTCGATCCGATCCTGGCGCTCCAACAGCCAATCCATCGCGAGGTACAGGTCATCCTCGTCGGCGCCCTGCACCCCCAGCTCGCTGGAGAGCGTCGACTGCCCGAGCGTGCGGACCGTCCCGAGCTTCGACCCCGGGCAGATCACCCGCCCGAGGATCATCGCCATGCACAGATCCCGCTCCCGACACGATGAGCGATCCAACACCTTGGCGAGCTCAAGCCGCCGGGCCATCACCAGCGCTGCGCTGACATGCCCGGCCGGGAGCGACCGCTCGATCGTGAACGCGTCCTCGGCGTTCATCAGTGTCTCGCCGGCCAGGACCCGACGGATCGCGTCGATCGCGGCCGGCGGGAGGTGTGAGAGGTTCGCGAGCGTTTCCTTCTTGACCTTCCCGTCCTGGCGGTAGGAGCGCCGCAGCAACGTCGCGGTGTACTCATTCTCCCCAGACCGGCGCGTAGTCGTGCTCACATGCATCGCACCCGTTTGCCTGGCAGGACGGCCCATACGTCGACAATACCGCAATTGAGCACGGCATAGTAGTGGGTACACATGAGGATCACAAAAAAGGCCGGGAATCCCCGCAACTACTGGGATCCCGGCTTCTACAACCGCTGACTACAGGGGGAACTTCGGCTTAGACGCCGCCCTCGGGAGGCCTTTCCCCATCAGGCGCCGCGAGCGGACGCAAAGGCACCGATGCGTTCGGCGCGGCGGTCCGGTCTGAGCGGACGTTGGATCAGCCCAGCGAGTCGGTAACCGCGACCATAAGCTGACGACGATGACTCAGGCTCAGACGACCGACCCGGAGGCAGGTAGATGACACGCACACGGATCCACAACCTCTCCATCTCGCTGGACGGATTCGCCACCGGCGAGGGGCAGCGCGTCGATGCTCCCATGGGGCACGCCGGCCACCGGCTCCACGGGTGGATGTTCGCCACCCGCTTCGGCGCGGCGATCGTGGGCGCTGCCGCTGGCAGCGAGGGCACCGACGATGCGATCGCCCGCCAGCACGAGCCGGGGATCGGTGCGGAGATCATGGGCGCGGGCAAGTTCGGCCCGCCGGGCTGGCAGGACGACGCCGACTGGAAGGGATGGTGGGGTCCCAACCCGCCGTTTCACACGCCGGCCTTCGTGCTCACCCACCGGCCGCGGCGGCCGATCGAGATGGAGGGCGGCACCACCTTCCACTTCCTCCAGGCCTCGCCGGCCGAGGCCCTCGCCGTCGCGCGGGAGGCAGCGGGAGACCAGGACGTGCGCATCGGTGGCGGCCCGACCGTGGCCCGCGACTTCATCGCGGCGGGGCTCGTCGACCACGTCCACCTCGTCCAGGTGCCGATCGTGCTCGGGCGCGGAGTGCGGCTGTGGGACGGCCTCGAAGCGCTCGAGGCGGATTACGACGTCGAGGCGGTCTCGACACCCAGCGGCGTCACCCACCTCACCTTCACCCGAGGCCATCGCGGTGTCGAGGTCCCAGAACGAACGCCCTCGTGATCCGTCGCTCGCGGGTTCGAGTCCCACCCGGGCCACCGAGCACCGCCTGCGCTACCGGGAGCGAGCCGGTCGCGGTTGAGCACCGTGCGGGCCCCTCGGCCGTCGTGGCGCGTCAACGATCGACACTCACTTCCCAGTGGCGGTCGATCGACCGGCGTCAGCCGGCAGGTCGCGGGCCTGACAGCGGGCAGACGGTCTCGTAGGCCCGGTTGGGGAGGAGGTTCTGCCACTCCTGTGGGG
>JBELAG010000533.1:0-3234 GCA_049509055.1 Solirubrobacteraceae bacterium
GCCCGGCGCCGGCGCTCGCGAAACGCGGTCTGCGCGGTGTGCTCGAGCAGATCGCAGTAGCGCGGTGGGCGCCCAACGGTCTCCGCGGCAGCCTCGACCGGCCGTTCACAGCCGGGAAATCGGCATGTTTCGGTGTCAAGCGCGGCCATGAGCGGTTCCTCCGGGCTGGTTCGATGGAGGTTACATCATAGCATAGCATTATTTCATAATTACATTTGACGCTGAAACTGTCGATTTCAGTGTCGATTTCAGAAGGCGGCCGCACCAAATGTCGGAAGCCGAGTGCACTACGTCCTGCGACTCGGCCGTCACCGGAAGTGACGCAGCCATAGTCGCGCCCCAGCGCACCAAGCTATCCGCGCGTTGCGAGACTGAGCCGCTGGCTTCGAGATGCCCGTGCGTCCACGGATGCAGGGCTGGGCCGATCGGCGCGCTGATCGGTCAGATGCTGCTGCTGCATGCGCCTACACGGGGTCACGCCGACGCGGTGACCGCATTGCGCTGCGACAGACACCGTCATAGTCCTCGGGCGCGGGATCCAGATCCTGGCCAAGCGCTCGCTCGTCGGAAGCCCCCTCGCCGGCGGCCGCCGGCGATTTTGTTCTCCAGCACAAATCGGCGTCCGTCGGGGCGAGGCTCGGTTGGTCCGCTACGGCGGGCCGCGGATGGCTCAGAGAACCTAATTTCCCTAAACCGAAGCTGTCCGCTTAGCGGCGTGCCCGCCGCGGCGATGAGGCCAAACGCTCCGTGACTTGACTGCTTGTGGAATGCGCCCGTCCGAGAGCGAAGGCCGGCGGACGGCCGCACCGCAACTGTCGTCGCGATCACGTCTCCGGAGCGAGAGAGGCGGTCGACCGTGTCGGGCGTCGCATGCCATCGCGCGACGGGTCGGCCTCGGCATCACCGGTGGCGTTCAGCCCGCTGGCGAAGAACTCGCGGACCACCGGTGCCGTCACCTTTGGTTTGAGCATGTGGGTTTGGCCGTCGAGCACGGTGAGTTCGCCGGCCGGCAGCAGGTGCTCCAGGCCGCGGGCTGCGTTGGCGATCCATTCCGGGCTCTTGCCGCCCAGCAGCAGCCTGGTTGGGATGCGCACGTCGGCGAACCGGTTGATGGGCGACGGTTCGCCGGTCTGGTAGGGCGCCAGGAGGGTTGTGTCGTATGCGAGGGTGTGCGCGACAGCCTTGATCTGCTTGAACATCGGGGTCAGCGACATCAGCAGTGGCACGAACCTCGGTGCGCGCGCAACCTCGATCATGAACCGGCGGACCGCTTGACCGCGGCGAGCCTCGGCGAGCAGGCCATGCAGCTCCTGCGCCCAGGCCTCGCCGACCGCTGGACGGGTGTGGTCGATCACGAACGGGGGCTCATCCAGGGCCAGGTGCGTGATCGGCAGTCCGGCGCGGGCGGCCTCAAGTGCGAGCACGCAACCGGAGGAGTGGCCGAACACCATCGCCTCGCCGCCGACGGCGGCGATCACGGCGGCGAGGTCCTCGATCTCCCGCTGGACCTCGTACCGCGAGGCGTCGCCGCTGTCGCCGCGTCCGCGACGGTCGTAGGTGTAGACGGTGAACGCGTCGGCGAGGTGCGGGGCGAGCATCTTCCCCGGTCCGAGCGAGCGGGTGGACATGGCGCCGTCGACGCACACGACGGGATGGCCTTGGCCGCTGCGATCCGCCGTGATCACCGTCCCGTCGGCCGAGGTGACCGTGAGAGTCTGTGTCGGGTGGGTTGCGTTGTTGTTCATGGGTGTTGTTCCTTTGCTTGTCGGTGAGTTGGTGGGGCTGGTCATGCTGCGAGCGCGTAGGCGAGCTCGACGGAGCCGCCCGGGAGAGTTCGCTGGGACGGGGGTGCGAGGTGGGTGGGGTTCGATCCCGGTGGCGAGAGGGGGATGCCGTCTCCGAGCAGGATCGGCAGCACGACGACTTCGAGCTGGTCCAGCGCGCCGATCTCGCGGAACGCCTGGATCGTGCGCGGACCGCCGACCAGGTGGACATCGCCGCTGACGCCGTCGCGATGCATCCGCTCCAGCAGCTCTGACGCGCTCGAGGCTGAGACGAGCTCGCCGGGCAGTCCGGCAGGCAGCGGGCGCGAGGTGAGCACGTATACAGGGAGCCCTGGCCACGGCCAGCTCGGCGCATTGAGCGCGGGGTCGAACGTGGTTCGGCCCATCAGTACGGCACGGCAGTTGGCGATGAACTCCGGGTGTCCGTGGGAAACACCGGGAACGAAGTCCGGCATTGACAGCAGCGCGGGCCGCCCGTCCGGGGTCGCCACGAACCCATCGACGCTGACTCCGATATGAGTACGAATCTGCACCGCGGTCGCTCCTTCTGTGGTGGTGTGACCCTGCCGGGTCCGGGTGCCTTCACCTCAGAGTCGAAGCCGGTCCGAGCTTCTCGACATCGGCTCGGTGCAATCCGGATCTGGCCTTGTGTAGGGGTTCAGGCGGTGCGCTGACCGGCGGCGCGGGCCGTGAGGTAGCGCTTCTCGGGCAAGCTGGCCGTCAGCCGCGCGGCGTGCCCGAACGCGTCGCGCGCGGCCTGGTGCTCTCCTGCCATCTCAAGCAGTTGCCCGCGGACTGCGTGGTAGCGGTGATGACCGACGATCCTCTGGTCCTCAGCCAAGCCGTCGAGGATGTCCAGTCCCGCGGATGGGCGGATCGCCATCGCCGCGGCGACAGCCCGTCCGAGCGTCGCCATCGGATTCGGCGCCACCCGGTCGAGCAGCTGGTACAGAGCGAGGATCTGCGGCCAGTCGGTGTCCTGCGCGCGCGGCGCCTCGTCGTGCAAGGCAGCGATTGCGGCCTGCAGCTGATAGGCGCCGAGCGGACCGCTGGCAAGGGCGTCGGTGATCAACGCCACGCCCTCTTGGACCCGGTCTTGGTTCCAGCGGGTGCGGTCTTGGTCGGCGAGGTCGATCAGCTCACCAGCGTCGGTGGTCCGCGCCGCGCGGCGTGCGTCGGTGAGCAGCATCAGCGCCAGCAGCCCCGCCGCCTCGCTGTCATCGGGACGCAGCCGGTAAAGCTCCCTGGCCAGGCGGATCGCTTCGCTGCTCAGCTCCACCCTGCTCACCCGCGTGCCCGAGCTGGTGGTGTAGCCCTCGTTGAAGATCAGATACAGAACGTGCATCACAGCGGCCAGCCGAGCCGTGAGCTCCGGCTCCGGAGGCATCTCAAAACGTGCGCCGGCGTCGCGGATCGTTTGCTTCGCCCGGCTGATCCGCTGCGCCATCGT
>JBELAG010000534.1:0-3232 GCA_049509055.1 Solirubrobacteraceae bacterium
CTCGGTGTCCTCCACGATGACCGCCAGCAGGCGCCGCAGGACCGCCGCCGCGGCGGCATCCGCCCGCTGGTCGTGGGCGAGCGCCACATCGACCTTGGCGGCGACGACGCCGCCGGCCGTGCCGCTCACCGCATCAGCTCCCCCAGGCGCGCCAGCGCCTCGTCGACCTCGTCCTCGCTCACGATCAGCGGCGGCTCGAGCCGGATCGTCGCCGGCCCGGTGGCGTTGACGACGAGCCGCTGCTCCAGCAGCGCGCGCCGCGCCAGCTCCGCCGCCGAGACGCCGTCGCGCAGGTCGATGCCGACCATCAGCCCCCGGCCGCGGACGGCGGCCACGTCGGCAAGCTCGGCCAGGCCCGCGCACAGCCGCTCGCCGAGCGCGCGCACGCGCGCCAGCAGCGCGGGGTCCGAGCACAGCTCGAGCGCGACCAGGGCGGCCGAGGCGACGAGCGGCCCACCGGCGAAGGTCGACCCGTGGTCGCCGGGCGCGAGCACGTCGGCCAGGCGCTCGCCGGTGATCAGCGCGCCGATCGGCAGACCGCCGCCCAGTCCCTTGGCGGTGGTGATCGCGTCCGGGACGACGCCGGTCTGCTCATAGGCCCACAGCGTCCCGGTCCGCCCCATGCCCGTCTGGATCTCGTCGAAGATCAGCGCCGCGCCGGTCCGGTCGCACGCCTCGCGGGCGGCCGCCAGCACCTCGCCGGGCACCTCGAGGATCCCCGACTCGCCCTGGATCGGCTCCAGCAGCACCGCGGCGGTGTGCTCGTCGACGGCCGCGGTGACCGCCGCCGGTTCCTTGGCGACAACCTGAAAGCCGGGCACCAGCGGCGCGAACGGCGCCTGCTTGGACTCCTGCGGCGTCGCCGACAGCGCGCCGTAGGTGCGCCCGTGGAAGGCGTCGCGCAACACGACGATCGTGCCGCCGGGGCGCGCGCGGCGGGCGAGCTTGATCGCCGCCTCGTTGGCCTCCGCCCCGGAGTTGCACAGGAACACCTTGCCGCCCAGCGAGCTGCGCGACAGCGCCGCCGACAGGCGAAGCGCGGGCTCGGTGTAGTAGAGATTGCTGACATGGGTGAGCCGGCCGGCCTGCTCGCGGATCGTGGCAACGATCCGGGGATGACAGTGACCGACGTTGAGCACCGAGATCCCGGCCAGGAAGTCGAGGTACTCGTGGCCGTCGGCGTCCCACAGCCGGCAACCCTCGCCGCGTACGAACACCACCGGGTTGCGGACATAGGTGCCGATCGCGTACGCGCGCTCCAGTTCCTGCAGCTCGGCGAGCACGCTCATCCCGACGGGCCGATCTTGGTGCCCTGCCCGGCGTCGGTGAACAGCTCCAGCAGCAGCGAGTGCGGCACGCGGCCGTCGACGATGTGGGCGTGGGTGACCCCGCCGTTGATCGCATCCAGGCAGGCCTGGAGCTTGGGGCGCATCCCGCCCTCGATGTGCGGCAGCGCGGCGGTCACCTCCTCGCCGCTCACCTCCGAGATGACACTGTCAGGGTCGTCGGGGTCACGCAGCCACCCGGCCACGTCGGTGAGGAACATGATCTTGTAGGCGCCGAGCGCGCGGGCGACGGCGCCCGCGGCCTCGTCGGCGTTGATGTTGTATGAGTTGCCCTCGCGGTCGGCGCCGACCGACGCCACGACCGGGATGTAGTCCTGCGCGACGTGGTTGAGGACGTCGACGTCGACGCGCTCGATGCGCCCCACGAACCCGATGTCCCGGCCCGACGGCGCGGCCTGGCGCGAGGCCCGGAACAGCAGGCCGTCATCGCCGCACAGGCCGACCGCGGGCTGGCCGTGGCGATTGAGCCGCAACACGATGTCCTTGTTGACCTTGCCGACCAGCACCATCTTGACGACCTCGACCGTCGCGGCATCGGACACCCGCAGGCCGTCGACGAACTCGATCGGCAGGTCGAGGCGGCGCATGTAGCTGGAGATCTCCGGCCCGCCGCCGTGGATCACGATCGGGTTCATGCCGACATACTTGAGCAGCACCACGTCGCGGGCGAACTCCTCCTTGAGCTCGGTGTTGGTCA
Organism: Solirubrobacteraceae bacterium; assembly: GCA_049509055.1. Lineage (GTDB taxonomy): Bacteria > Actinomycetota > Thermoleophilia > Solirubrobacterales > Solirubrobacteraceae > Palsa-465. The sequence continues at coordinate 2,044 of JBELAG010000534.1, forward strand.
TCGCCGCGCCGCCGTACTTGATCACGACCGTCTGCCCGTGAAACTCCCGAATGTAGGGCAGCGCCTCCAGCAGGGTCGCGATGTCGCGCATCAGGTCGTGTACTCCGCGTTGATCGTCACGTACTCGTGGCCGAGATCGGAGAAGAACAGCTCGGCCTCGGCGCCCTCGCCGGGCAGCCCGACCTCGTACTCGACCTCGGGACCGGCCACCGCCGCGCTCAGCGCCTCGGCGTCATGGGGCACGTAGGAGCCGGCCGAGCAGACCGCGACGCCCTCGATCGCCACGTCGACCGCCAGTGGCGCGGCGCCCGGCATCGCAGCGCCGACGGCCTGGACGATCCGGCCCCAGTTGGGGTCCCCGCCGTACAGCGCGGTCTTGACCAGCGACGAGTCGGCGATCGCCCGGGCGACGCGGTCGACGCCGGCGCGATCTCCGCCGCGCACGATCACGCGCCCGACCCGGCGCGCCCCCTCGCCGTCGCGCACGACCAGCAGCGAGAGCTGGCGCATCAGCGCGTCGAGCGCCTCGCCGAAGCGCAACTCGTCCTCGGTCTCGGGCTCCACCCGCACGCCCGAGGCGCCGCTGCACTGCAGGATCACGGTGTCGTTGGTCGACAGCTGACCATCGACCGACACGCGCTCGAACGAGCGCTTCACGCACACCCCCAACAGCAGGTCGCAGGTCTCGGCCGACAGCGCGGCGTCGGATTGCACGAAGCACAGCAGCGTCGCGAAGCCGGGCGAGATCATCCCCGCCCCCTTGGCCTGGCCGCTGATCCGCACCGTCCCCGAGGGCAGCGTCACCTCCAGGCAGGCGCGCTTCTCGAACGCGTCGGTGGTCCGGATCGCCTCCGAGAACGCACCGTCGCCGTCGGCCGACAGCGCGTAGGAGGCGGCGAGGATCCCGCGGTTGACGCGGTCCATCGGCAGCGGAACCCCGATCACCCCGGTCGAGGCGACCGCCACCTGGTCCTCGCGCACGCCGGAGACGAGCGCTCCGGCCCCCTGCATCTTGGCGGCGTTCTCCAATCCGGGGCGCCCGGTGGCGGCGTTGGCGTTGCCGGAGTTGACGACGACCGCGCGGATCGCACCCAGCCGGCAGCGCTCGCGACACAGCAGCACCGGCGGTGCCTGGGTGCCCGACGCGGTGAACCGGGCCGCGCTCGTCGCCTCCGGCGCATCGCACACC
>JBELAG010000535.1:0-3201 GCA_049509055.1 Solirubrobacteraceae bacterium
CGCGGCGCGGGCGCGGCCGGCCGCGCCCGGCGGCCGCCGGCGCCGTCTGACCCGCTCCCCGGCGGAGGGTCAGAAGGGCATCGCCGGAGGGTCAGGAGGGCATCGCGGGCAGCACGAGCGCCGACGGATGCTCGGCGTCGTGGAGCAGCTCGATCTCGACCGCGACCATGATGGTCGCGGTCGCCGGGCCTTCACCGGTGCCCGGATTGCGCGCGTAGCGCGGATGGGCGCCGGAGGAGACCTGGAGGCGGACGCGGTTGCCGGCGGCGAAGCGATGCCCGATCGGCCACAGCTCGAACGCCACCTGCCACGCCCCGTCGCAACCCGGCTCGACGCCGTCCGACGGCGACACCGTGGACAGCGCATCGCAGACGTTGCGCGAGACGCCGTCGGCGCCGACGTCGCAGACGCGCGCGAACAGGTCGAAGTGCGGCCGGCTCGCCCTCGCCCACAGCTGCACCCGCACGTGCCCGATCGCCTCCAGGGTGGCCGGCAGCGGCGCGGTGGTGTAGGTGAGAACGTCGGGCCGGGCCTCGAGCGGGGCGTTGTCGAGGACCGCCCGGCGGGCCAGCAGGACCGGGCCGCCGAGCGCCGGCGTCGGGTCCGCGGGGTCATAGCGGTAGCGGTCGGGCGCCGTGCCGGCGTCGTCGTCGTCGCGCGGCGGCCGGTCCTCCAGCCGCCCGCCTCCCGCGAGTCCGCCTCCGGCGAGAAACAGCCGCCGCTCCCCGACGCCGGGCGGCGGCCACGCCGGCAGATCGCGCCAACCGCCGCCGGCGCGCTCGCCGGTGACCAGCAGCCGGACGGGGGTGCGCCGCACGAGGCGATCGTCGCCGAGCAGATGCGCTCGCAGCCAGGCGATCCCGTCACGCTCGGCGGCCGCCGTCAGCCCGGGCGCGATGTGGGTCCACGGCCCGATCAGCAGCTGCGGCGCCCGGCCGGCGGCCTGCAGCGCCTCGAAGTCGGCGAGCATCCAGGGGAGCAGGATGTCGTACCAGCCGCCGACGAACTGGACGGGGGCGGTCACCCCCGGGACGGCCGCCGAGTGGTCACGTGATGCCCAGTAGGGGTCGTCGCGGCGCCGGCTGGTGAACGCGTCGCGAAACCACGGGACCGGCGCCCCGGTGGCGCGCTCGTCGAGCCCGTCGAGCGGCAGCTCGGACATCACGCTCGGGAGCCCGCGCAGCGCGCGGTTGATCGCGACCGGCGCGAGCCGGCGCTCCTGCACGGCGAGGATCGCCATCCACGAGACGACGTTCTCCAGCGACACGCTGCCGCCGGCGTAGGTCTGGCCGTAGAACTCCGAGGCGCTCACGTGGATCGACATCGCCGCGAGGTCGCCTCCCTCGCCGGCCACCGCCCACTGGACGAAGCCGAGATAGCTGGGACCGATCGTCCCCACCGGCCCCGCGTGCCACTGCTGGGAGCGCAGCCAGCGCAACGTCGCCAGCCCGTCGTCGCGCTCCCGAAACGGGGTGAACTCGCCCCCGGAGCCGAACGTCCCGCGCACGCTCTGGACCACGACCTGCAGGCCGCGCTCGGCCGGCAGGCGCCCGAGCAGCAGGCCGACGAGCTGCCGGCGGCCGTAGGGCGAGCGCACGAGCACCGTCGGTCGCGGCCGCGGTGGACCGCCGTCACGCGCACACCAGCGGTCGGCGAGCAGCACGGCGCCGTCGTCCATCACCGCGGGCAGATCGCGCTCGCACGCGACGTCGAGCGTCGCCGGCGCGATCAGGCGCATGCGCCGGGCGAGGATCTGGCTGAGCAGCGTCACGCGCGCTGGTCAGCCGGCGTCGTCGGGCAGCCGCCAGCCGAGCGGGCCCGGGAGGCGCAGCGCCCGCTCGGGCCCCCACGAGCCGCGCGGGTAGGGGTCCGGCACGGGCGGGTCCTCGATCACCGGGGCGCACACCTCCCACAGGCGCTCGATCTGCTCGCTGCGGGTGAACAGCAGCCGCTCGCGCAGCATCACGTCGTGCAGCAGCCGCTCGTAGGCCTCCAGGCCGTCAGAGCCTTGGAAGGCCTGCTCGACGTCGAGAGTGAGCGCGGCGCTGCCGAGCTGGATGTCGGGACCGGGGATCTTGGCCTGGACCTCGATCCGCACCTCGGGATCGTCGGACAGTTCGAACACCAGCTCGCTCGGGCGGACCGGCCGGCTCGGATCCTGGTTGGGGAAGATCCGCAGCGGCGCCCCCGTGAAGCCGATCGTCACCGTGCGCCGGCCCTCGGCCATCGCCTTGCCGGTGCGCAGGTAGAAGGGGACGCCGCTCCAGCGCCAATCGTCGATGTACACCTCGATCGCGGCGAACGTCTCGCGCTGGGAGTCGTGGGCGACGTCGTGCTCATCGCGGTAGCCCTCGTACTGCCCGAACACCGCCCGATCGGGGTCGAGCGGTCGGATCGCGTCAAACAGCTTGGTCCGCTCCAGCTGCAGGCCGTCGGCGTCGACGCAGGACGGGGGCTCGAGCGCCACGATGCCGAGGATCTGCAGCAGGTGGGTGACGACCATGTCGCGAAACGCCCCGGTCTCCTCGTAGAAGCCGGCCCGGCCCTGGATGTCGAGCGCCTCGGGCACGTCGATCTGCACGTAGGCGACGTGATCGCGGTTCCAGACCGGCTCGAAGAGCCCGTTGGCGAAGCGCAGCGCGAGGATGTTCTGGGCCGCCTCCTTGCCGAGGAAGTGGTCGATCCGGTAGATCGACTCCTCGTCGAGGACCTTGTGCAGCGCGGCGTTGAGCTCGCGCGCGCTGGCCAGGTCGTGGCCGAACGGCTTCTCGACGACGAGCGAGCAGTGCTCGGCGATTCCGGTCTCACCGAGCATCGCCACCATGTCCTGCATCGCTCCGGGCGGCACCGACAGGTACACCAGGCGCTCGGCGTCCGCGCCGATCTCCTGCTCGGCGGCACGAACGGCACGCGCAAGGTCGCGCCCGTCCTGCGCGCTGGACACGACGAAGCTCAGCCGCTCGGCGAACGCGTCCCAGTGCTCGTCGAGCTCGCCGCGGCCGTAGTGGCCCAGCGCGTCGCGGATCGCGGCGCGGAAGTCGTCGTCGGCGCCGGGTGAATGGCGCCCGGAGCCGATGATCCGGAAGTCCTCGGGCATCATGCCCTCGCGGTAGAGGTGAAAGAAGCCGGGGAACAGCTTGCGCTTGGCGAGGTCGCCGGTCGCGCCGAACAGCACGAGAACTCGATTGGCGGGGCGCTGCG
>JBELAG010000536.1:0-4070 GCA_049509055.1 Solirubrobacteraceae bacterium
CGCGACATCCTGATCATCGACGCCAACATGGCCGCGATCGGCACCGAGAACAGCAAAGCCTGCATGCTGTTCATCCTCCGCATGCTCCACGCCCAGCTGCAACGCCAGGTCCGCCTGCCCGAGAGCGACCGGCCGCGGGTGCCGCTGATCATCGACGAGGCCCACTACATCGCCGGCGGTGAGAACGTCGTTGACCAGATCGCGACCCACCGCGCCGCCGGCCTGGAACCCGCGTTCGGACTCCAATACTTTGCGCAACTCGGGTCCGCCTCAGAACACCAGCAGAAGATCCTCAAAGGCGTCCTGAACCTGCTGCAAAGCCGGTTCCTGTTCCGGATGGGCGACGCCCAGGACGCCGAACAAGCCACCCGGATCGCGATGGCCGTCTACTCCACCATGATCCGCGACGACCCCGACTCCCGCGCCCGACTGCGTGTCACCCCCGAACAACTCCTCAACTTCCCCAACCACTACTGCCTCGCGTCCTGGATCGCCAACGGCACCCGCGCCCCCGCGTTCACCGGCGAAACCTACCCCCTCCCCAACAACGACGACACCTGGGCCGACCACCACCTCGCCGCCCAAGCCCAACGCGTCGGCCCCTACCCCGACCAGCTCGACTCCACCCTCGACACCCACGCGCCCGCCACCAAGCCAGCGAGCAACGGCTGCCAGCCGGCACGCAGCCCGTCGCCGGAGCGGGCTCCGCGCGAGTACCTCACCGTGCCCTACGAGCAGAAGGACACCGCCAAGCAACTGGGAGCGCGCTGGGACGCCGACGCGCAGCGCTGGTACATCCCCGCCGGCGCCGACCCCGCAGCCTTTGACCGCTGGCGCAACCCAAACCACACACCGCCCGCGCAGCCAGACACCCCGACGACGACCAACGAGACGCCGAGCCAGGCAAAGGTCACGCCGATCGACGGGGGTGTCGAGGACACCGGCCGGCCGACGAATGAGCCGCCGGGCCGGACGCCTCGACATGAGGTCAAGGTGGACTACGAGGCCCCGCCGGCGCTGCCCAACCTCGCCGACAGCCCCGTCCGCCGGATCGTCGGACGCCCCGCGTCTCCACCACCGCGACCGGACGAGGACGCGCCGGCGCCCGACAGCCTGCGCGAACTCGCCTACCTGGACCGCATCAACGAGATCGGCGCCGCCGACCAACTCGACGGCGCCGCCAAACTCCCCCGCCTCTACGACGCCGACTACACCATCCTCGCGCTGCTGGACCGCGCCGGACTCGTGCCGCGCACGCTGATCGGCCGCGCCGCGCTGCCCGGCCGGACGCCGCAGCGCGTCATCGACCGCCTCACCAAGCTCTACCGCCACGGGCTGATCGCCCAACACCCCGTCGGCCTGCGCCAGCACACCCGCAGCGACGGCAAACCACCCCTGCTGTACTCACTCACCCGCCGCGGCCTCCAGGTCGCCCAGACCCGCCAGCCGCCCGCGATCTCCCAACGGCGTGAATGGCGGCCCATCGAACCCGGCCGCGCCCTCCGCCTCGCCCACGACCTGCACGCGCTCGCCTGGGCCATCGAACTCCACCAGCTCCTCGGAGATACCGCGACTGACCACTGGCGCACCCCCCGCTACGCCACCGGCCGCTACCCCGTCCCCCAAACCGGATCCGGCCGCGACCGCCACCCCATCGCCACCAACGAGATCCCCATCCCAGACAAACAGGCGATCATCGACCTCGGGCTCAAGGTCTTCACCGAGGTCAAACCCGACCTCTCCCTCGAACTCCGCATCGACACGCCGAAGCTCACGTTCGATCTGCTCGTCGAGCTCGACCTCACCAGCCGACCCTCCTACAACCGCGACAAGTTCCTCGCCTACGACGCCTTCCTGTGCGGCTGGAGCCTCGCCCACCCCCGCTACCACACCCAACGCACCCGGCCCGTCGTCGTGTTCGTCTGCCCCGACGCCCGCTCCGCGCTGGCCTGCGCGCGCGAAGCTGACGAGCTGATGACCGGCCGGATCGGCGTTATGGGCACCGGACCCGAACACTGGTATCACGCCGGCCGCGACCACCTCTTCTTCGCCGTCGAAGCCGACCTCTACCACCGCAACCTCGCCGCGCTCGCGCTCCCACCCCAGCCGCCCGGGCTACGCGAACGGCTGACCGGCCAGCGCGACCTCGAGATCACCCGGGTCCAACTGCTCCCCGCCAAGCTCGGCAAGCGATGAGCACCAGCCGTCCCGGCTCAGAACCGGGGACCAGAGCCAGGAACCGAGCGTTTGCGGGAGGCAGGTCCCAGCTCCGCCTCGCAGCGTCCGGGGCGCGCAGCGAGCTGCCCCCCTCCCGGTCGTACACGATCCGTTGTGAGATACCCAGCTTGTGATGTTTGCGCGAGTATCAACGCCAACGCCGAGCGCAGGACATCGTTTCCGCGACGCCGCTGGCTATCGCAAAACGCGACGCCGTCGGCTGCGCCGGCGGGCGGCCGGTGGATCCAGGGCGTCGGTCTCAGCAAGCGGACGCAGATCTGCCGGCCGTGCCTATCGACGCGCTCAACGCCGGGAGATGAATTCACAAGAGCAGCGATCCGCCCTGCGGGCGGCGGTATACCGTGGCGGACGGACCGGCTGTCGTGCACCTGCTGCGACGCGGCGCGGGCGCCCACGACGACGCCCTCCAACTCGCCGGCGACGGCGTCAACACCGCCATCCTGCAGCCCGTCGACAGAGCCCCCCAACTCCAGTCGCCGCTACATGCTCGCACCCCGGCAGCGAGGCTGGGACGGGGATGCTGACCTGGCCGACCAGCTCGGCAACGGCACAGCGCCAATACTGCGGCACCTGCCCGTCGACCTCTAGGAGCTGGCCGGCATCCTCGAAGGCGACCCGCTCAACGCGGGCGGCCGCATCGACCTCACCGACGGGCGAGATCTGGCCTCAGGCGGCGATCGACTATGCCCTCGAGACCGGAGAGGAAGACGAGGACAGCGCCGATGACCCCGAGCGGGATCTCGAAGGCTGGGCGAAAGCGCCCCCGCCAGAAGCTCCATATCTGTGCTCGCTAATGGTCGTTACGTCTATCGACACACGAAATCCCTGCAAGCGACGGGCTTCTGCGCCTTCTGGCAAGCCTGGCGAAGCCCAGCTATGTCAACCAATCGCGGCCGGCTGGTGATCATGTAGCGGCGGGTTGCTGACCGCGCGGCGAAGGCGCGCAACGGAGAGCGCCCAGGATGACATCGACCCTGAGCGATGCGTAGATGAGTGCATCGGGCAGCACGGCAACGCTCGCCGCTGACCATTATTGATGTCGGTGACGCGAGCGCGTGACGTGCCGATCGCGCCAACGATCGGGAGCTGTGCGTCCGACGTGACAGCACCGGCCCGCTCGATGAGCACCGAGAAGCGTGCGATGGCTCGGCGGCGTGTCGGCGATCGACCCGATCTCTGATCTGATCTGCGCGCGGACGCGCAACGACGAGCATGGATTGCCGGTGACATGACGGGCGGACGCCACGACGAGATGGACGTGCGCTCAGTCCTGGAAGCAGTAGTCAGGCGGTGAACTGTGCGGGGAAGTGCTGATCACCGGTGTCGTGTTGATGGCGAACATTGCGCTGTGTGTCTGCTTTCGCGCCGTGTCTGCTGCGCGCCCAGCGTCTGCACATATGAGCCGATGGCGGCTCGCGAGTGCATGACATTGTGGGCAGCCGAGCGTGTGACGGTCGCCCAAGGCAGGGTGATGGTCGCCCGCGTTGCCTGCGTCTCACCGATCGGCGACGGCGCACGTGAGCATGGTTGGCACGCCCTCGATCTTCCGATCCCGCCCCGAACCTCGACGCGCGTAGCGACGGTGTCGGCCGCCGGCATGCTGCGATGAGCCAGCCGACATCCCATCTCGGGAGTCATCCGACCGCGGAGCCGAACGGTCGGGCGCCGGTTCGTGTCCTGCTCGCCGATGACAACCCCGAGATCCGTCGACTCCTACGAGCGGTCCTGACCGACGCCGGCATCATCGTCAGCGAGGCCGCAGACGGTCAGGAGGCGCTACGCCGCGTCGCTGATGACCCGCCCGACGTGGTGCTGTTGGACTGGGTGATGCA
>JBELAG010000537.1:0-3150 GCA_049509055.1 Solirubrobacteraceae bacterium
CGGTAAGGGTGAGACGCAAGCGGAGCGACGGTGGGGGACGACGCCGATGCGGATCGGCCTGTGGGTGGGGCAGGCTTCGACGCCGAACCGCACTGAGGATGCCGAGCAGTGGGTCAAGCAGGCCCGCCAGCGGTCGGGTGGCGTGCGCGGCTCCTCGCCGCTGCAGTTGGCGCGCTGTCCGTGGTGCGGATCGTTGCTGGAGGGTGGTCGCAACGTTGAGATCGACCACGACCGGGGCCGGACGCTGCTGACCTGCTCTGACGTGTCCGGTCAATGCCCGTTCACGTTGCGCAATAGCCCGGGTGAGGGCCTGCCGGCGGTCGTGGTTGACGAGGAGGTCTACCGGCTGTTGCCGGCGCTGGTGATCGCGACCGTCGACAAGCTCGCTCGGATGCCCTGGGAGGGGAAGGTGCAGGCGCTGTTTGGGCAGGTGTCGCGTCGCTGCGAGCGCCACGGCTATCTCACCGCCGGCGAGGAGCATCCCGGGTCTCATCCCAGGCGAGGTCAACTGCCGGCCGTCCGCGTGTTGGAGTGTGGGCCGCTGCGGCCGCCGGACCTGATCATTCAGGACGAGCTGCATCTGATCTCGGGGCCTCTGGGCAGTCTGGTGGGGTTGTATGAGACCGCGGTCGACGAGCTGTGCTGCTGGTTGGTCGATGGCCAGCGGGTGCGGCCGAAGGTGATCGCCTCGACCGCGACGATCCGCCGGGCCGGCGATCAGGTCGCGCGGCTGTTTGCCCGCAAGCTGGCCGTGTTCCCGCCGCCGGGCCTGGATGCCCGCGACTCGTTCTTCGCGCTGCAGCGCGACCGGCCCGAGGACCGCGAGACGCGGCCGGGGCGCCGCTACCTTGGAGTGTGCGCGCCGGGCCGGCGGTTCAAGCAGGTCCTGATCCGCGTGTACGTCGCGCAGTTGCAAGCGGCCTGGGAGATCCTCGGCCGCCAGCCTGGACTCGAGGCCGACGCGTACATGACGTTGGTCGGCTACTTCAACTCTCTGCGGGAGCTCGGCGGCATGCGCCGCCTGGTCGAGGATGACGTGCAGAACCGCTTGTTCGGCGGCGGGGGCCGCGAGGGCCGGGGGCGCCTGATCTTGGAGGAGCTGACCTCGCGCAAGTCGGCCTCGGACATCCCGCAGGTGCTTGATCAGCTCGGCGTGGGCCGCCCTTCACAGGAGGCTCGCAAGCAGCGTAGCGAGCGCGATCCGATCTCGATCGACGTGCTGCTGGCCACCAACATGATCTCGGTGGGTGTCGATGTGCCGCGGCTGGGGGCGATGGTGGTAGCGGGGCAGCCGAAGTCGACCAGCGAGTACATCCAGGCCACCAGCCGCATCGGTCGCCGCCACCCGGGGCTGGTGATGGCGGTCTATAACTGGGCGCGGCCGCGTGACCTCTCCCACTTCGAGACGTTCTGCCATTACCATCGCACGCTGTATCGGCAGGTGGAGGCGTTCTCGGTGACGCCGTTCGCACCACGGGCGCTCGACCGCGGGCTGACCGGCGTGCTCGCCTCGTTGCTGCGGCTCTCCGGGCCGCAGTGGAACGCGAACCCGGGCGCGGCACTCGTCGACCCGGCCGACCCGAAGGCCGGCCGGGCCCGCGACGCAATCCGGGCGCGTGCGGACGGTCAGATCGTGCACCAGGCCGCGCAGGAGCTCGAGCAGCGCCTCGACGTCCTGCTCGACGCGTGGAAAGCGGAGGCGAACGTCGGTCAGCGTACGCTCGTCTACCGGGCGCGGGGCAAGAGCGACACCGATGTGTCGCTGCTGCAGGAGCCAGGGATCGAGGGGTGGAACATGTGGACGGTGCCCGTCTCGATGCGTAACGTCGAGACGTCGGTGCCGCTCAAGCTCCGGCCCGAGGCGATCGGTACGCCGACGGAGGGGTGGGAGCCGCCGGAGCGGTCAGCGCCGCTCCCCAAGCAGGATGGCGACTCGTGAGGGATCGCAGCCACGTCGGTGAGCTGCGCCCGAGCCAGCTGATGCACACCTACGGGGTCGGAGCGACCGTCGAGTTGCCCGAGCTGACCACGCTCGTGCTCGGACTCGACGACTGGCCCCGCGCCCTCGGCGAGAAGGTCTCAGAGCCGCGGCTGCTCGCCGCTGTCCGGGCCGCGGTCGGATCCCAGGTCGAGCAACTGCTCACCCCGCCGGTGGTTCCGGAGGGCGACAGCTCCGGCGTTCCGGTCGCGCCGTTCCCGCGTTGGCTTCGCTGTCCGGTGTGCAGCCGCCTGGCGCCGATCGACTCAGGCGTATTCACGCTCAAGCCCGAGCCGTGGCGGCCCGAGCGCACCCGCTACGTCCACGACGGCTGCCCACGGACCCGGTCGACGCGTTCACCGACCGCGTTTCCGGCCCGCTACCTGATGGCCTGCCCGGACGGGCATCTCGACGACTTCCCCTGGGTCGAGTTTCTACACGGCGGCGTGCCGTGCAGGGGGACGTTGAAGCTGCGTGAGCTGGGATCCGGCGGCCGCGCCGGTGACGTGCAGCTCGAGTGCGACGAATGCGGCCGCCGCCGCCGGCTCTCCCAAGCATTCGGTACGGAATCGCTGCCGTTCCTGCCGCCACGCTGCCGCGGGCGCCACCCTCATCTCGGGACGACCGGGCGCTGCGACCAGCAGCCGTCGACGATGCTGCTCGGTGCCAGTAATACGTGGTTCCCGGTGATCAGCTCTGCGCTGTCGATTCCCTCACAAGCCGGCGAGCTCTCACAAGCGATCGACGCGGCCTGGTCGGTTCTGAGCATCTACCCGCCCGGAATCGAGATCCTGGAGGCCAACCTCAAGGCCCACCCGGACCTCCGACGCCTGCGCGAGCTGGCCGACAAGCTCGGAATACACGCCGTCCATGAAGCCGTCGAGGCGCGGCGAGCTGGACTGATGGACGGCGACGTCGACGACCTGCTCGGGCCCGAGTGGCGGGTGCTGTGCTCGCCGGCCGACGCCCCCGAGCAACCTGACTTCAAGCTGCGCAGCGTCGGACCTCCGGTCGCGTTCGTCGATCTGCTCGACGACGTCGTGCTCGTCGAGCGGCTGCGCGAGGTCAGCGCGCTGCGGGGCTTCACGCGGATGAACGCGCCTGACGAGCTCGGTTCGGGCGGCGGGCGAATCGTGCCGCTCGCGCGCGAGGCCCCCCGCTGGCTGCCGTGC
>JBELAG010000538.1:0-3506 GCA_049509055.1 Solirubrobacteraceae bacterium
GCGCCCAACGCCAAGGGGCGCCGTCTCATCCGCCATCACCGCTACGCGGTCGTGCTGCGGCTGTGGGTGAGCTTCACCCCGATCGCAGGGACGCTCCGCACGCTCGGCTTCCGCGGCCTGCATCCTGCCCACAAGCACACGCAATGACCGTCAACAGCCGTTGACCGCTGCGGTCTTCCCCCGGTTTGGAGGACAGTTGACCGCTGGGGTCGAAAGGCCTCGGCGAGGAGGTTTTCGTGGCCTGCTGGTGACGGTCTCGCCAGACAACCTCTCGGGTTCGGTCGCCCGCTCGGCGAGGACACAGCACCCCGAGCACGCGAGCTGCAGGACCGGGCGCGGAGCCACAGCGGGTATCGGCGAATCCGGATCGCGCTTCCCTGGCTGCTGCGGGAATGGGGATCGCGCCACCGTTCTCGATCGATCTTCGTATCCCCCGGCTGTGGGGTGGTACCGTGGCGGGATGGCTGAGGTCGATCGTCGCGGCGTCGATCGCAATCCGACCCATGTGATGTAGGTGGCATCGCCGGATCGCGAACCGAGTCGTTGGGCGGTTTTGGCGCTGCTCGGAGTGGCGCAGCTGATGGTGGTGCTGGACGCGACGGTTGTGACGATCGCGATTCCGTCGGCCCAGAAGGCGCTGCTGTTCTCGACCGAGAGCCGGCAGTGGATCGTCACCGCGTACGCGCTGGCGTTCGGCAGCCTCCTGCTGCTGGGTGGCAAGCTCGGTGATCTGTTCGGGCGCAAGTGGACCCTGGTGACCGGTCTGGTCGGGTTCTCGATCGCCTCGGCGATCGGCGGGCTGGCCCAGTCCTTCGATGTGCTCGTGGCCGCCCGAACTCTCCAGGGTGCATTTGGCGCCCTGCTCGCTCCGTCGGCTCTGGGGTTGCTGACGGTCACGTTTGAGGGATCTCCCGACCGGCCTACCGCGTTCGGGATCTTCGGTGCGATCGCCGGCGGCGGCGCCTCGCTGGGGCTGATACTCGGCGGCGCGCTCACCCAAGCCTTTTCGTGGCGCTGGTGCCTGTACGTCAACCTTGTGATCGCCGTGCCGACGACGGTCGTGGCGTTGCGCCTGCTGGTCAATCACGGCGCTTCGGAGCGCGACCCGATCGACATGCCCGGGGTTCTCACCTCGGCGCTGGGCCTGTTCGCGCTGGTCTACGGGTTCTCCAACGCCGAGACGCACTCCTGGACGGCCACGGCCACGATCGTGGCGCTCGTCGCGACCCCCGTGCTCCTGACGGCCTTTGTGCTGATCGAGGGCCGAGCCAAGCATCCGCTGTTGCCGCTGCACATCATCTGGGACCGGGGGCGCGGCGGCGCGTACAGCACGATCGCGCTGGCCGGCGCGGGCATCTTCGCCGTTTTTCTGTTTCTCACCTACTTCCTGCAGCAGCAACTCGGCCTGTCGCCGCTGACCACCGGACTGGCGTTCCTGCCGCTGACCGGCGTTCTGGTGGTCACCTCGACCACCGTGCAGACCCGCGTGATCCAGCACACCGGGGTCAAGCCGCTGGTGCTCGCCGGCACGACGCTCGGGGTGATCGCCATGTTCCTGTTCACGCGCCTGACGCCCGGCTCCAGTTACGCCAGCAATGTCCTTCCCGGACTGCTCGTGCTCGGCGTTGGGATGGGATGCATCTTTGCGCCGGCGTTCTCGACCGCGACCCTCGGCGTGCAGGGACGCGAGGCCGGGGTCGCCTCAGCGATGGTCAACACGTCCCAGCAGGTCGGAGGCTCGGTCGGCACCTCCCTGCTGAGCACGATCTTCGCCAGCGCCGTCACCACCTACACCGTCGGCCACCTGCACACCGCCGGCGTGGCGAACGCCGCGGCGGTCCACGGCGACACCACGGCGTTCTGGTGGGCGGTCGGAATCTTCGCTCTCGGGTTCATTCTGGCGATGGTGATCCTGCCCGGCCGGGCCAAGACTCGCATGCCTACCGTCAGGGTTGCGCTGGCCCGCCACGCGATCGGCAACTGCCACCACTTCGAGGCCGCGGATGACGCCCAGCAGGGCCTTACCGCTACGACGGGTGCTGAGGGGCGATGAGCACCGGCCGCTTGGTATGTGCCGCCAGTGCGTGGGACACGCTACCGAGCAGGGCGCTGCCGATGACCCCCCGGCCGCGTTGGCCGCAGACGACCAGTGCGGCGTCAATCTCCTCGGCGATCGCGTCGATCGTCTTGGCAACGGATTCGTTGGCCTGCGCGATCCGTGCGGAGGCGTTATAGCCCCGCACGCGGGCACGAGCGGCGCCCTCTTCGGCGATCTGTCGCGCGGTGGCCGCTTCCTGCTGATCGATCTCGCCTTCGTTCGGCACGGCGACCACGAACGAGCCGGCTCGGGCCAACTGCACCGCCGCCGGCATCCAGACAACCAACACCACCGCGTCGGCAGGCTTGATCAGTTCGACGGCGGCAGCCAGCGCCGTCCTTGAGCCGTCCGATCCGTCATAGCAAAACAACACCGGCTTATTCACCGCTCACCCTCCTGTCTCAACCACAACGCCGTCTCGCGTCAGGCTACTTCGCGGCGCGACTCGAGGATGTGACCAGCCGAGATCCACCTCCCGCCAGCCGCAGCCCTGCTGGGGCACTCGATCCGGTGGCGAGAAGGCGATAGCCGCGGTCGGCCTTGGCGACGTCGCCGTTCGTGGCCGGCCTGGAGAGCGTGGTGGACACCGTCGGACGTGCTGTCGCAAGCTGCGCCGCGCACTGACCGCGCCCGAGCGGCGATCCACCGAATTGGCTGGCCAGTCCAACGCCTGAGCATCTCCGCGATCCCGAACGCCGCGGTTGCGAATCAGCTGAAGAGCCGGCCGGGGTGGTGAGCGGCCCCGGGGTTGTCATCACGATGCTCGCCACCGCCGACGTCATCCTCGATGTGGTTGGGCCGCTGCTTGGTGATTGGCCCGAGGGCACCATCTGGTTGCAGATGAGCAGCGTCGGGGCGGCCGAGGCAGAACAGCTCACGCGGGCGGCCGAGGCACACGCGGTCACGCTCGTCGACGCGCCCGTCTCCGGCAGCACACACCCTGCCAAGGCAGGGGAGCTGACGATCCTGGCCTCGGGACCCGACTCCGCGCAGGACACGGTCAAGCCGATCTTCGACGCGCTGGCCTCGCGGGTGCTCTGGTCTGAAGCTGGCCGCCAACCACTGGATGATCACCATGGTCGCGGCGCTCGCAGAGTCGTTGCGCCTCTGCCGGGCGATGGGGCTCGATCACGAGCAGTTCATCGCGCTGCTCGACGGCGGGCCATTGGGCTCCTCGTATGCCTTGCAAAAGCTCGACGAGATGCGCCACCACGAGTACCCCGCCGGCTTCCCGGTCCGGCTTGCCCTCAAAGACCTTGAGCTCGTGCGTGAGGTCGAGAGAAGCTCCCGAGCCACGATGCCGCTGCTGGACGCGGTTCTCGAGCGCTTCATGGCCGCTGGCCCGGACCTCGCCGACCAGGACCTGGCTGCGATCTTTGAGCTCGACGAGCCCTCCAAATGACGACCA
>JBELAG010000539.1:0-3123 GCA_049509055.1 Solirubrobacteraceae bacterium
ACGCCTGGCACTCCCGGTTCCCCGCCACCCTCGAGGTCACCAGCCACTGGCCCGCCCTCCTTCACCTCGGCGCGCCGCGGCCGCTGGTCGCGGAGGCGATGGCGCTTGACCGCCAGCGGATCGCCGGCGAGGACGGCCTCACCTGGACCCCCCAGTTCCGCGACATCGAAGCGCTCACCCGCATGATCGACCGCGTCGGGGAGCGCGCCGCGCTGGCGTTCTTCGTGAGCAACCTCGCGGAACAGGTCGCAGCCGGCAAGATCCAGGACGCCGAGGCCGCCGCGGTCTGCCGGATGCTCGACCAGGCCGGCTACGCGCACCTCAAGGTGTCGGCCACCCGCCGGCTCGCGAACCTGCACGGCTACCCCCGCGCGGTCACCACATGACCCCCATCACCGGCCGCCGCGACGGGACCGGGGTGTTCGTGGCGCAGCTGCACCGCGCCGCCGCGCAGCGCGGCCGGCTCGACCCCGTCTATCAGGAGCTGTCTGACCACTGGACCGCGATCCTGCAACGCCTGTACCCGGTGTGGGCGCTGATCGGCCCCGGCCTGTCCGATCCCGGGCACATCGAGATCCATTCGCGCCAGATCTACCTCGACTCCGACACCCTGCTGGGCACCCGCGAACAGATCATGTCGGGTGCGCTGGAGCATCGGGTGGTGCTGCGCTGCTTCGGCGTCGCGCTGCACGAGACCTTCCACGCCAAGCACACCAAACGCTGGGCCATCGAACACGACCTCACCCTCAGCCAATCCGACGATCCCCAGCATCGTCAGCTCGCGGTCGACCGGCGACTGCTCGAGGAACCCCGCATGGAGGCCCACGGCGTGCGCGAGCATCCGCCCGACACGCTGCGCGGCCGATTCGTCCGACACGCCCTGGAGACCGCGGTCACCGACGTCATCCTCCCGGCGTTCGCCTGCCAGCTGCACGCCGCGGCGATCGCCGGCACGCCGCTCACCCGCGACATGTGCTGGCGCGCGGCCGTGTATCTGCAGGCGCGCGCGCACTACGGGATCGTCGACCCCGTCGTGCTGGGCGGCCTGCGCCGCGTGTGGCGCCAGGTGCTCGGCGACCGGGACCTCGGGGTGCTGGACGCGCTGTTCGCCCGGGTCATCTGGATCGCCGACGGCGACCTCGACGCCCTGGACCGCGCCGCCCGCGAATACCGCGCGATCATCGGAGACCCCGACCCGCCCTCAACCGAGGGGGCGGGCACCAGCCGCGATTCCAGCGGCGAGCCCGACACGTCAACCGGCGGCGATCACCCCGACCGCGACGACGGCGGGCAGCCCGCGGCCGGCACCCTGGCCGACGCGCTCAAGCAGGCGCTGGACCAGGCCCGCGACGGTCAGCTTGAGCAGCTCAACGAGGATGTCGACCTGCAGCAGGTCCTCGGCGACGCCGCCCACCGCGGCAAGCGAACCGCTGCTCTCGGGCGGGGGCGCGGGACGGGGATACCGACCGGGCGGATCCCCGACCGCGGCGTCGACCGCCCCCCGGCGCCCGACGAGGTCCAGCACGCCCGCCGCTACGCCAACCGGCTGCGCCAGGCGATCACCCACGCCACCCGCCAGATCGACAAGCGCACCCCCGGCGGCCGGTTCGACGCCCGCGCCTACACCCGCGGCCAAGCCCAACGCCAGCGCGGAGCACCGGTGACCTCGCACCCGTGGCAGATCACCCGCCAGGTCACCGCGCCGATCCAGGAGCCCCACGTGGGTCTGGTGATCGACACCTCCGGCTCGATGAGCGCCTATGAGTACGCGCTGGGGCCGATCTGCTGGATCCTGACCGACGGGCTGCGCCAGATCGCCGGACGGTGCGCCACCGCCCTATTCGGCAACCACGCCGCCCTGCTCGCCGACGGGAAACGACCGATGGCGCTGGTGCCGGGGATCCGGACCGGCGGCGGGACCGCGTTCGCCGGCGACGCGATCGAACTGGTGTGCGAGCAGCTGGAGATGACCAACCCCCGCCGCCCGCGGTTTCT
Source organism: Solirubrobacteraceae bacterium (assembly GCA_049509055.1). Classification (GTDB taxonomy): domain Bacteria; phylum Actinomycetota; class Thermoleophilia; order Solirubrobacterales; family Solirubrobacteraceae; genus Palsa-465. The sequence continues at coordinate 1,996 of JBELAG010000539.1, forward strand.
GTACCTCCTCTCAGACGGCGGATGGTCAGACACCCAGACCGGGGTGCAGCGGATCCGCTGGCTGGCTGACCACGACGTCCCCACCATCCACCTGGCGATCGGGGTCGCGCCGCTGGGCGTGGAGTGTGACCGCATCCACGTCATCGCCGACCCCGCCCAGGCGCTTGACCACATCGCGGCCGACACCATCGCCGCGCTGCGCAACCGGACACGCCGGCGATCCACCACCACCGACTGAAAGGAGCACGCTCATGCCCAACCCCAATCCCGCGCTGCTGCCCTCCCCGGCCCTGTTTGACGTCACCACCGTCGCGCAGGCCGCCGTGGAGGGGACGATCGAACGTGTCGCGGTCGAGCACCTCCAGCTCGCACCCAACCCCCGCACCCACGTGTCGCCCGAAAGCATCACCTCCCTCGCCGGGCTGTTGATGCGCACTGGCCAGCTGATCCCCTGCATCGGCCACCGACCCGATCCGTCCAAAACCACCGTTGTGCTTTACGACGGACAGCGACGACTGCTCGCCGCCCGGGCCAGCCACCAGCTCGCCGGCGCCGAGCAGTTCGAGGGGCTCGCGCCGGTGCGCAGCCTCATCGTCCTCCTGCTCGACCACCAGCCGGCCGCGGATGAGCTGCGACGCATCCAGGCCCAGGCCAACCAGCGCGAGGAACTCTCCCTCGCTGACCAGCAAACCCAGTTCGCCGACTGCTGGGCGGCACGCGCCAGCCTGCACGAGGACGACCGGATCGCCGCCGTCTGCGCCGACCTCGGCATCTCGCCGAAACGCGCGCACAACCTCCGCCGCCAGCTCACCCTCCCCGAACCGATCCGCCACCGCGTCACCGAACGCCCCACCGGACCGCAGATCTCCATCAGCCTCGCCAACCGGCTCGCCGACATGCACCAGGTCGCACCCCAGCTCACCTCCGCCGTCGCGCAGCGCATCACCAGCAGCGACCTGCACGACAAGGCGCTCAGGGACCTCGGCGCGTTCGTGCACCGCACCCTCGTCGAAGACGAGCAGACCTACGCCGTCCGGATCGACGACGGCGCGATGCTCGACGCCGTCCACCACATCGAGCACGCCCGCGCGCACCTCACCCCCGGCCAGCGCGAGCAGCTCGCGCGGA
>JBELAG010000054.1:0-21369 GCA_049509055.1 Solirubrobacteraceae bacterium
GGCCTGCTGCTGGCCGGTGGGAGGCTCGCCGACGTGTTCGGCCGGCGGCGCCTGTTCATCCTCGGGCTGTCGATCTTCACCGCGGCGTCATTGTTCGCCGGCCTGGTCGGGCAGGTCGACCTGCTGATCGCGGGCCGTGCGCTGCAGGGACTCGGCGCGGCGCTCGTGACCCCCACGACGCTGGCGATCATCGGCGCCACCTACCCCGAGCCCGCCGAGCAGGCGCGCGCGGTCGGGGCGTGGAGCGCCGCGGGCGCCGTCGCGCTGGCGGTCGGCCCGCTGCTGGGCGGCGTGCTCGCCCAGCATGTGGACTGGCACTGGATCTTCTTCATCAACGTCCCGATCGGGATCGCCACCCTGTGGCTCGGCGCCCGATCGATCCCGGCCGTCGACCGGCCGGCTCGCCGCGCGATCGACACCCGGGGGGTCGCGACGTCGGCGGCGGCACTGCTGGCGCTCACCTACGGGCTGATCGAGGGACCGCAGATCGGCTGGGGCTCGCCGGCGATCATCGCCGCGCTCGCCGTCAGCCTGCTGGCGGCGATCGCCTTCGTGATCGCCGAACGACGGGCGGCGGATCCGATGATCGACCTCTCCCTGTTCGCCAATCGGACGTTCACCGGCGCCACGGTGGCGCTGATGCTGTGGGCGTTCGGCCTGTTCGGCATCTACTTCTTCACCTCCATCTACCTCCAGCAGGTCCTGCGCTTCTCGGCCACCACCGCCGGGCTGGCGTTCGTGCCGATGGCGATCCTGATGGCGGCCGGAGCGGCCTCTTCCGACCGCATCGCCGCGCGCGTCGGCGCCCACCGGACCGTCGCCGGCGCGATGGGATTGATGGGCATCGGGATCATGTCGGCGAGCCTGCTGGGGGCGCACGCGACCTTCGCGGGGATCATGCCGAGCTTCGCGCTCATCGGGATCGGCGGCGGCCTGACGATCCCGCTGACCTCCACGATCCTGGAGAGCATGCCCGCCGATCGCAGCGGCGTCGCCTCGGCGGTCTTCAACTCCTCACGAGAGGTGGCCGGCCTGCTGGGCATCACGGTCATCGGCGTCGTCCTGCGCGCACGGGAGACCGCGGAGATCCAGCTCGGACATCCCGCGCTGAGCGCATTTCTCAGCGGCTACCGCCTCGGGCTGGTCGTCGCCGGGGTCCTCGTCTGCGCCGGTGGCGTTGCCGCATGGGTCGCGCTGCGCGACGTCGCGTCACGGCGCGCGGACGCCCGCGGGCCGTCACGTGCCGCCGGCGCTCCGGGCCAGGCGGCGACCGCGCACGCCGCGTAGGGCCCGGGCCGCGGTCGGGAACGCCCCGGCCGCGGCCCCCCGTCAGGCGCCGCGCCCCGTCACCCGTCCGGTGCCTGACGGACTCGCTCAGGCCGCGGTGGGGGGCGGTCGATGAGCGCTGCAGTTGCTCGTGAGACGCTGCACCGCCGTCATCTCCGCGCTCGTCGCTCTCGCCCTCGCGCCCGCCGTCGCTTCGGCGGCCGTGACTCCGGTTGCCCAGGGCGAGATCACCGGGACGATCACCGCCGCCGGTGCTTCGACGCTGACGATCCAGACGGCCGGTCGGCCGCGCGGGATGATCAGCGCGCTGACCGCTGCGGCCGACGCGCTCAGCGCCGAGGAGTACCCGTATGTATGGGGCGGCGGTCACGCGCAGGCCGGCGTGCCGAGCGTCGGCGTGCGGGGCGGGCCCGGCTACAACGGGCGGCGGATCGGCTTCGACTGCTCGGGGTCGGTCGCGGCCGTGCTCGCCGGCGCCGGGCTGTGGCCGGCGGGGAGCGGGGTCCCGAGCGACGCCGGGGTGATCGGGCAGTTGCTGGCCGACGGGCAGATCGCCCGCGGGCCCGGCGTCGCGCCCGACGAGGTGACGCTCTACGACGACCCCGGCGTGCACATCTTCATGAACATCGACGGCCGGTTCTTCGGGACATCGGACGGCGGCGCCGGCAACCCGAAGGGCGGCCCGACGTGGCTCGACGACAGCGCTCCGGATGCGGCGAACCGCGCCTTCCGGCGCTACCACTTGATCGCCTCGGTGCTGGGGAGCACGACGACCGCCGGCCATCTCTACACCTTCCAGACGGGGGCCGATCCGGCCATCGCCGCCGGCGCCGAGACCGGCGACCGCGTGCGCATCGGCTACACCGAGACCCCGTCGGGCACGATCAACGCCGACGCGATCGCGTACGTGGGCGCGGTCACGGTCACGGGAGCAGTGAGCGCGCTCGCCGCGGACGGGTCCTCGCTGACGATCGCGACGCCGGCCGGGACCGCTGTGACCCTGACGACCTCCGCGGTCCCCGGTTTGCTCGAGGGAGTCGCGGTCGGCGACAGCGTCGCGGTGACGTATGCCGCGGACGCCGCCGGCCTGCTGATCCCGCACGCCCTGCAGGTCATCGCGGTGGCTGCGGCGGCGCCGACCGCCCCGTCGCCCAGCCCGCCCGTCACGGCGGTGCCGCCGGCCTGACGCGGCGGTACGCTTCGCGCGTGAGCCTCGCCGACTCGCAGTACAGCGTGTTGGCGACCTTCCGGCCGCGACTGCGCCCCGGTTGCGACGCCGGTCCGGGGCGTGATCATCACACCGGCGCAGTGAATCCCCGGTGGCAGGCGCCGTCGAAGCGCGGTCGCGGCCGTTACGATGGCCCGCACACATCTCCGACCGGGAGTTCGTCGTGAAGGAGACTTCATCGTGCTCGGCGTGACGCGATCGCAGGACCGGGTCCGCGTGCGGGGGGCGACAGCGCAATCCGGAACGGGGGTCGGGGCAGATCGCGGCGATCGTCGTGGCCGCCTCGATCGCCGGGCCGTGCCGGGACGGGTGCGACGCCTCGCCGTCGCGGCGGCTGTCTGGGCGCTGAGCCTCGGCGCCGGGGCATCGGCCGCGCGGGCGGCGACCTGGTACGCGTACGCCGGCGCGACCGGTGCCGGAGCGGTGCCCGCGTGTCCGGCGACCCCGTCGATCGCCGCGCAGTGCTCGCTTGCCCAAGCCCTGGCGTCGGCGTCGGCCGGGGACACGGTCGATCTGGCCACGTCAGGGGCCGGCGCCGGCGCCGAGAGCTACGTCGGCAACTGGACCGTCGCGACGCCCGGCACCAGCCCCGGCTCCCCGCTGACGATCGAGCCGGCCCCCGGGGTGATCGACCCGACTCTGGACGGCGACAACGGCAACGACGCCGGCTGCACGACGGCGTCGTGCGCTCACGCGGTGCTCACCGACGACGGCACCGACCTCGTGCTCCAGGGCCTGACGATCCAGAACGCCGACCACACGGCCGGTTCCGGCGATGGTGGCGGGCTGCTCAACGCCGCGGGCGGGAGCGTGGTCATCAGCGGGGCGACGTTCAGCGATGATCGCGCCGCCGACGGCGGCGCGATCGACAGCGCCGACAACGTCGCCTCGGGACCGGTATCGGTCACCGACTCGACCTTCACCGGCAATTCCTCCGGCGGGGATGGCGGCGCGATCGACAACGGGGACAGCTCCAGCGACCCGCACGACGGGGCCGGCCAGGGGTCGCTGTCGGTCAGCGAGTCGACGTTCATCGCCAACGCCGCGGGCGTCGACGGCGGCGCCATCGACGATGGCGACCTCAGCGGCCACCCCAGCACGCTGTCGGTGACCGGCTCGACGTTCTCCGGGAACTCCGCCCACGTCGACGGCGGCGCGGTGGACAACGGGGACTCGGGGATGGCCCGGCCGGCGACCGTCGCCGATTCCACCTTCAGCGCCAACCGCGCGGTCGACGGCGGCGCGATCGACAATGCCGACTTCGGCGGCACGGCGTCGATGGTGGTGACGGCGTCGACGTTCGCCGGCGACGACGCCAGCAACGGCGCGGCGATCTCCAGCGGGATCTTCCCGGGCCCAGGGTCGCGGCGGATGGCGGTCGCGGGCGACATCTTCGCCGAGCCCTGTGACCAGGGCACCGGCGGGTCGTGGAGCGACGGCGGGTACAACGTGACGGTCGGCTCGCAGTGCGTGACCGGCGCCGGGAGCGCCACCGACCGCTCCCAGGGCTCGGTCGCGGCGCTCGGCCTCGGACTACTGGCCGCCAACGGCGGACCGACCGAAACGATCGCGCTGCAGGCGGGTAGTCCGGCGATCGGCGCGATCCCGATTCCGACCTCGCCGACCCTGCTCGGCGCGACGGTGGCGCTGTGCCCGGGTGCCGATCAGCGCGGCTATCCGCGCCCGGGCCTGACGAAGACGAGCTGTGACGCGGGCGCATTCGAGACGCAGGGGGTGCCGGCCACGGCGCCGCTGATCGTCAACGAACTGCGCTTGAACGGGCCGCCATCCGGTAAGCCGGACGACGCGTACGTCGACCTCTACAACGCGTCCGGCGCGCCACTCAGCCTCGACGGCTGGAGCGTGGGCTGGATCACGGCCGCGGCGGGGACGGGCAGCACGCCCCTGGCGGGTGTCACCCTCGCGCCGGGCGGCCATTACCTGCTCGCCGACGAATCGGCGTTCTCGCTTCCGTCGCCCGGTGTCGATCAGGACCTGGGGCTGCCCGGTGGCAGCGATGGACTGACCGGCGTGAGCGTGCAGGCCGCCGGCAGGACGATGGACGGCGTCGGCTACGCCGGATCGCCGGACGCGGCGGGAACCGGGCTGACCCGACCCTCCTATCCCTCCGGCGTCCAGAGCGAGATCGCCTTCGTGCGGCGCTTTGCGGCCGGCGTGCCGGTCGACACCGGCGACAACGCCTCCGATTTCGTGCTCGTCGCTCCGGACGCGGCGACGACGAGCTATGGCGAGAGGACCGTGCTCGGATCGCCGTCGCCCCTGGACCGGGCATCGCCGGTGCAGGTCAACGGCGTCGCGCAGTCGTCGCTGCTCGATCCGCTCGTCCCGTCCGGCGCCGCCCCGAACACGACCTACCTGCCGCCGGGCAACGGCCAGCCGCTGAGTCCGGCCAACCCCGGGACCCTGGTCGTCGGCCGGACGATCACCAATGTCTCAAACCTCGGGCCCGACCCGTTCACGATCACCGCATTGCAGATCCGCCTGACCGGCCTGTCGACATATGGCGAGCAGTCCGATCCGGTGTACGGCGCCGGCGCGCTGCTGTCGGACTTCAGCTGGTCCGCCGACAGCTCCGAGCACACCGCGGCGACCACGCTGACGAGCATCAGCGGCGGACTGAACTCGGTCCTGTCGGTTGCCCTGCCCGGTGGGCAGCTGCAACCCGGCTCGTCGGTCGGGGTGGAGATCGCCTTCCACGTCTACGCCGGCGGAGGCTTTGCGTTCGCGTACAACCTCGAGGACGACCTCGCTCCCTTCGCGCCGCCCGCCGCCGCCTCCTCCGAGGTGACGACGCCCGCCCCACCCGCGGTCACACCGGCGCTGACCGGCGCCGTGACCGGCACCGGGGCCACCGTCACGACCACGCAGCGCGTCACCACGACGAAGAAGAAGGCCACCAAGAAGAAGGCGAAGAAGAAGAAGAAGGCGGTCATGAGGAAGAAGAAGAAGGCAAAGCCCGGCACGAAGGCCGCCACCCCCGGGCGCAAGCGTCGCCGAACCCATCGGGCGATCAGGTCCAAGAGGACGTCACGTTGACCGCGGAGGGCCTATCGGCGAGCGAAGGTCCGCGGCATCGGGCGGCCGCGGGGTCGCCGGAAGCGCGATCCCCGGACGCCGCGTATCAGCAACCGCGCCTGACCGTTCTCGGGACGTTGGCGCAGCTCACGGCCGGTGGCGATGTGAGCATTCAGTCCGACGGCTACGGAAGCTCCGGCGGATCGGGCGTGATCCCGTGAGGGCTCGAGGTCGCGGCTCCGTGACGGTCATTGCCGCGGTCGTGCTCGGGTTGGCCGCGGCGTCGTCGGCGTCGGCGAGCCCGTCGGGTCAGGCGATGCCGATCGGCAACCTTCCGGGTTGGCATCAGGTGCTGGCCGACGACTTCGCGGGGACGACGCTCAGCGGATCTTGGAACGCCGATCGGGGACAGCCCGGTGGCGATCCGGCCGGGTGGTGGGATCCCTCGCACGTGACGGTCGGCGACGGCCTGCTGACCCTGCGCACCTACCCCGATCCGACGGCGTGCGTTCTTCTGTGGGGCTGCACGGCGATCAACGATGAGGTCAGCGGCGGACTGAAGTCGACGCTCGCGCAGGTCTACGGCAAGTACCTCGTCCGCTTCCGGATGGATCGGGGCGCCGGCGTGGCGCTCGCGGCGCTGCTACGGCCCGCCGATGACAGCTGGCCCCCGGAGATCGATTTCGCCGAGGACAACGGCGCGGATCCGCCGACCACCGACTACGCGACCCTCCACTACGGCGCCGCGGACACACAGATCACCGATGCGGTCGACGTGAACCTGTCGCAATGGCACACGCTGGGGGTGGTGTGGACGCGCGGCGAGCTCGTCTACACCCTCGACGGCCGCGACTGGGCGACGGTCAGAGACGGCGGCGTGCCGTCGAGCCCGATGAGGCTCGCGGTGCAGACGCAGGCGTGGGGCGGCGGCGACAGCTGGGAGCAGTCGGTCAACGGCGGCACTCCGGCCGAGGTCGACATGCAGGTCGACTGGATCGTCGCCTACTCGCCGGCGACGTCGCCGGCCAGCGCGATCAGCCGCGCCCGCACGAGATCAGGTCGCTCGTCGGCGATGAAGTGGCCGCAGTCGCGCACCGGCTCCAACCGGTAATCGTCGGCGCGAGCGGTCGCCTCGGCCGCCAGCGCCGGATGGATTGCGGGGTCCCGAGTGCCGAACAGCGCGCGGGTCCTGACCGTCGAGCGGCGCTGCTCGGGCCGCCGGGCGCTCGCCGGGATCTCCCGCAGCCAGAAGGTGCGGTACGTGTCGGTCGCGGCGCGTGCACAGACCGGATCGCGAAAGCGGTCTGCGAACCAGCGGGCGTCCGTGGGAGGGATCGCCGCCGGATCGGTGAGGGCGGCGCGCAGGACGACCTCGACGAACCGGGTGCGGCGCATGAGGACGTCGCCGAATGCCGCGATCGCCGGTTGATAGACCAGGAAGCGCCACACGTGGGGGGCCAGCGACCGCGGCGTCTGCCAGGGATGGGCGATATTGAGCGCCAGATAGGCGCTGACGCGCTCGGGCGCGCGGAGCGCGAGCAGGTGGCCGACGTAGCCGCCCCAGTCATGGCCGACGAGCACGACGCGGTCCACGCCGATCGCGTCGAGCAGGGCCAGCACGTCGCTGACGACCTCTTCCTTGACCCAACGGTGCGGCGCCGGTCCCGACCAGCCGTACCCGGGAAGGTCGGGCGCGATGATCCGCAGTCCCGGCGGCGGATCGGCCAGCAGATGGCGCCAGACGTAGTGGTGCTGCGGCCAGCCGTGGAGCGCGAGCACCGGCGAGGCGTCGGTCGGCCCGGCCTCGGTGAGATGGAAGCGCACGCCTCGCGCGACCTGGATCGCTCGCCGGACACCCGCGATCGGCGGCGGATCGGCGGGGATCACACCGCGACTCACCGGCACTGGTCGCGTCGTGGGATCCTGCGCTGATCTGACCACTCGCGGTTCATCGAAGGGACGCCGGCGCCGAGTCCGACGCCCACATCGTATCCGCGTCCGGCGTTGCTAGATTGCGGCGCAATCGGTCGATGGCGGAGAGTCGTGGCGTGGGTCGCCAGCACAGGAATGAGGTGAGCGCCGGCGTGGGCACCGAACGATTCGAGTTGCTGGCGGCGCTCGGCGGCGCCGCCGACGGAACGCTGTCGCTGGGCGACACGGTCGAGCGGCTGCTGATGCTGGTCGTGCCCGCGTTCGCCGACCTGGCGACGTTGGACGCCGTCGCTCCCGGCGGTGACCTGCAGCGGATCGGAGCGCGCGTGGCGGCGCGGGGGAGCGTCGAGCGAGACGACGACGCGCTTCGGTCGGCGAACCCGCCGGCCTGCGTCGCCGCGGCGATCGCGACCCGGCGCACCGTCATGCTGGCCGCGTCGGGCGAAGGTCGGTCCCCGTCGCCGGCCGACCGCCGGGCGCTGGCGTCGCTGGGGCTGCGCGCGCTGCTCGTCGTGCCGCTGCGCGCGCGGGGCCGGATCCTCGGAGCCCTGGCCTGTGGCCGGGCCGCCTCGGGCCGTGACTTCACCGACGGTGAGCTGAGCTTCGCCGAGGTGATGGCGTCGCGGATCGCGCTCGCGCTCGACCACGCCGGCCTGTCGCAGGAGGTGTCAGGGCTGCAGCGGCGGCTGGAGGCGACCCTCGCCAACCTCGCCGAAGCGGTCGTGGTGAGGAACGCCGACGGGCGGATCGTGTTCGCGAACCCGGCGACGGCGCGGCTGCTGCGGGTCGGATCGGTCCGGGACGTGACGAGCGCCCCGCCGGGCTCGCTGATGGCGCTCTACGACGTGTTCGATGTCCACGGCAACCCCGTTGACATGGCCGACCTGCCCTCCGGGCGGGCCTGGCGCGGCGAGTGGCCCGAGCCGATGCTCGTTCGCAACGTCATCCGGGCCACCGGCGAGGAGCGCTGGCTGCTCAACAAGGCAACCCCGGTGTACGACGACGCCGGCGAGCTGTCGCTGATCGTCAGCGTGATCGAGGACGTCACCGACGTCAAGCGGGCCGAGCTCTCCCAGCGACTGCTCGCCGAGGCGGGCAAGGAGCTGTCGTCGTCGCTGGACTACACGCAGACCCTGCAGCGCGTCGCCAGGCTCGCCGTGCCCGAGCTGGCCGATTGGTGCGGCGTGATGATGCGCGGTGACGGCGACAGCCTCCAGCAGGTGGCGGTCGCTCACGTCGATCCGGACAAGGTCGCGCTCGTGCGCGAGTTCGGCGAGCGCTACCCGCCTGGGCTCAGCGGTCGCCGGGGAGCGGCGGAGACGATCCGCTCCGGCGAGGCCCAGCTCGTCCCGGCGATCACCGACGAGGTCATCGCCGCCGCCGGGCTCAGCCGCGACCAGCTCGCGCTGCTGCGCGACCTGCAGATGCGCTCGGTGATCGTCGTTCCGCTGACGATCGCCGGCCGCCCACCGATCGGCGTCCTGTCGCTCGTGATGGCCGAGTCGGGACGGACCTTCGACGCGCACGATCTCGGTCTCGCGCAGGAGCTCGGGCGCCGCGCGGCGACGGCGGTCGAGAACGCGCGGCTGTACACGGAGCGATCGCGGATCGCGGCGACGCTGCAGCGAAGCCTGCTGCCCCCCGAGCTGCCCCACGTCCCCGGCTTCCGCCTGGCCGGCCTCTACCGCGCCGCCGGCGAGCAGAACGAGGTTGGCGGCGACTTCTACGACGCCTTCGAGGTCCCGGGCGGCTGGATGATCATCGTCGGGGACGTGGCCGGCCGGGGCGCCGACGCGGCGGCGCTGACCTCGTTGTCGCGCTACACGCTGCGCACCGCCGGCCGGCTGCTCGGCGATCCGGTCGGAGCGGTCACGCAGCTCAACGCCGCCCTGCGCGAGCGTGCGCAGTTCTCGCTGGTCACCGCGTGCTGCGCGCTCGTGCGCACGACCGCCGACGAGGTGGCGGTCGACGTCGTCCTGGCCGGTCATCCGCCCGCCTACCACGTCCACGACCGCACGCCGCGGCCGGTCGGGGCGCTCGCCCCGCTGCTCGGTGTCTATGACACCGGCGGCTGGGAGGCGACCGCAGTCACCCTCTCGCCCGGCGACCAGCTCGTCCTGTACACCGACGGCGTCATCGACACCGTCGGCGCGGCCGGACGGTTCGGCGAGCGGCGGCTGGCCGACGCGCTCCGCGGCGCGGCGAGCGCCGATGACAGCGTGCGCCGCGTCGACGACGCGCTCCAGCGCTTCGCCTCCGGGCCTCAGGTCGACGACACGGCGGTGCTCGTGATCGAGCGCTCGCCGGATGGCTCGCCGCCGGCGTGAGCGGTCTGGCCCGCGGCCGTCGGTCACCGGCCGCGGGGCGCCGGCACGAAGCTCTCGATCGAGACGTCGGGGTCGATGTGATTGTCGCTGAGGAAGGCGATCACGGTGCGGTCGGTGAGCGTCTGCACGCCGGCCACGAGCTCGGCCGCCATCGCGCTCTGAAAGGCCTTGCGCACGTCGAGCACGAGTTGTGAGCGGCCGTCGGCCACGAGGCTGCGCTCGCCGGCGGTCAGGGCGTCGCGCAGCACGACGCTGATCAAGCAGGAGCCGCAGAGAAGAAGGGGAGACGGTTGGGAGACGCTCCGCGGGGTCGGCGCGCGAGATCGTCGACATCACCGGCGCCCAGCGCGCGTACCTACGGACGCTAGCGCACCGGCGCGCGGCCCGGGCGCCGTGCGAGCATGCAGCGGTGACGATCGAGGCTCCCGGGCTGGTCCGGACGGCCCGCCCGGACGACGCAGACCTGATCAGCGGCCTGCTCGCCCAGCTGGGATACCCGGACCGCGTCGCGAACGTGCGCGCGCGGCTGCAGCGCCTGGAGGCGATCGCCGGCGCCGGCGTGTTGGTGGCCGAGGTCGAGGGACACGTGTCGGCGCTCATCGCCTACCAGGTCATGCATCTGCTGGAGCGCGACCGGCCACGGTGCCGGATCACCGCGCTCGTCGTCCACCATGACGCGCGACGCCACGGTCTGGCCGGCGCGTTGATGACGAGGGTCGAGGCGGTCGCCCGGGAATGCGGTTGCTCGTCGCTGGAGGTCACCACGCACGCCGATCGCCGGGACGCGGCCGGCTTCTACCTCGCGTTCGGATTCCGCGAGCGCCCGCGGCGGTTGATCAAGGCGCTGGGCTGAGTCGCTCGTGCCGTGCCGTGTCGTCAGCCGCTCGCCGGGACCGGCTCGGGCGCTGCCGCGCGTGCGCGGCGGTCCAGGCGGCCCGCGGCGAGCGCGACGATCAGCCCGAGCGATGCCAGTCCGGCCGCGACGAGGTTGGGCCACCCGTAACCCAGGCCCGCGGCGATCGTCAGGCCGCCGAGCCAGGCGCCGATCGAGTTGGCGATGTTGAACGCGGCGTGAATCGACGCCGCCGCCAGGTTGGGCGCGCCCCCCGCGATCGCGACGATGCGCGATTGCAGCGCCGGAAGCAGCGCCAGGGCCGTGAACGGGAACAGCACGATCGTGATCGCCGCGGTGATCTCGTTGCGATCGGTGAAGTAGAACAGGGCCGCGACGACGATCTCGCACGACATCGCCGCGTAGATCGTCCGCATCAGCGCGCGGTCGGCGAGGCGGGCGCCGGCCAGGTTCCCGCCGGTCATCCCGATCCCGAACAGCACGAGCAGCGGGGTGATGTCGGCCGGGGAATAGCCCGCGAGGTGGGTCATCATCGGCGCGATGTAGCTGAACGCCCGACGAGCGCGAACACCAGCCGCCAGCTCGTGTGCTGTCCGATCAGCGTGGTGAGCGGCACGCCGATGACGTTGGCCACAGTCAGCCCGGCGAACACCACCGCCATCGCCGAGCTGCGCCGCTCGGGGGCGACGAGGTTGCCCGCGACGACCGAGGCGCCCCCGAAATAGGCGCCGTGCGGCAGTCCGGCCAGGAACCGGATCGCCAGCAGCGAGTCAAACCGAGCGCCAGGGCCAGCAGCGCGCGGCGAACCGGTCCGATGGTCACGCCGAGCCGGCGACGGCGAGCGGGAGGCGATGCGCGGCCACGCCAATGACACTAGCTATGTTAGGCATCCCTTATAGACAGCGCGCCAGGGCCCGGATCGGATATGCTGGCCTGGAGCGACGCTTGCCCGATGGGGCCACGGTTGGCACGGTCGGATCGCGTCGCCAAACTTAGTCCGCGCTCGCGGCGGCCATCTGTGGCGGCACGTGGGGGCGTCCTAGAGCATCGTAGAACCCCTGCATTGGAGCCACCCTGTGTCACGCGTGTCGAATCGTCCTGCCTGGCAGGACCCGCTCGCCTCCTACGCCCAGGCGTCGTGGAAGCGCGGCCTGATCGATCTGTCCACGTCCGTCGCGCCGTACCTCGCCCTGTCGGTGGTGATGTACGCGCTGATCGGAGTCTCGGTCTGGCTGACCCTGATCCTGTCGATTCCCGCCGGCGGGTTCCTGGTGCGCGTGTTCGTGGTGTTCCACGACTGCACGCACGGCTCGTTTCTGCCATCCCGGGCGGCGAACGCCCGGGTCGGGAAGGTGACGGGGTTGCTCGTGCTGTCGCCGTTCGCGCGCTGGCGGCACGATCACGCGGTGCATCACGCCAGCTCAGGCGATCTGGACCGGCGCGGTGTCGGCGACGTCGCGACGCTGACCGTCGCCGAGTACCAGGCGCGTGACCGGCGCGGACGCATCGGCTACCGCCTGATCCGCAGCCCCATCGTGATGTTCGGGCTGGGACCCGTGGTGGCGATGATCATCGGTCCGCGGATCGTGGCCAGGGACGCGCGCCCGCGGATGCGCAACAGCGTGCTGACCACCGACATCGCGCTCGTGGTGATCGCCGGCGCGCTCGTATGGCTGATGGGCTGGCGGGACTTCCTGCTGGTGTGGGCACCGGCGGCGATGATCGCCGGGTCGGCCGGAATCTTCCTGTTCTACGTGCAGCACCAGTTCGAGGACGCCTACTGGCAGGACAGCTCGAAGTGGACCTACGAGGAGGCCGCGCTCCGCGGCAGCTCCTACCTCAGGCTCCCCAAGGTCCTGCAGTTCTTCACCGGCAACATCGGGCTGCACCACGTCCACCATCTCAACGCGCGGATCCCCAACTACAACCTGCAGGCGGCCCACGACGCGATCCCGGCGTTCGCCGACGTGCCGACCCTGACACTGCGCGATGCGTTCGCGGCGGTGAAGCTCAAGCTGTGGGATGAGCAGAGCGGCAAGCTGGTGACGTTCGCCCAGGCGCGGCAGGCCGCCCGGCCCGCGATCACGCCCGAGCTGACCGCGGCGCCGTTGCACACCGCTCCCTGACCGAGGCAGCCCGCGTCGTTCTCAGACGCGGGCTTCGACCAGGCGGCGAATCGCGTCGAGCGTGCCCATGACCTCCGAGTCGGGGGCGTCCCCGTGCGCGGTGGCGAGGAACAGTGTCAGGCGCGAGCCGTCGCCGTCGGCGTCGACCTGCATCCAGCCGTGGTAGTCGCTGGAGCGCGAGCCCCATTCGACGCGCCGCCGCTCCGGTTCGGTGCGGAACCATCCCTCGCCGTGCTGCGCACGGCCCTCATAACGCGCATCGACGACGACCGAGTCGCCGTCGCTCAGCGACGCGGCGGTCATCTGCGGCACGAACTCGGGCAGCTTGCTGACGTCTCCCAGCACCCCGAATACCTGCTCGGGGGCGGCGGCGATGTATTGGGTGTGCTCATGTTCCATGGCGGCAATCGTCGCACGTCGATCCAGCGCGCGCGCACCACCCGGGGTTTGTGGCTTTGCCGATGGCCGGATACGGAAAAGGCGCGTAGCGGGGCCGTGGGCACCCGTTAACATCACACCCGTATCGAGTTCGATGTGCGGCATCCGCCGGCATCGCTGAATATCGCTTGTGTGAGGAGACGAGATGACCGACCCGGCTCCCATCACCCGTCGCGCCCGCAGTGCTGATGAGCTCCGGCGACGCCATCACGTGACCGAGAGCGGTCGCCCGGACGCCCCGCCGCTCGTCTTCGCCCACGGCTATGCCACCAATCAGGAGGTCTGGCGGCATGTCGCCCCGGCGTTCGACGACGAGTTCCGCGTGATCCGCTTTGACCACATCGGATCGGGGGGCTCGGACCACGGCGCCTGGGACCCGGCCCGTCATCGCAGCCTCGAGGGGTTCGCCGAGGACGTCGTCGAACTGCTCGAGGGCCTCGGACTGGAGGGGGTGACGTTCGTCGGGCACTCCGTCAGCGCGATGATCGGGGCCCTGGCGGTGACGATGGCACCGCACCGGTTCACCCGCCTGGTGATGGTTGCCGCGTCGGCGCGTTACATCGACGATGACGGCTACGTGGGCGGCTTCAGCCGCGCGCAGATCGATGCGGTGCTCGACCAGCTCGACAGCGATTACGCGGGGTGGGCCCGCGCGATGGCGCCCCAGCTGGTCGGAGCGGCGGACCCGGCTGTCGCCGAGGAGCTCGAGGCGATGATGCTCGCGTCCTCCGACGGCCACCCGGCCACGATGGCGCGCAGCTTCCTGCTCGGCGACTACCGGGCGCAGCTCGCCGAGGTCCCGGTGCCGACGCTCGTCATGCAGGGCTCGGAGGATCCGTTCGTTCCGCTGGCCGTCGGTCGCTTCGTCGAGGAACAGCTCACCGAGGGCCATTTCGTCCAGCTCGCCACCTCCGGCCACTTCCCCAGCCTCACCGGCCCCGCTGAAGTGATCGCCGCGATCCGCGCGTTCGTCTGATCGCTGGCGTGACGCCGTGACCCTTCCCGAGGATCTGCGCGCGGCCCACGATCTGCGCTTCGGTCTCACGCCCGAGCAGGCGCTCGCCCGGATGGAGCGCCTGCAGCACCTCACCCGCGGACTCGCGCTGGCGCGCTCCGCGGGCGACGTGTGCGAGGTGATCGTCGAGCACGTGCGTGACGCGATCGGACCCGACTCGATCGCTGCCGCCTGGTACCTGGAGCCGGGGGGACGCACCGTCCTCGGAGCCGGCGACGCGCCCACGGGCTCCGGCGCCCTGGATCGGCTCGATCTCAGCCCTCCTGACCTGGCGGCGTTTGCCGCCTGCACCCGGGACGACCCCCAGCACGCGCGACCGTGGCTGACCGATGAGCTCGCCGCCGCGCTGCGGCGCGCGCACGGCGGCGGCCACGTCCGGGCGGCCACGCTGGTGGCCGGCGGCGCGGTCGTCGGGGCGCTGGCGATCACCGTGGACCACGGGGCGCCCGCCGACGAGCTGCGGATGCTGGGCGAGATCGTGCGGGTGGCCGGCGAGGCGCTGGCCCGGGCGTTGTCGGTCGCCCAGGCGCTCGCGCTCGCCGCGATCGTGGAGTCATCGCACGACGCGATGAACGCGCTGTCGCTCGACGGCACGATCGTCGCTTGGAATCCGGGATCCGAGCGCATCACCGGCTACTCGGCGAGCGAGGCGATCGGCCGACACGTCTCGATGATCGCGGTCGACGGCGAGCTCGACGAGCAGACCCGCGACGCCGTCGCGCGCGTTCGCGCAGGCGGTCCTGCGGAGCGGCTGATCGCCGATCGCCGCCGCAAGGACGGGAGCGTGATCACCGTCTCGATGACGCTGTCGCCGATGTCGGAGGCCGGCGGCGAGGTCGCCGGCTTTTCGGTCACCGCGCGCGACATCACCGCGCAGATCGCGGCCGAACGGCGCATGCGGCGCCTGGCGGCGGTGATCCAGGCGGCTCCCGGGGCGATCGTGGTCGCCGATGCCGGAGGGATGATCGTGGAGTGCAATCCCGCCGCCGAGCGGCTGTTCGGCGACACGCGCTCGGAGCTCGTCGGGGCTGACGTCTCGGTCCTGGCGACCGACGCCGATCGGGAGGTCCTCGCCGAGCTGCGCGAGACGGTCGCCGCCGGCGAGCCGTTCGCCCGCAGCGCGGTGGCCCGTCCCGGGCCCGACGGCGAGTTGCGCCTGCGGGTGGTCGGCTTCCCCGTGCGCGACGAGCGCGGGGAGGTGACCGAGATTGCGATGACGCTCAACGACGTGACCGAGAGCGAGCAGCTGGCCGAGGCCCTGCGCCGGGCCCAGAGCCTGGAGGCGCTCGGACGGCTGGCGGGCGGAGTCGCGCACGATTTCAACAACATGCTGACCGTGATCTCGGGGTACATCCAGATCGCCCGCCGTTCGGCCGGCGACGGGCAGCGCGGCGAGGCGCTCGACGAGATCTCGATCGCTGCCGATCGCCTGCAGGGCCTGACCCGTCAGCTGCTGGCGTTCGCGCGGCGGGAGTCCACGGCTCCATCCACGATCGACCTGCGCGAGGCGGTGACGAGCCTCGTCCCGATGCTGCGCAGGCTGATCGGCCCGGGGATCCGGATCGACCTGGGCGGCGCCCACCCCTCGCGCTGCATCCTGGCCGACCGCTCCCAGATCGAGCAGGTCGTCGTCAACCTCGTGGTCAACGCCAGAGACGCGATGCCCGACGGCGGGGTGGTGTCGATCGCGATCGCGGATGCAGGCGACTGCGTCGTCCTCACGGTGCGCGACACGGGGGAGGGTATGTCTCCCGAGGTCGCGGGGCAGATCTTCGAGCCGTTCTTCTCGACCAAGGACCCGGGCGCCCACGGCGGGCAATCGGGGACCGGGCTCGGCCTGGCGACGGTCCACGGCGTCGTGACCGGTGCCGGTGGCGCGATCGATGTCGAATCTGAGCTCGGCCGGGGCACGACGTTCACGATCCGATTCCCGGCGGCACCGGCGGCACCGGCGGCCACGCCGGTCTGGCCCGAGGCGGGCGACGAGCAACGCGACCCGGTGGCTGTCGCCGCGCCGGCGGTCGGGCGCCTCGTCGTCTGCGACGACGAGGTCCCGCTGCTCAACCTGCTGCGCGTGGTGCTCGAGGAGCGCGGCTATCAGGTCGCCGCGTTCTCAGATCCGCTCGAGGCCCTCACTCACCTCGAGGATCCCGACGCGCCGGTCGACGTGCTCGTCACCGACCTGCTGATGCCCGGGATCTCCGGCCGCGAGCTCGCCGCTCGGGCCCTGCGCGCGCGTCCGGAGCTGCCGGTCGTCTTCATGTCGGGCTTTGCCCCCGAGTCCACCGCCGCCGGCCGGCCCGCGGGCAGCGTCGTGCTCGACAAGCCGTTTGACGAGGATGAGCTGCTCTCCGCGATCGGCGGCCTGATCGAGGACCGCTCGCGCCCCTCGTAGACCGCTGCGCTCAAGATGGCGCGCCGCCGGTCGATAGTGGGGGCAAGCGTGCGCCCGCGATGCGCCCGCGCTGTCCCTCGACACAAGCGATGATCTGCGCCCTGAACCCCCACCCCGGGATCGCGCTGCGATGAGCGGCTCGCCCCTGCTCGCCGGCGATCCCGCCGCCGGCGCCCCGCGGCCGGCCGGCGAGGTCGACCTGCTGCCCGCGGTCGACCGTCGCGTGTCCCTGGTGCTCACCGACGAGATCATCGCCGGCACCCTTCGCACGTGGGGCGAGGTGGCCGACGTCCGGCTGGACCGCCCGGCGCCGCTGCCGCTTCCCCGCCGCGGGCTGCTGCAGTACATGTCGTCCGCGGGGGTGCTGCACTACCGTGGCGCCCTGGCCCCGACGGCGACCGAGCGCGGCCACTGCGTGCAGTTCAAGCCGCAGGGATCGCCGCAGCTGCTGCTCGCGCGCCGCCGGCTGCGGGCCGACCTCAGCGTCCCGGTCGCGGTGCGCCGCGAGGACGGTTCCGTGCTGGAGGCGACGACCGCGAACATCGGCGAGAGCGGGTTGCTGCTGGCCGAGCCGACGCTGCTCGGAGTCGGCGAGGAGGTACGGCTGCGCATTCATCTCGACGTCTTCGCGGCGCCGATGCGGGCGCTGGCCACGATCGTCCGGGTCACCGAGGACGGCCGCGCGGCCGCGCACTACACCGAGATGACCGGCGAATCACGCGAGCGTCTCGGCTGGCGGATCTTCGATCACCTGTTCTCGCAGCGCCGCACGCTGCGGTGCTGACCGGCGGCGCAGGCCCCGGTCACCCACGGCCGCGACTCAAGCCGACCGCGATCACCGCCGATACGCTCGACGTGACCCTCGATGCTCGCGATCCCTCGCGCGCGGCACGCCAGATCGCGCCGTTCGCCGCCGCTGCCGTGTTGGCCTGGCTGGCCGTTCCGGTCGGCTCGGCGATCAACTGGCCGGTGTACGCGGCGTCGGCCGGGCTGCTCGCGCTGGCCGGTCTGCTGGCGGCGCTGAGCTGTCGCGGGCGGCTCGCCGCTGCGCACGGGCAACTGCCCGCATCGCTGGTCTTCATGGCGGCGGTCGCGCTGCTGCGGGGATCGGCGAACGGCGTCTACTCGGGCGCCGGCGCGCTGGCGCTCATCCCAGTCTTCTACACCGCGCTCTATAGCGCGCAGAAGCGTCATCTGTTGATCGTGTTCGCCGCGCTGGCGATCTTCTACTTCCTCCCGATCGTGCTCGTCGGGCCGCCGTTCTATCCCCACAGCCAGTACCGGGCGGGGCTGCTGATGGTCGCGGTCAGCTCGATCCTCGGGCTGACCACGCAGAGCATGATCTCCCGCGTCCGCCTCCAGGCCGAGGAGGCGGGCCGGCGCGAGCGGATGCTGCAGCAGGTCAACCTCGCCGTCCGGGCCCTGCTTCACAGCGCCGAGCCCCGGCGCGAAGCGTGTGAGGCGGCGCGCGGGATCAGCGGCGCCGCCGCCGCGATCCTGTTCGAAGCCGCGGAGAACGGCGATCTCGTCGGCACGGCGACGGCGGGCATCGAGGGCATTGACGGCGGCGCGATCGTCGTCGCCGCCGGCTCCGCGCACCCGGTCGGGACCGCGCTCGCCACCGGCCTGCCGCGCCTGGTCTCATGCGACGTCGAATCATGCGCGGCCGGTCGCGCGCTGTGGGAGGCGTGCGGCCGGCCGGCGTCGGTCCTGTATCAGCCGGTCGCCCAGGGCGGCGACGCCGACGGCGAGATCGTCGGCGTGCTCGTCGTCGCGTGGCCGACGGTCGTGCGGGCCTCGGGGGCACGGGCGACCGTCGTCGCCCTGCTCGCCCACGAAGCAGCGCTGGCCATCGATCGCGCCGACGAGCTCACCGCGCTGGCGGGCATGGCACAGACCGACGCGCTCACCGGGCTGCCCAACCGGCGCGCCTGGGACGCTCGTATCACTCGCGCGGCGAGCGAGGGTCAGCAGATGACGATCGCGATGCTCGACCTCGATAACTTCAAGCGCTTCAACGACACCTTCGGCCATCCCGCCGGAGACCGTCTGCTGAAGGAAACCACCGCGGCCTGGCGTGACGCCTTGCGGCCGGAGGACCTCGTCGCCAGGCTCGGCGGCGAGGAGTTCGGGTTGCTGCTGTTCGACTGCGACCTGGCGGCGGCGGTCAGCGTCACCGACCGCCTGCGCGACCTCGTCACCCACGACCAGACCTGCTCGCTGGGGATGGCCGTCCGTCACCGCGACGAACCCCTGGACGCGGTGATGGCCCGCGCCGACCGCGCGCTGTACAACGCCAAGGCCGCGGGCCGCGACCGGGCCTGCCTGAGCGTCTGACGCACCTCTCCCGGCGCCCGGTCCGCGCGTCCTCGCCGGCGGCGTTCCCGGCGCCCTGTCCGGCGCCGCTAGAGTCGCGGGGTGCCCGCTCGCCTGCCCGCGCTGCTCGCCGACCCCGGGGCCGGGACGGACCGGCTGTGGCTGACCGGCGGGCGGCTGTTCGATGGCACCGGCGCGCCGGCGCGCGACGGGACGGCGGTGCTGATCGACGCAGGCCGCGTCGCAGCGGTGGGCACCGTCGCCGATGGAGTGCCCGAGGGCGCCACCGTGGTGGCGCTGGCCGGCCGCACGCTGATGCCGGGCCTGATCGATGCCCACGCCCACATCAAGGCCGAGCATCCCTCGCCGGACCCGGGCGCTGAGCCGTTGTGGCCGGGGGCCGACGCCCACTTCCTGGCGGCCGACCTGCGCGAGACGCTGCGGCGCGGCGTCACCACCGTGCGCGACGTCGGCTCCTACGGCGACCTCGTGTTCGAGGCGCGTCAGGCGATGCGCTACGGCGCCTTCCACGGACCGCGCCTGCTCACCTGCGGCCGCATCGTGTCCGCCACCGGGCCCGGCGGCCGCTTCTTCGACGGCATGTACCGGGAGGCCGACGGCGCCGACGACATCCGCCGCGCAGTGCGCGAGCAGCTGCGCCGCGGCGCCGACTTCATCAAGGTGATGACCACCGGCGCGCGCAGCGTCGAGCTCGAGGATCCGGACCCGGCTCAGCTGACCCGCGCGGAGATCGCCACCCTGGTGGAGGAGGCTCACCGCCAGGGCTACCGCACCGCCGCCCACGCCGAGGGGATCGACGGCACCGCGATCGCGATCGAGGAGGGGATCGACACGATCGAGCACGGCATGTACCTCAACCGGCGACCCGACCTGCTGGAGCGGATGGCGGCGTCGGGCCAGGTCCTCGTGCCGACGCTGTCGTGCTTCTACGGCGTCGCCGGGCTCGAGCACGCCGTCGGCATCGTCGGCGGCCGAGGGGTGTCGACCTGGTCGCCGCTGCTGGTCGAGCTCGCCCGTTACAACCTGGAGCAGGCCGACCTGACCCTGCGCGCCGCGCGCGACGCCGGGGTCAGGATCGCCGCCGGCCACGACTGGCATCCCTTCTGGGACCTGGCGATCGAGATCCGGCGAATGATCGCCCACGGATTGACGAGCGTCGAGGCGCTCACCGCCGCCACGTCGGCTGCCGCCGCCGCCCTGGGCATCGACGCCCACGTCGGCACGATCGCGCCCGGTCAGATCGCCGACCTGATCGTGATCGATGGCGACCCCATCGCTCGGCCCGAGCTGCTGAGTGAGCGCGACCGGATCTGGCTGGTGCTGAGGCGGGGGGCGCCGGTCGCCGGCGCCGCGCTGGAGCGCCCGCTGGCCGATCGCGCCTGAGGGGCCCGCCGGGTCGACCGGTGCCGGGTCAGTCGGGCAGCAGCGGCACCCAGGCCTCGGTCGGGCGGCCGATCAGGGCGCCGCGGCGGATCGCGCCCGCGCCGAAGCGCTCGCACAGCTGATCGACGGCCTCGTCGAGGCCCGAGGCCCGATCGAACGGCAGCGCCAGCTGAATCGCATTCTGATCGCACAGGTTGGTGAGCGCCACGCCGATCAGCGTCAGCCCGCGCTGCGCGATCATCGCTCCGGCGGCTGCCAGCAGCCCGCGGGCAACGGCGAGCAGCGTCACCGTGCGCGACGTCGCTTCGGCGATCGTCTGCGAGCGCGTCGCCCGCGTGTAGTCGTCGAAGCGCAGGCGCAGCACGACGGTTCGGCAGGCGCGGTGCGCGGCGCGCAGCCGCCGCGCGACGCGGTCGACGAGCGTCATCAGCGCCTTGTCCAGCTCCCCGGGGGCGCGCGCCCGCCGGCCGAGCGCGCGCTGTGCGCCGATCGAGCGCCGCCGCCGCCGCGCGTGCACCGGCCGCGGATCCCGGTTGTGCGCGAGCGCGTGCAGCTGGCGACCGGCGGCGCGCCCGACCAGCCCCACGAGTGTCGCCTCGTCCAGCCGTGCCACCTGGCCGACCGACCGCAGACCATGCTCGTTGAGGCGCTCCGCCGTCACCCGCCCGACGCCCCACAGCCGCTCGACCGGGAGCGGGTGCAGGAACGCGAGCTCGCTGCCGGGCGGGACGACGAGCAGGCCGTCGGGCTTGGCCACCGCGCTCGCCACCTTGGCCAGGAACTTCGTGCTCGCCAGCCCGACGGTGATCGCCAGCCCAACCTCCTCACGCACCTGCCGCCGCAGCCCCGCCGCGATCTCGGTCGGCGTGCCCAA
The DNA here is from genome assembly GCA_049509055.1 of Solirubrobacteraceae bacterium. Lineage (GTDB taxonomy): Bacteria > Actinomycetota > Thermoleophilia > Solirubrobacterales > Solirubrobacteraceae > Palsa-465. The sequence goes on from JBELAG010000054.1 coordinate 21,232, forward strand.
GATGTGGCCCAGCCCGCGGACGTCGAGGAACGCCTCGTCGATCGACAGTGCCTCGACCAGCGGCGACGTGCGCCTGAAGATCGCGAACACGGCCCGGCTCGCCTCGACATAGGCCGAGAACCGCGGCGCAACCACCAC
>JBELAG010000540.1:0-3118 GCA_049509055.1 Solirubrobacteraceae bacterium
AGGCTGGGCATGCCACCGGGCTGTTGCTGTACACGTTCGCGATCATCGCCGCGATGTTCCTGCTGGTCTCGTTTCGCACCACGATCGCCAGCATGCTGGCGCTGACCAACCTGGTCGCGACGTTGCTGCTGCTGGCCGCGGGCAACTACGGTGGGCACGCCACGTTGCTGCACATCGGCGGCGTGACGGGGATGATCCTCGCCGGCCAGGCGCTGTACATGGCGGGCGCGGAGATCTCTGAGTACGCGTACGGCGAGAGCGTGCTGCCGCTCGGCAAGCTGGGCAAGTGATGGTCAATCAGGCGGCGCCGCGCGCAGAAGGGTCATGGGGCGCAGCAATGCGCGCGGCGCTGTTCGTCTCCTGCCTGGATGACACGCTGTTCCCCGAGGTGGGGATCGCGACGGTGCGGATCCTCGAGCGCCTCGGGGTTGGGGTGGAGTTCCCGGTCGAGCAGACCTGCTGCGGACAGATCCACTTCAACACCGGCTACGGGCACGAGCTGCTGCCGCTGGTGCGGCGTTTTGCTGACACCTTCGGCGATGCGCCGGTGATCGTCACCCCGTCGGGCTCGTGCGCGGCGATGGTCGTCAAGGAGTACGCGCGCCTGGCCAGGCGTCTGGGTGATGAGCGGCTCGCCGTGGAGGTGGAGGCGGTGGCCGGGCGGGTGCACGAGCTCTCGCGGTTCCTGGTCGAGGTGCTCGGCGTGGAGGATGTCGGGGCGCGCTTCGCGCACCGGGTCACCTACCACGCCTCCTGTCATGCGACCAGAGGGATGCACGTCGGCGACGCGCCGCTGCGGCTGCTGCGGGCGGTGGACGGGATCGACCTGGTCGAGCTGCCCGAGGCGACCACCTGCTGCGGCTTTGGCGGGACGTTCGCGGTCAAGAACGCGGCGCTGTCATCCGCGATGCTGACCGATAAGATCGCGCGCCTCCTCGCCACCGAGGCCGAGGTGCTGACCGCGCCCGACAGCTCCTGCCTGATGCATATCGGCGGCGGGCTGCGACGACTGCGCGCCGGGGTGCGAGTCATGCACTTCGCCGAGATCCTCGACAGCGGGGTGGCGTGATGAGCGCGGACGGGTTTCCACACAGCGCCGCCGCGGCCTTGGCCGATCATCAGCTGCGTCGCAACCTCCGCGCCGCCACGCACACGATCCGGCGCAACCGCGCCGCCGCCGTGGCCGAGCTGGCGGAGTGGGAGCAGCTGCGCGAGACCGCGGCACGGATCAAAGACGAGACGCTGGCGAGCCTCGACCAGCAGCTCGAGCAGCTCGAGCAGAGCGTGACCGCCGCGGGTGGACACGTGCACTGGGCGCGTGACGCGGCCGAGGCGTGCGCGCTGACCGGCGACCTGATCGAGGCTCGGGGCGCGACCGAGGCGATCAAGATGAAGTCGCTGACGACCGACGAGATCGGGCTCGATGAGGCGCTGGAGCAGCGCGGGATCGCCGCCTGGGAGACCGACCTGGCCGAGATGATCATCCAGCTCGGCCACGATCGGCCCTCGCACATCGTCGTCCCCGCGATCCACCTCTCGCGCGGCGAGATCCGCGACCTGTTCGCGCGCACGTTCGATCTGCCCAGCCTGAGTGACGACCCAGTCGAGTTGACGGCGGTGGCGCGGCGGGTGCTGCGAGAGCGGTTCATGCACGCCCAAGTCGGAATCACCGGCGTCAACTTCGCCGTCGCGGAGACAGGGACGATCGCGCTCGTCGAGTCAGAAGGCAACGGCCGTATGTGCACGACACTGCCGCGCACGCTGATCTCGATCATGGGGATCGAAAAGGTGCTGCCGCGACTGTCTGACCTGGCGGTCATGCTACGGCTGCTGGCGCGCTCGGCGGTCGGAGCACGGATGAGCTCGTACGTGACGCTGTTCACCGGCGTGCACGACAGCGACGGCCCCGAGGAGTTCCACCTGATCCTGCTCGACAACGGCCGCACCAGCGCGCTCGCGGACCCGACCGGCCGCGAGGCGCTGCGCTGCATCCGCTGCGGCGCGTGCCTGAACGTCTGCCCCGTCTATGAGCACGTCGGCGGCCACGCCTATGAGGCGCCCTACCCCGGGCCGATCGGCTCGATCATCTCACCCCAGCTGGCGGGCATGCGTGAGCACCAGAGCCTGCCGTTCGCGTCGAGCCTGTGCGGCGCCTGCGCCGAGGTCTGCCCGGTGCGGATCGACATCCCCAAGCTGCTCGTACACCTCCGCGGACGGATCGTCACCGAGACGACCACCGAGCCGCTCAGCGAGCGCATCGCGATGCGGCTGCTGCTCCGCGTCCTGTCTGACCGCCACCGCTACCAGGCCGCGCAGCACGCGCTGCACATCGGCCGAGCGCCGCTGCGCTCCCGACTCGCGCGGGCCCTGCCCGGGCCGGTCGGAGGATGGACCTCAGTGCGCGAGCTACCCGAGATCCCGCAGCGAACATTCCGCCAGTGGTGGTCCGCCCACGAGAATGAGAGCACGCGATGAGCAGCCCCCGCGAACAGGTACTCGCGTCGATCCGCGCCGCGCTCGCCGACACTCCCGACGGCTACTCACCGCCTCCCGTGAACCCGCCGCCTGCACCGCCCGCCGGCGAGCGGCTGCTGGAACTGTTCATCCAGCGCGCCGCCGGCACCGGCGCGACCATCACGACCTGCAACACGGACGGCATCGCCGCAACGCTGCGCGACGTCTGCGCCCGCCACAGCGCCCGACGGCTCGCGGCCCCCATCGGCCTACCAGAACGCTGGCACCCCGACGGGGTCCAACTGATCCCCGACGAGCTCCTCAACGCCGCGGCACTCGACCAGCTCGACGGAGTGATCACCGGCGCGGCCGTCGCGATCGCAGAAAGCGGAACGATCGCGCTCGACGGCTCTCCCGATCAGGGACGCCGGGCGCTGACACTGATCCCCGACCTACACCTGTGCGTCGTGCAGGCCACGCGGATCGTACCCGCCCTGCCACAGGCACTCGAGCTGCTCGCCCCCTCGATCACACCCGGCCGCCGCGCCCTCCTCCTGATCTCCGGCCCGTCCGCGACCGCCGACATCGAGCTCACCCGCGTTCAAGGCGTCCACGGCCCCAGACGGCTCGAGATCGTGATCGCGACGAACACCAACCCCAACCC
>JBELAG010000541.1:0-3110 GCA_049509055.1 Solirubrobacteraceae bacterium
TCGTCGCCGATCAAGCACGTCGTCGTGATCGTCAAGGAGAACCGGACCTACGACCAGGTGCTCGGCGACCTGTCGGAGGGCAACGGCGATCCGACCGACGCCCAGTTCGGTCAGGAGGTGACCCCCAACCAGCATGCGCTGGCGCAGCGCTTCGGCGACTTCGACAACTTCTACGACGAGGGAACGCTGTCAGCCGACGGCCACAACTGGATCGTGCAGGCGGAGGCCAACGACTACGTCGAGAAGGAGTTCGGCGCCTTCTACCGCTCCTACCCCGCGCAGGGCGGGGACGCCCTGGCCTACCAGCGAGACGGGTTCCTGTGGAACGCCGCCGAACGGGCGGGCCTGACGGTCGCCGACTACGGCGAGTACGCGAACTTCTTCAACATCCCGGCGACGGGAGCGCCCACCTGGGATCAGTGGTACGAGGACTCCCAGATCCTGGAGGGCAAGGCGAGCGGGCCGCTGCCCGTCCCGATCAAGGAGTTTCAGACCTACTCCGACATCCCGTCACTCAACCGGATCATCGATCCCTACTACCCGAAGTTCAATCTCGACGTCCCCGACCAGTACCGGGTCGACATCTGGCAGCGGCAGTTCCTCAAGGACGAGCTGACCGGGAAGTTCCCGAACCTGACGATGATGTGGGTCCCCGATGACCACACCGCCGGGGTCGGGGGCGACGACCCCTACCCGGTCGCCGAGGTCGCCGACAACGACCTGGCGGTCGGACGGATCGTCGACACGATCTCCCACAGTCGCTGGTGGCGGAGCACCGCGATCTTCGTGCTCGAGGACGATCCGCAGAACGGCGTCGACCACGTCGACGGCCACCGCAGCGTGCTATGGGTCGTGAGCCCGTACTCGGCGACCGGCGTCGACGACAACTACTACTCGCAGATCAACGTGGTGCGGACGATCGAGCAGCTCCTGGGCATCCGCCCGATGAACCAGGAGGACCTCGCCGCCGAGCCGATCTACAGCGCGTTCACGGCGAAGCCGAACTTCGCGCCGTACGACGTCCTGCCCAACCAGATCCCGCTGACGCTCGGCGCGCCGACCTATCCCTCGACGCTGCCGGCCACCGCCGAACACCCGGCGATCACGACCGTGCCGGCCGCGGTCGACAAGATCTACCAGGCCTGGGTGGCGTGGAGCCATCACCAGCGGTTCACCGGGCGCAACGCCCGGGAGGACGCCGCCAAGCCGGCCCAGCTCAACCGGCTCGACTGGTACTCATCCCACGACTGGAAGGTCGCCTACCCCGGCGATCCGCGGATCTACCCGCCTGACCAGGTTCCCGGCCGCAACCTGCCCGCCGACGACATCGACGGCTGACCCCGCAGTCACCCCGGCGACGAGGTGCTCGTCGAGTTGCGCCGCCCGCGCGGCTCGGCGAGCCCTACGGCGTCGACGCCGCTGCGCTCGCCCCGCTGCGGGTCATCGACGAGATCGTCGCGGCCGCCGTCGCGCCCTGAACCGCCCCGGCGGGCGGATCGCCGCGCACGAAGCGCGCCGAGTTGACGATGACGTGCAGCGCAGCGCAGATCGCCGAGCTCAGGCACCAGTAGCACAGCGCATGGATCACGTTGACCTCCAGATAGGTCAGCACGAGGCTCATGCCGATCGCGCACACCGTGAACACCATCCCCGCCGTCCGGGCTCGCTGACCCCGCAGGCAGGCGGTGACGAACAGCGCAAGGTAGCCCGCCATGCCGAGCAGCGGCATCGGGATGCCCAGCGGCCAGGCGTAGCGCGACTGTTCCACCTTCTCACAGCCCATCGAGCCCGCCAGACAGATCGGCGCCTGGTGATGCAGATACGTGTAGGCCAGGTAGGACGAGATCCCCAGGCCGGTGAGGCTGAGCGCGCGCGACAGCCAGGTGAGCCTGTCGGCGCGGCGGTTGAATCGAGAACCCATACGGTCATCGTCGAGCGGCGGCGGCGGCGCATCGAGCGTACTTGCCCGCCGACCCGCCTCGGTAGTTGGCCCCTGGACCTGCGGGATCGTGGGCCCGCATACGGTGTACAACCTCCCGCACGTCCCGACGCATGAACCAAGGAGATCGCATGACCCGGATCAACGGCAATCACGGCGACATCGACACCTCGGCGCTGTTCCCCAAGAGCTGCGGGGCCGGGGCGCGCCGCCTGTCGATCAAGGCCGACGCGCTTCCCGCGGGCACGTTCACGCTGACCGTGACCGTCAACCTGGCCGGTGGAGCGACGTTGCGCGGCGCCAACCAGGCGACGCTGGTGGTCAACGCCGCCGGCGCCGGCACGGTCACCACGCACTGACACATCCGACCGCGATGCGGGAGATCCCGATCCGTGGCGAGATGATCCGGCTCGGACAGCTGCTCAAGCTGGCCGGCGTGATCGACAGCGGCGCCGAGGTCAAGGCGTTCCTGGCGGGCGAGCGGGTGCTCGTCAACGGAGAGCCCGAGGCGCGGCGCGGGCGCCAGCTGACGCCCGGTGACGTCGTGCGTGTCGGCGAGGTGCAGCTGCGCGTCAGCACCGGCCCCTGAACGCCGCGAGGCCCGGAGCGCGCTGCGCTCCGGGCCTCTGGCTTCTGACGGAAACTGCGGTGGCCGGTGTGGCCTACATCATCCCCGACATGTCGGGCATACCGCCGCCACCGCCGCCGGAGCCATCCTTCTCGGGCACTTCGGCGACGATCGCCTCGGTGGTGAGGATGTTCTTGGCGATCGACGCGGCGTTCTGCAGCGCGGAGCGCGTGACCATCGCCGGGTCGATGATGCCCTCGGCGATCAGGTCGACGATCTCGCCGGTGGCGGCGTTGAGACCGAAGCCCTTCTTGGCCTTGCGGACGTCGTTGACGACGACCGAGCCCTCCAGGCCCGCGTTCTCGGAGATCTGACGCAGCGGCTCCTCGAGTGCGCGGTACACGATCCTCGCGCCCGTCTGCTCGTCGGGCAGGGCGATCGTGTCGATGTTGAGCGCCTTCTGGGCGACCAGCAGCGCGACGCCGCCGCCGGGGACGATGCCCTCCTCCAGCGCGGCCCGCGTGGCCTGCAGCGCGTCCTCGACGCGGTGCTTCTTCTCCTTCATCTCGGTCTCGGTGGCCGCGCCGACCTTGACCACCGCGA
>JBELAG010000542.1:0-3109 GCA_049509055.1 Solirubrobacteraceae bacterium
CTCGGCCACTGCGCCGAGTGCGGGCGGGCCCACGCGGCGATGCTCGAGGCGTCCGCCTGCTACCGGGCGTGGCGGTGACGAGCCCGCGGCTGGCGCTGGCCACGTCGGCCGGAGTGCTCGAGCTCGGCGGCGAGCCGATGCTGATGGGCATCGTCAACGCCACGCCGGACTCCTTCTCCGACGCCGGCCTGCACCAGACGCTCGACGAGCGTGTGGCGCTGGCCGCGCGGCTGCTGTCGGACGGCGCCGAGGTGATCGACATCGGCGGCGAGTCGGGCGTGACCAACCGCGCGCCGGTCTCGCCCGCGGAGGAGATCGCGCGCGTCGTGCCGGTGATCGAGCGGGTGGCGGGAGAGCTCGGCGCACGCGTCTCGATCGACACCTACAAGCCCGACGTCGCGCGGGCGGCGATCGCCGCCGGCGCGTCGATCGTCAACGACGTCAGCGGGCTGCGCGCTCTCGAGCTCGCCGACGTGTGCGCGCAGACGGGCGCGGCGCTCGTCCTGATGCACACGATCGCGCCGCCCAAGCGCAAGCTGTTGGACCGGACGCTCGACGGGCGGATCGTCGGCGACGTCCGGGCGTTCCTGGAGCAGCGGATCGAGCTCGCGCTCGCCCGCGGGGTGGCGTTCGAACAGCTGATGATCGATCCCGGACCGGACTTCTCCAAGACTCCGGCGCAGACGATCGAGGTGCTGCGAGCGCTGCCGCGGCTGCACGAGCTCGGCCGGCCGATCCTGCTGGCGGTGTCGCGCAAGGACTTCGTCGGGGCCCTCACCGGCCGCGCCCCGCGTGACCGGCAGGCCGGCACGCTCGCCGCGCTCGCGCACGGCGCCCGGGCGGGGGCGCACATGGTCCGCATCCACGACGTGGCCGCCGCGCACGACTTCCTGACCGTCGACGCTGCGCTCACCGGCGCAGGCCCGGTCGACTCCACGCTCGCGCTCCCCGAGCAGCTGCGACGCGACCAGGGCCGGTCTGACCCGGCCACGCGCTAGATTCAGGCTCACGAATCGCCGGTCGCTGGCCCAACGCGACCGGAGCCCACCGATCACCTGAGCCAAAGGAGGCTCGACATGTCCGTACTTGACCGCACCGCCCTGGAAGCCAGTCCCCTCGCCGATTTGCACGCGATCGCTTCCGGTCTCTCGATCGACGGATACCGCCGTCTGCGCCGCAACGAGCTGATCTCCGCGATCCTGCACAAGCAGGGCGTCGACGACGAGCCGCCGCCGCCCGCCGCCCCGGGCCGCCGCGCGCGGCCCGAGCGCCGGCGCCGCGAGGAGGCCGTCGCCGAGGCCGGCGAGCCTGACGCGGCCGTCGAGCCCGACGCGAGCGCCGAGCCCGACGCGAGCGCCGAGCCCGACGCGGCCGTCGAGCCCGACACGGTCGCCGACGTCGATCACGCCCCCGAGGCCGCTGACGCCGAGGAGAAGCCCGAGCCCGTCGCCGACGAGGACAAGGACGATGACGAGGAGCCGTCCGGTCCCCGCCGTCGCCGGGGCCGCCGCGGCGGCCGCGGGCGCGCCGCGCGCGACGAGCAGGACGGTGGTCCCAGCGCGGTCGCCGCCGATCACCCCGCCGAGGAGGAGCCCGCCGACGACGAGGCCGGCGACGCCGAGCCCGGGCAGGATGAGCAGCCGGTGGCGGGCGTCGTCGAGCTGCTGGCCAACGGCTCGGGGTTCGTGCGCGTCGATCCGCCCGACCCCTCCGACGACGACGTCTACATCTCCTCCGCGCAGGTCAAGCGCTGCGAGCTGGTGTCCGGGGACCGGATCACCGGCCCCAAGCGCGCGCCGCGTCGCTCCGAGCGGTTCGCATCGCTGATCCGGATCGAGACGATCAACGGGCGGCCGGCCTCGGAGCTGGCCGACAGCGTGCGCTTCGACGATCTGCCGGCGGCGTTCCCCGACGAGCGCCTGAAGATCGGGTCCGAGGACCCGACGCTGAAGGCGATCGAATGGCTGACGCCGTTCGGCAAGGGCTCGCGCGTGACGATCGTCGGCGCTTCGCGGGCGGGCAAGAGCGAGGCGCTCAAGCGCCTGGCGGCGGCGCTCGCCGGACGCGACGAGCTGACGCTGTCGGTCGTGCTCGCGGGCGTCCGGCCGGAGGAGATCGCGGAGTGGAACGCCGGGCCGGCGGCGCCGGTCGCGGCCGTCAGCTTCGCCGCCTCCGAGGAGGCCCAGAACGGCGCGATCGAGCCGGTGATCGACCAGGCTCGCCGGCTGGCGGCGCGCGGCGCGGACACGCTCGTGCTGATCGACACGCTGGACGGCTGCAGCCCGCAGCTGGCCCGCAAGGCGCTGGCCAGCGCCCGCAACATCGTCGACGGCGGGTCGGTGACGGTGATCGCCACCGCCACGCAGCCGGTCGGCGGCGAGACGACGGTGATCTCGCTCGACGTCGGGCAGGCGAGCATCGGCCGGTTCCCGGCGCTGGACCTCACGGTCTCGGGGACGATCCGCCCCGAGCTGCTGCTCGGCGAGGCCGGCGCCGAGGCGATCGCCAGAACGCGCGCCGAGGCCGCCGGCGAGGACTGAGCTCAGGGCGTGAGCCCTCAGTACGCCGTGCAGCGCGTGCGGTGGCGCGGCCGGGCCTTGTAGCTTGGCAGCTGGCCCCGGTTCCAGAGCAGCTCGTCGAGCGCCGCGGCGGTGACGTCGCCGCGCTCGGCGACGAGCAGCTCCACGGCGTGCACGGCGCAGGCCCGCAGCTCGATCTCCTGCGGCGAGTCGTGGGCGATCAGCTCGCCGCGCTCGATCCGCTCCGCCAGCGCCGGCTCGTAGCGCAGCACGCCGTCGACGCGCAGCACATGGGGGACGAGGTTGTCGGCGAACATCGTGAGGCGATCGAGGTCACCGAACGCCGCCACCCCGGCCCGCTGCAGGTCGGCGGCGGCGATCTGCGCCCGCTTGAGAAACGGCAGCCGCACCGGGCCGTACCGCGAGCAGTCGGCAAAGCACGCCCAGCCGCCGAGCCGCCCGGCCAGCGCGACCGCGGAGCCGCCGGCGCCGTCGGCGACCGCCGTGAAGCTCCCGCCGTGCTCGACGGCGACGCGGCGCCCGAGGTCCCGCAGCGAGGCGGCGTACAGGCCCATCAGCTCGTGCCGCGG
>JBELAG010000543.1:0-3102 GCA_049509055.1 Solirubrobacteraceae bacterium
GCGGCGTACTCGTCCTTCATCAGCAGGCTGAGCGCCCAGAAGTGCGGCGGCGTCCAGTAGAAGACGATCGCGAACAGGTAGATCGCCGTCCACGACAGCGACCCCCGGGTGGCGGCCCAGGCGACCAGCGGCGGCATCGCCCCGGCCGCGCCGCCGATCACGATGTTCTGCGGCGTACGGCGCTTGAGCCAGATCGTGTACACGCCGACATAGCCGACAAACCCGCCCAACGCCAGCGACGCCGCCAGCACGTTGACCGTCACCGACAACAGCCCGAACGACAACGCGGCCAGCGTGATCCCGAACCACAGCGCCCGCCGCGGGCTGATCCGCCCGGCCGGGATCGGACGCGACGCGGTGCGCTTCATCCGCGCGTCGATGTCGCGATCCCAGTAGTGGTTGACCGCCCCCGCGCCACCCGCCGACAGATACCCGCCCGCGCAGGTCAACGCGATCCGCGACACCGACGGACTGCCCGCCACCTCCATCGTCGCGATCGTCGTCAACAGCAGCAGCGACTGCACCTTCGGCTTGGTCAGCTCGACGTAGTCGAGCGCCACGGGCCGGGTGCCGGCGACGGACTGCGTCCGGCCTGCTGCAGCCGAGGACGTTGACATCGCTCAGGCCGGTCCCGCCGGCTCGCCACGGAGCCGGGCCGCGACGAGCGCGTCGACGCGCGCGGTCTGAGCCTCGCCCTGGGCCAGCCACCGCTGGGCCAGCCAGACGATCGCCAGCACGTAGGGGATGTCACCCGCGGCCCACATGATGCCGGCGCCGATCTGCTGGTCGGCGAGCGCCGAGATGCCGCCGGGGCGCTGCAGCAGATGGATGTAGGGCGCGTACAGCGCGTGGCCGCCGAAGCCCAGCACCATCGAGAGTCCGACATTGGGGATGATCGCGGCGCCGACGTACGCGATCCGCTTGAGGTACGGCAGCACCGAGCGCGCGGGGGCGGCGCCGATCACCTGTGCCCAGAACAGGATCCCGGTGGCGAGGAAGAGGCTGTGCTCGGCGATGTGCACGGCGGTGTTGCGCAGGGTCAGGTCATACAGCGCCGGGAGATGCCAGCCGACCATCGTCACGGTGAAGGCCAGCCAAGCGCCGAGCGGTCCCGTCAGCCGGGCCGACACCCAGCGCAGCGGTGCGGTCCACCCCGAGCGGTACATGGTGCGCGCGACGGCACGCCGAAGGTCCAGCGGCAGCGGGCGCCAGATCGACATCCACGGGCGCCCGATCACGATCAGCGGCGCCGCCACCACCAGCAGCATCAGGTGCTGGATCATGTGCACCCAGAAGAGCTTGTCGGCCAGTGCGTCGAGCGGGGACGCGAGCGCGACGAGCACGGTGAGCAGCCCGGCGTAGAAGCACAGGGCGCGGGCGCGCGCTCGGGGGCTCCGTGGGCGCCCGGTCAGGACGACCGTGCGGCGTTCGCCGAGCACATGCAGGGCGAACGCCGCGATCACGAGGACGTCGGGGAGGTTGTCGAGCACTGCTATCCGACTCCCCGGGGGTGCCTGACGACCGCCGCCGGCGCGATCCGGCTCAGCTCAGCGCTGTGGTCAGCACGAGCAGGCCGACCGACGCCGCCGCCGCCCACCACAGCCACCAGCCGACGATCTGAATGATGTAGCCGCGCTCGCCGAGCTTTCCCTTCAACAGGCGCCCGAGCGCGATCGAGGTCACCGCCAGACCGATCAGCAGGTGCCAGCCGTGGTAGAAGACGAACAGCCCGATCATGCTCGCGTAGGCGTGCAACGGCGACGCCGACTTGAGCCCGGCGAAGATCACCAGGTCGCCGATCAGCCCGACGATCGTCAGCGCCCAGCCGAGCACCAGCAGTCCCCGTCCCCGCCCGTCGTCGCCCGAGCTCAGCGCCTTCGAACCCTGCGACCAGGCGGCCGCGCCCGCCAGCGCGGCGACGGTAATCAGCACCTGCCCGAGGACCGACGGCGCCGGCTCGCCGGCGCGGAACTGCCCCTGGGTGTTGAGCCCGTGCAGGTAGACGAACGCGATGTACAGCGTCAGCACGAACATCACGTCCGAGAGAATCCACAAGCCGGCCCCGATCCGCGCGCGGTCCGGGCGCGTGGCCTCCAGCGGGTCGATGAACCCGCCCCCGCCCATCGACACGGCGGCGGCGGCGTCGGAGCCGCCGGCCATCACCGGAGCGTAGGCGCCCATCAGCCTCGGGCCCCCGACCCCGTAGGCGTACGGATCGGCGGTCACGACCACCGGATGGTCGAAGTTCTCGGTCGGCACCGGATTCGACGTCAGCCATTCCAGCGTGCGCCCGCCCCATGGGTTGGCCGCGGCGACCGGCCCCTTGATCCACGAGAACAGGATGTTGTAGGCGAGCACCACGACCGACAGGACGATGATCACCGCGAAGAAGCTGGCGATCGCGTTGGGGGTGACGAATTTGGGGTCGATGAACGCCTGCCAGCGCGGCTCGCCCTTGAGCCCGGCCACGAACAGCGGCAGGAAGACCCCGAGGAAGCCGATCTCGAACAGCCAGAAGTGCAGCTTGGAGAGCCCCTCGTTGAGCTGTCGCCCGGTCATCTTCGGGAACCAGTAGTAGAAGCCGGCCAGGAAGCCGAACACCGCACCTCCGACGAGCGTGAAGTGGAAGTGCGCGACGACGAACATGTCACCGTGGAAGATCGCGTCGGTCGGGACGTCGGCGAGGTACAGGCCGGTCACGCCGCCGATGATGAAGTTCACGATGAAGCCCATCGCGAACAGCATCGGCGGCTCCATCCGCACGCGGCCGCGCCAGAAGGTGCCGATCAGCGCCAGGAACACCACCCCGGTGGGGATCGAGATCAGCTCGGTGTCGAGCATCATCGGCGCGTCGAGCGGGGTGTTCGCGCCCGACCAGTAGATGTGGTGCATCCACACCACCAGGCTCAGCACGAAGATCCCGCACATGCCGCCGAGGACGAGCTTGCCGGCGAACAGCGGCTTGCGGGTGAACGTGCACACGACCTCGGAGATGACACCGATCGACGGGAGCGCGATCACGTACACCTCGGGGTGCCCCATGAACCAGAACATCTGCTCATAGAGGAAGTTGTTGCCGCCGTAGGACGCCTGGTAGAACGC
>JBELAG010000544.1:0-3079 GCA_049509055.1 Solirubrobacteraceae bacterium
AGTAGCCGGTGCCGAAGTCGTCGAGGACGAGCCGCACGCCGAGCGATTTGAGCGCCGCCAGCGCCTCGGTGAGGCCGTCCTGATGGCCGACCATCACGCTCTCGGTCAGCTCCAGCGTCAGGGATCCCGGATCAAGCCCGGAGCCGCGCAGCGCGGCGGCGACGGTGTCGGGCAGCGCGCGGTTGGCGACCTGGACGGCCGACAGGTTGACCGACATCGAGAGCGGGGCGTCATCGGGGCGCTCGCGATGCCAGCGCGCGGCCTGCCGGCACGCCCGGTCCAGCACCCAGCGGCCGATCGGCTCGATCAGCCCGTTCTCCTCGGCCACCGCGATGAACTCCCCTGGCGCGATCCGGCCGCGCTCGGGGTGCTCCCAGCGGATCAGGGCCTCGACGGCGACCATCGAGTGGTCGGGCAGCGACACCAGCGGCTGGTAGTCGAGCGTCAGCTCATCGCGTTCCAGTGCGCGCCGCAGATCGTTCTCGACCCGCAGCCGGGAGATCGCCCGACCGCGCATGCGTTCGTCGAACAGCTCGTAGCGGGCGCGACCGCGCTCCTTGGCCCGGTGCAGCGCGGCGTCGGCGTCGCGGATCAGGTCGTCGGCGACCTCGCCGCCGCCGGCCAGCACGATCCCGATGCTGGTGGTGATGAAATGCTCCTCGCCCTCGAGCACGAACGGGCGGGTGAACACCGCGGCGATCCGCTGCGCCATGTCGATCGCGTCGTGCTCGCCGGAGATCTCCTCCAGCAGGATCGCGAACTCGTCGCCGCCGAAGCGGGCAACGGTGTCGGTGGAGCGCAGCACCCCTTTGAGACGGGGCGCGGCGGCCGCCAGCAGCTCGTCGCCGATCTTGTGGCCGAGGCTGTCGTTGACGAGCGTGAAGCGGTCGAGATCGAGCGCGAGCACCGCCGCCAGCGAGCGGCGATGACGGCGCAGGCGCTCGGCCGCCTGCTGGAGGCGATCGACGAACAGCGTCCGGTTGGGCAGCCCGGTGAGCGGATCGTGCAACGCACGGTGGCGGATGTCGTCGTCGATCAGCTGGCGCTCGAGGCTGTCGCCGAGCACGTTGGCCAGCGCCTGCACGAAGTCGATGTCGCCGGGCTTGAACTCGCGCAGCGAGACGGAGTGCACGCTGAGCACGCCGAACGGGCGCCGCCGCCCCTCGATCATCACCGCCAGGCCACTGCGCACCCCGCGTGCCGCGATCGCCGCCGATGGCGTGAAGCGGACCTCCGAGCGCCAGTCGCCGACGATCACCGGCCTGCCGGTCAGCACCGTGTAGCCGGACATCGAGTCGCTTCCGCCACCCGGCAGCGGCGACGCGCCGACGCCGGGCAGGCCGTGGGTCACACGAAAGCTGAGGGCGCCGCCCTCGGGCCGCAGCTCGGTCACCACGCCGATCTCCACCTCGAGCAGCTGCGCGGCGACGGTGACCGCCTCGTGCATCAGATCGGTCACACTCGCGCCCTCCAGCGCCCGCTCGCCGAGACGGGCGACGGCGGCCTGCTGCGCCGCGCGGCGCTCGAGCTCGGCCTCGGTCAGCTTCTGCGCGGTGATGTCGGACATCACGCCGTGCCAGCGCGGCTCGCCGTCGACGTCCTCCAGCATCTGGGCGTCGTCGCGGATCCACACGTCGTGGCCGTCGCGGTGGCGCAGGCGGTACTCCGAAGCGCCGGACGGTCCGGCCGCGATGCCCGGCGTGGCGCCGTCGGCGTCAGCGGCGAAGGCCCGCTGGGCGTCGTCGGGATGCAGGCGGCGCGCCCACAGGCCCGGGTCCGCACACCACTGCTCGGCGGTGAAGCCGAGGATCTGCTCGATCTGGGGGCTGACGTAGTGCCAGCGCCCGTCCCGGCCGGGATCGGCGGTGTAGACGATCGCCGGGACGCGCTCCAGCAGACTCCGGTAGTCGCGGCGCGGCGGTGCAGAGGGGGCGGAATCGACGTCTGGTCGCACGACGTCACGACCGCCCGAGGCGCGGCGGCAAGGCATATCCACGGTGGCTATCGGCGCGCTCGGCGCATTCCTGATGCGTGGGAACTACGGCAATCGCGCCCGCGCTGGCCCCCTTGACGCGTTGGCGCGTCGCGACGACGCGGGGCTGCCATCCGGGGTCGGGGTCTTTTTTGGGGTAAATAGGCCGAAAAAAGACCTCGCCTCCGATGCGGCGGGGCTGCTGCGGACCCCCGCGGCGGCGGTCAGCGCCCGGGAGCGGGCACGGCGGGGCTATAGCGCGGCAAAGCGGGTCACAGGCCCGTCGGCATCCTCGGCGACGCGCCCGTCGGCGATCAGGAGGTCGAGATGGCCGAGCACCTCGGAGATCGTCAGGAAGGCCTGGGTGACCGCCACGTTTCCCCACATGCGCGACGCGATCTCGAACGCGGTCAGCGGCCCCGGCTCCAGCAGCCCGCGCAGCTTCGTCGCCCGCCGCTGGTGCATCCGCAGGCGCTCGTCGATCAGCGCCACGTGGTCGACGACCGGGGGCCCGTGGCCCGGCAGGACGAGGTCGAGCGACATCTCCCGGGTGGCTCGCATCGACGCGATGTACTGCACCAGCGCGTGGGGTCGATCGTCGACGTCGTCGGAGAGATGACCGTCGCCGTGACCGGCGGGCGGCGCCGGCTCGGCGGACAGGCGCCGGGAGACGAGCGGGTTGGATGAGATGTTGGCGAGCAGGTGGTCGCCGCCGATCAGCATCCGGCGCTGCTGGTCGTGGAAGATCGTGTCCGACGGGCTGTGCCCGGGGCGGTGGCGGATCCCGAACGTGCGGTCGCGCAGCGTCAGCGCGTCCCCGTCGCGCAGCGGCCGGGTGACGCGCCCGCCGGAGCCGAACGCCCGGAACGCCGCGCCGACCGCGCCGAGCGCGGTCGCGAGGTCGGCCGGCACGCCGTGGCGGAGCATCACCCGCATCGAGAACGCATCGTCGGCGGTCGCGCTCGCGGCGAAGTCCTCCAGGTAGGGGCCGAGCACGTCGAGCGCGGCCACCTCGGCGCCCGAGCGCCGGGCCAGGATCTCCAGCAGGCCGAGATGGTCCATGTGCTGATGGGTGATGATGATCAGCCCGAGGTCCTCGATCCGGTG
>JBELAG010000545.1:0-3074 GCA_049509055.1 Solirubrobacteraceae bacterium
GCAACGCAAAGAATTCCATCGGCGGGAGCTGGGCGCCCGGCGGCAGCTTTGGCGCGAAGTGGCGTTCGGCGAACGCCTGACAGTCCTCACGCGAGTCCCACAGCTCGATTGCCCTGTAGCCGGAGCTGGCGGCGCCGCTCCAGTGTCCCCGAAATCCTTGGGCCGTCTGCAGTTCGTCAAGGACTCCGGCGTGGCGCATGCTTTCCGCAAACGCTGTGTCAGCCCCGGGGATTTCGACCATCATCAAGACCGGCATTTCAGCCTCCTGGTGTCCGCCGGCTCGGCCGGCATTGAGCAGTTACGGAGCTTTTGACACCGGAGCGTCCACAAAGGGGGCGCTGGGTAGATCGAACCGCTCCAGGTAACCGGGGCCAAGGAACCAGGTGAGATCAGCAAGCCTCGCGCCCGCCGGCGACAGCACCAACAGCCCGGACTGCCCGACCAACCCGGAAAGCGGGTCGATGTAATAGGTCCCGAACGCGGGCAGCCCGTTCGCACGGGTCGCGATCAGGCGACTCGACTGGCCCGAATGCCCCTCGGCAACCGCGGTCAGGAACGCGCCGATCAGCTCCGGGCCGTGGTACTCATGCCGGGCGGGCGGCATCCGGAACCACGCGTTCTCAGTGACGAGAGCGACCATGCCGTCGATGTCGTCAGCGAGGAACGCTCTGGCGAACTTCTCCACCAGCTCCTGCTCCTCCACCGAGGCGGCGGGCGGCGGAGCGACCCGCTGGGTCGGATCACCGAGCTGCTGCTCGATCGTCACCCGGGCGCGCTTGAGTGCACTCTTGACACCCTCGACCGAGGTCTCGAGCATCGCCGCGGTCTCCGCAGCGTGGAAGCCCAGCACGTCCCGGAGCACCAGCGCGGCGCGCTGGCGTGCAGGCAGTCGCTGCAATGCGCTGATGAACGCCAGCTCGATCGCCTCACGGCTCTCATACCGCGCCGCCGGCCCGGGCTGGCTGTCGGCCAGCCAGCCGAGCCGGTCATCCGGATACGGCTCCAGCCAGCGAGGATCGGACATCCTCGTCGGCGCCGGAATCTCAAACCTCAGCGGCGGTATCGAGTGCGGGCGGCGACCGCCGTCGCGCAGTACGTTCAGACATCGGTTCGTCGCAATCCGGTAGAGCCAGGTCCGCAGGCTCGATCGCCGCTCGAAATCTGCCAGTGCGCGCCAGGCGGCCAGCATCGTCTCCTGCAGCGCGTCCTCGGCATCCTGCACCGAGCCGAGCATCCGGTAACAATGAAACTCCAGCTCGCGCCGGAAAGGCTCCGTGAGCTCGCGGAAGGCAAGCTCATCGCCAGCGGACGCCCGCTCAAGCACGGTCGTGGTCACGCTTCAGATCCTCCCACGTTGAGCCATCGCCTGGCGTGTCGACGCCGGCGGACGGCAAAAGCGTGCTGGAAACAACTGCAGGCTAGCCGTACTTGGCCGGCTTGGGTCGCCCAGCGCCCGTGTGGGAGCGCCTGACCTGCGGAGACTCCCGGAGATGTTGGTCATTCTTGATCGTTTCTTCTCGGTCAGCGAGGCTGGTCTGTAACCCGTAGATCGCAGACGACCCCGAAAGGGGTACCGGAGTTCCGCAGTTCGTAGGCATTTGAGCGGGTCTGGTGAGACGTTTTCCCTGCAACTCGACGGGTGAGGGTACCGCCGGAGGCGAAATCGTGTAGGCACACGACTAGAGCCTGATCGCTTGTGCTGGATTGCGCTGACGGGTATCGTGTAGGTGCATGTACCTGCGTGAGACGAAGCGGCGCAACGCGGACGGGAGCGCGGTCTCGTACCTGGCGCTGGCGCAGAACGAGCGCGACCCTGAGACGGGGGTGCCGCGGGCTCGGATCGTCCACCGCTTCGGCCGCGCCGATCAGGTCGACCGTGAGGCGCTGGCGCGGCTGGTGCGTTCGATCAGCCGGTTCCTGGACCCGGCCGAGGCGGTCGCCGCGACCGCGTCGGGTGAGGTCAGCATCCTGGAGTCGCGCACGATGGGCGCGGCGTGGGTGGCTGACCGGTTGTGGGAGCGCCTGGAGATCGGCAAGGTGATCCTCGACGCGGCCGGTGGCAGGCGGCTGGCGGCTGAGCGGGTGGAGCGAGCGATCTTCGCGATGGTCGCCAATCGTCTGTCGGTGCGGCCGCTGTCGAAGCTGGCCGGCTGTGAGTGGGTGGCCGAGCGGGCGTTCATCGAAGGGCTCGCCGCTGTCAGTGATGATGAGTGCTACCGGGCGATGGACTTCCTGCACGCCGCCGTGGCGGAGTTGCAGGAGCGGGTGTTCTTCACCGTCGCCAACCTGCTCGATCTCGAGGTTGACCTGTTGTTCTTTGACACGTCCTCGACCTACTGGGAGACCGACCGGCTACCGGAGGAGCTGCAGGACGAGGACGATGGTGACAGCGCCGAGTCGGCAGAGGACGACTCGCTGGTGCTGGAGTCAGGTCGCCGGCGCTATTCGAAGCACAGCAAGGATCACCGGCCGGACCTGCCCCAAGTGGTGGTCGGGATGGCGGTCACTCGCACGGGGATCCCCGTCAGGGTGTGGACGTTCCCCGGCAATGCGTCTGATCAGGTGATCATCCGCAAGGTCCGCGACGATCTGCGCGGCTGGAACCTCGCGCGGGTGATCTGGGTGCTGGACCGCGGGTTCACCTCAGAGCGCAACCGCCGCTACCTGCAACGCGCAGGCGGTCACTACATCGTCGGGGAGAAGCTGCGCTCTGACAGCAAGGAAGCCACCGCGGCGCTGTCGCGCCAGGGCCGCTACCACACCGTTGAGGGCAACCTGCGCGTCAAGCAGGTGCGGGTCGACGACGCCACCAACCGCGACCGGTTCGTGATCTGTCACAACCCCGAGCGCGCCGAGCGCGACCAGACCGTGCGCGAGCAGATCCTCGAGCGGCTCACACAGGAGATCCACCACGCCGACGCCCTGGCACCCGGCAAGCGCGCAGAGCTCTACGGGGCACTGGCTACCAAGCCCGCCTACAAGCGCTTCCTCCGCCGCACCCCCACCGGCAAGCTCCGGATCGACCGCGCCGCCATCAACCGCGAGCGAAAGCTCGACGGCAAGTTCCTACTGCG
>JBELAG010000546.1:0-3056 GCA_049509055.1 Solirubrobacteraceae bacterium
CGCGCAACAGCGCGTCGAGGCCGCACAGCAAGGACGGTTCACGCTCGGCGAAATGCTCCGCTGGGCGAGCAGGCGGCCGAGCGAGCCGCCCGTGGTCGACGGGGAGTGGTTCTTCATCACCGCGCTGTCCGCCGACGCCGCCGCCGCCGAGGAGTGAGCGCGATGAGCGACCCGCTGTGCACCTGCGGTCACCGCGCCAGCCACCACGATACGCCCGACAGCGGCGACACCCGCTGCTTGGCTGTCGAGGCGCGCGAGGACCTGCTCTGCGTCTTCGACGACGGCCGCGACGGCGCCTACGGCTACTGCGGCTGCCTGCGCTTCACCGAGACCCAGCCAAACGCGGACCGGGGGTCGCGATGACACAGACGGCCGACATCCCCGGCGGAGAACCGACCGTGTACCTGATCCATTTTGACGTCCCCTACGCACACGCGCGGCACTACACGGGCTGGACTGCGAGCGATCTCCAGGGGCGGCTGGCCGAGCACTCCGCGGGCCGGGGGGCGCGGCTGATGGCCGTCATCACACAGGCCGGCATCGGCTGGACGCTCGCTCGTACGTGGAAGGGCTCGCGGGCGCGCGAGCGCCAGCTCAAGCGCCAAGGCGGCGCATCGCGCCGCTGCCCGATCTGCCGCGCCCAACGCGCGCGACGGGGGGCTCGATGACGCTTCGTGCTACACGCACGATCGGCAGCGGCGACGGCTGGGAGGTCACCGGCAGCGGCATCTACGTCCCCGACTGGGCCGATCTCGGCGACGTCCGCCCCCAGCCAGTGACCGAGAGCGCGGAACGTCCGCCGATCGGGATCGACCTGTTCGCCGGCGCGGGCGGGTTCTCGTGCGGCTTTGAGCAGGCCGGCTGGCACGTGGTCGCGGCCAACGAGAACGACGTCGACGCCGCCCACACCTACCTGTGCAACCTCGCCTCGCCGGACACCCGGATCGTGTTCTGCACCCCCGAGGACGAGCAGCGCTGGACCAAGCGCCACAAGCGGCTCGAGCGCTACCACGCCCAGCCCGACCGCCCCCCGCTCGAGCCCGGGTCGGGCTGGATCGCCGGGCAGACCGGTGTGCAGCCCTGCGAGGTGTTCTTCTTCGGTGACGTCCGCGCGCTCACCGGCGCCCGAATGCTCGCCGAGCTCGGCCTCCAGGGCGACGAAGTCGGGTGCGTGTTCGGCGGCCCGCCGTGCCAGGGGTTCTCCAAAGCGGGCCGCCGCCAGGCCGACGATCCACGCAACGAGCTGGTGTTCGAGTTCATGCGGATCGTGTGCGAGATCCACCCCCGCAGCTTCTGCATGGAGAACGTGCCCGGCCTGCTCGACATGCACACCCGCGACGGGATCCCCGTCATCGACGCGCTCGCGCTGATGGCCCAGGAGGGCGGCATGGGCACGTTTCACGCCATCCGACGCTCCCTGGCCGAGACCGCCGGCGCCGGAGCGGCGCTGCGGACCATGCAGGCCACCGCATCCCGCCGCCAACCCCAGCCCGGCATGACCACCAACGGCCACGTCGACGTCGACGACGACCAGCTACCGCTGTTCGCGGAGACGAGCTGATGCCGGCCGCCGTCAAGGACAGCGCGACCGGGCGCGCTGCGAACGAAGACCTGGTCGTCACGATCGCGGTCGACGTGCTCGCCGCCAAGGGCTGGCTTGAGGAGGAGCCCGACGACGCACTCATCGCCGCGCTGCACAGGCTGTACCGCGCCAACCAGGTCTGCCAGGTCGAGGTCCGCTACACCAGCGAGCCGCTGCACGACATGCTCGCCAGCCGCCCCGGCGAGCACCTCGCCGACTTCTACCAGAACGAGTGCCAGGAGGCGTGGGAGCGCACCGTGGCGACCTGGACGTGCGACTGCGGTCAGACCTACAAGGTGCTCCCCGGCGGGCTCCCGGGCCGGCCGGATGACCGGTTCTACCGGCTCGTCGAGGACGGGGTGCTCGGCGCTCTCGTCGGCACGACCCGCGGCATCGGGATCAGCCACAACAAGGCGTGCCCGGACTGCCGGCGCGACTTCGCGACCACCGTCAAGCGGCTTGCCGATCCGCAGCTGCGGCTGTTCGTGGACGCGTGATGGCGCCCATCAGCAACCTGGTATGCGAGGGAGATCTCGACGCGATGAAGCGCCGCGGCTGGATCGAGCGCGCCCGCGAGCCGATCCCGCACGAGGGCAGGATCCTGGTCACGCTCTGGCATCCCCACCAAACCGTCGGCGAGGGCTGCGATCGCTACTACACGGCGGTCGAGACGTTCCGCAGCCTCCCGCTCGATGACTCTGGTCCCAGCCAGCTCGCCCTCTTCCCGCAGCCGGCCTGATGCTGCTGCTCGCGACCCAGGCCGAGCCGCAGATGCGCGCGCACCGCCATCCGAACCTCGGCCGGCTGCTGCAGCCCCGCCACTATCCGCGCGCCGCGGCGACAGCGAGATCCGGAGTGCCGTGGGCAGCTGACAACGACGCCTTCAACGGCGGCTGGGACGAACACGCCGAGCGTCGCTTCCTGCGCATGGTGCAAGCGCTCAGCGGCCTACCCGGATGCCTGTTCGTCGTCTGCCCCGACGTCGTCGGCGAAGCCGGCCTGACCTCGATGCTGTTCGAGGAGTACGCGCCGCTGCTGTGGAGCCACGGCTTGGCGCCCGCGTACGTGCTCCAGGAGCCCGGCGTTGAGTACGACCGCTGGTGGATCCCATGGGGATCGCTCGGCGCGCTGTTCATCGGCGGCGCCACCAACCAGTTCAAGCTCGGGCCCGAGGTCGAGGCGATCGTCGCCGAGGCTCGCGCCCGCAACGTCTGGGTGCACATGGGCCGTGTCAACAGCCTCCGCCGCTTGGCGTATGCCGCGTCGATCGGCTGCGACTCGGTCGACGGCACCCAATGGGTCCGCTTCCGCGACACCTACCTACGCCAAGGACTGCACGCGTGCGCCGCCGGCGAGCAGTTGCGGTTCCCGGCCGGCGTGTCATGAGCGCGCTGGTGCCCGGCGACGCGCGACACGTCGTCCCCGCTTGCCGCGGAGCCAGGTCCTGGGCGACATGTCGCGTCAGGGATCCCGT
>JBELAG010000547.1:0-3607 GCA_049509055.1 Solirubrobacteraceae bacterium
CGGACGGAGTGTCGAGGATCTCGCCGCCGGCGTCGGAGCTCACCCCAAGACACTCGAGCGCTGGGTGAGCTCGGGCAGGCTGCCACACGCAACGCTCCGCGTGAGACTCGCGACGCTGCTCGGCGTACCGGTACCGATGCTCTGGCCGGAGGTCCCGGGAACCGCGAGCGGAGTGTCGGAGGTCGTTGGGATCTACACCACGCGCAACGAGCTCTCGCCGTCCGTCGTCGGCTCGATGCTCGATGCCGCCCAATCCCGCGTCGACGTGCTCGTCTACTCCGGCATGTGGCTGTGGGACACCGTGCCCCGATTCCATGATCGTCTCCTGGAACGGATCACGGCGGGCGTGGCGCTGCGCATCTGTCTCGGAGATCCGAGCAGCGAGGCCGTACGTGTGCGGGGCGAGGAGGAGGGATCAAGCGATGCAATGGTCAGCCGCTGCAAGATCGCCATCGACTGCGCCAGACGCGTGCTGGCCGCCGACCCCACCGTCGTCCGTCTCACCGGCGCGACGCTCTACAGCTCGATCTTCCGATTTGACGACGAGGTGCTCGTGAACACCCACCTGTGGGGCAACCCCGCGGCGGCGTCATCGTCGCTCGTTTGAGCGGGTGTGGGACCGGGCTCAGGTGCTGGCCGGGTAGACCAGGACGCTGACCCAGGCTCCGCAGGCCGTGCCCTCTCCCTCGGGCCCGATGCCGTCGTTGGACCGGGCCTTGACCGAGACGTTGGCGATGTCCACCGCAAGGGCTTCGGCGACGTTGCGGCGCATCGCATCGATGTGGGGACGCAGTCGCACGGTGCCCAGGACAACGAAGGCGTCAACGTTCTCGATCTCGTATCCGGCCCGGCGAACGTAGCCAGCGAACTCCTCCACGAACGCAAGACTGCGAGCATCCTGAGAATCGGGATCGTTCTCGGGGTAGTGGGTGCCGAGGTCGCCGTCGGCGATCGCTCCGGCCAACGCGTCGACGAGGGCGTGGCTGAGAACGTCGCCGTCGGAATGGGTGTCGAACCCGACATCCGCGTCAATCGCCACGCCTCCCAGGACAAGCTGCCCTCCTGGAACGAGTCGATGGATGTCGTGGCCCAGGCCGGTGCGAAACCGCGTCATCGTCCGCAGGCTAGAAGATCCTCGATCGTCCGCACGCGGCTACGGAGCACGGTCAATGACGCGCGCGTGGCCTCGTGCACGGGCGAGCCGGGCGGGTAGCGCATAAGGATGTCCTCGAGCCGCTGTTCGGGATCCCAGCGCTCGCCGCGGGGGGAGGAGGTCAGGTCGGCCCAGGTCAGCGCAGCGGCAGCCAGTCGATCGGGCGGATCGAATTCCGCCACCAGCTCCGCGTCAAGACCGCGCAGCCGAGCCTCTTCAAGGGGCTCCGTGTGCCACGCGACCAGACGGCAGGTCTCCGAGGGCCGATCGTGCTCGCGCAGCCAGCGTGCTCCATCGAGCGGATGAAACTCTGTGACTGCGACCGCGCTGCTGTATCCGATGTCGTGAAGCCAGGCGGCGTCCGCGAGACTCGCTCGCCAACCCGGCTCGACGAGTGCGAGTACCCGATCGACCTGCGCGGCCACGGCGGCCGAATGGCTGAGCCGCGTGCCGGCCCGGTGAAGAAGACGCGTTGCGACCGCGCGGGCGTCCGACATGGACCTCTCGGCCCGTGGACGCGAGGGGGCGGGCGAATTCACTACCCGTGATATCTGAATCGCCTCATCGTGTCGACGCGACCGTACCAGCGCAAGCAGCGCGGGGGTCCGTCTCATCCACGGACAACACCAGCGAGCGCGGGCTCGAGCTGGGGGGCGGCCGGAAGCTGCTGGGTCGCTGCGGACGGCGCTGGCGCCTGCCGCCCACCGCCCGAAGTCTCGGGCACCATTCCAGCGCGCGCAGCCTGGCTGGTCGCCGGTACTACGGCCGACGTACGGGCATCCAGGATGATCCGAGTGCTCATGAAGAATGACCCGCCCGCCGTAGGGCTCGCCGGCCGCAGCGTCGGACCCGCAGCGCACCGCAACGTCGCCAATCCAATCGCTCGCGCTGTGGCGGCCGGTGGGGTCAAACCGATCGTTGGGGCCTCCGCTTGGCGCGCATCGCTTGTCGAAGGCACGACACGGGGCGCTTTTGACTACCGGCGGGATCGCCGAGGCCAGTTTGATGTGCCCCCGCTCGCCGGTGAACCCGCGGGCGCTTGGGGCAAGAGTCGGTAACAGAAGCGTCTGCCGCACCACTGGTGACAGGAAGCCGCTGCTCTGGTGCGAACGGCGCCAATCTCCTGCATAATGGTAAGACATGTCCACGGGCGTCTTCTGCATCGAGAACTGGTCCAACCGCCTGACCGAGCACGCGAGCGTTCTGCCGCTGCTCGAGTTCATGGCACCGCGAGGCCAAGGTCTTCGCTACATCCACCGGCAGGTCGATTCAGGCGACCAGCTCAATGCGTACGTTGACCGCTGGTCGTGGCTCGAGAGCTATCCGCTGGGCTATTTCGCTCTCCATGGAAGTCCCGGCCACCTCTACGTCGGTAACGACCGACTCAGCCTGCGCCGCCTGCTGTCGTGGTCACACTCCGAAGCGCCTCGCTCCGAGGAACTAAGTCCCGAAGAGCTTGGAGCACGCGACGCGCAAGTCGATCGCGATTGGCTCTCACTTCGTGGCAAGGTTCTCTACGTAGGCTCGTGCGCAACGCTCGGCCTGCGTGACCCGGCCGAGCTCGACGAGCTACGGATCAATACCGGCGCCACAGACATTTGCGGCTACACGAAGGACGTGCGGTGGCATGACGCCGCGGCTTTCGACCTGATCCTCCTGAGCGAACTGGCTGAAGCTCTCGAGCTCGTGTACCCACGGCCCGGAGTGCAACGAGCGCTCCGGCGAATATCCGTCGCCCACGCGGGTCTGGTCAGCCGCCTCGGTTTTGTCGGTTCGCCGGCCACTCCGTAGGCGACGCAACCGGGAGACATTGCGTCGATTTTGACGCAGACAGCCATCCGCTGCACGGTCTCAACGGCGGCGAACGGCGGGTACCCACCAAAGGAAGAGCGGCGATCCAGCTGGCCGCCGTGTCGAAAGGGATCGTCGGCCACGCGTAGGCCAGCGAGTGATCGTGTCCGCCGGCGGCGCAGTTCAGCTGCGGCGCCGAAACGAGTACCGCGTCCTTGTTGCTGGCGGCCATACGGCTAGCAGGCTGGAACGGCAGCTCGGATGGACCGTGAGGCCACTCGAGGAGCCGGCGAGCGAACACTGAGAGGCGCCCGGCGCCCCTGACCGCACGGGCCCAGACCGCTTGCCGGCGACGAGAGCTGCTCTTCGCGTACGCGGAGCAGCGTCAAGATAGGGCACTCGCGTAACGCATTCTGTTTCGTCGCGGTGGGCAGCGGATAATGCGGCCGTGACCGGAACGACGCTCGACTCACTCCGCGGAGCGCTCGACGTTGAGAGCGGCCCTGATGTGATCGCCGCCATCACGCGCGCGTCGGACGTGACGATCGACAGTCTCGCGGAGCGTTTGCTCGCGAGTCCCAGCCGGCCGGTCCGGCCCGCGACGGCGCACGAAGTGCGACCCCTGGTGAACGCGCGCGCGTCGCTGCTGTCTCGCGGCGCACA
>JBELAG010000548.1:0-3025 GCA_049509055.1 Solirubrobacteraceae bacterium
CGCAGCGCCGGCAGTCCGATCACGATCCCGACGGGGACCGCGCACAGGCCGGCGAGGATCAGCGAGAACGGGAAGCCGATGCCCCAGCCGTGGGAGATGTGCCCGAGCATGAAGCCGCCGATCCCGGCCAGCGACATCTGCGCCAGCGACACCTGGCCGACGTAGCCGGTGAGTACGACGAGCGACAGCGCGACGCATGTCACGGTGAGCGACGAGATGAACGCGAACCGCAGAACGTTGTTGAGCACCAGCAGCAACACGAGTCCTGCCACGAAGCATCCGGCCGCGGTCCGCAACGGCGACTGGGGCCGGCCGACCGACGGATTGTGCTGGGCGACGTCGCCCCCGCGCGCGAGCACGGAGCGCGACCGGAACACCATCACCGCGATGATCGCGAAGAACGGGAGCGCGACGTCCAGTCCCTGCTGGGGCAGCCACGACCAGACGGTGATCAGCTTGTCGATCTCCGACTGTGCACAGCCGATCGCCAGGCCGGCGAGGGCGGTGATCCAGAAGGAATCAAAGCGCCCGAGCAGCGCTGCGGCGAGCGCCGGGACGACGAACAGGGTGTAGGAGGTCGGGTCGAGGTTGGCGATCGGCGCGATCAGGATCCCGGCCGCGCCGGCCAGGACGGTCGCGATCACCCAGTTCTGCGCGGCCACGCGGTTGGCCGAGATCCCGGTCAGCGCGGCGCCGCGCTCGTTCTCGGCGCCCGCCCGCGTCGCCAGGCCGAACCGGGTGTGGCGGTAGATCAGCGCCAGGACGATCGAGATCACGATCACGACGCCGGTGAAGAACAGCCGGTCCTCGGGGAAGGTGACACCCGCGATCGATTGCGGAGAGGACGGGAAGATCGGATTGGTCGCGACCGGCTCGGTGCTGTAGTTGAGCACCGCGATCGCCTGGAGGGCGAGCATGATCCCGACCGACGCACACACCCGGGTCAGCGGTGACGCCCCGCGCAGCGGGCGGTAGACGAGGACGTAGAGGACCAGGCCGAGCAGCGCGGCGTACAGGAGCGAGATCACGATCGCGAGCGCCGTGTTCATGCCCGCGCCGCCGTTGAGCGAGATCTGGTGCGGGATCAGGACGACGGGGAGCTCGAGCTCACCGAACGAGCGGAGGTTGACGAACACGTAGGCGATGAACATCGCCACGGCGCCGTGGGCGAAATCGACCACGCCAGCGCTCTTGTACTTCAGCACGAGCCCCTGGCCGAGCATCGCGTACGTGGCGCCGGAGCCGAGGCCGAGGATCAGGAAGAGGATGTAGCTGGACATGGTGTGCGGTGGTGGTGTGGTGGTGGTTCCGGTGCAGGTCCGCCCGCCCCCCAGGGACGGGCGGACCCGGCCGGATCGTCAGCCGCCGAGGCCCTGGAAGTAGCCCTTGGACGTCGTCCAGTCGGTCGAGCTCGCCTGCGTCAGCGCGCCGTTCTCGATCTGGTTCATCAGGTAGTTGTCGTTGCAGATCGCCGTCAGACCCTTCATCTGCTGCCCGTCGCACGTGTACGGATGCGAGAGGAAGTTGGGATGGTTGCTGCCGGTCTTGAACGCCGCCATGATCGTCTTGGTCGTCGGCGTCCCGCTGATCTTGCTGAGCGCCGCCTGGACGTTCATCACCGTCGCAAAGCCGGCGGTCGAGATCGAGTCGACGAACGTCCCCGGGGCCGCCCACTTCTTCATCGCGGCCTGGAACAGCTGGGCCTGGGGATTGCTGCTCGACTGCAGGATGAACGGCGAGGCGATGTACATGCCGTTGGCCCCTCCGGCGGCGGCGGTGATCACCGGCGGCGCGCCGCACGGGTCGATGCCCATGATCTTGCCCGAGTAGCCGACGCTCTTGAGCGCCTTGAGCACCTCACCGCATCCGTTGGGGACGTCGATGTAGGCGAGCTGGGCGCCGCTTGACTCGATCAGCGCGGCCTGCGGGCTGGGGTCCGGGGACGTCGGCGACAGCGGGATGTCCTTGACCGACGTGATCCCGGCCGCCTTGAACACCGGCGTGATCTGCGGGAGCAGCGACTCGCCCTGCGGATTTGAGAAGTACATCAGCGCGACGCTCTTGACGCCGAGCTTCTTGGCGGCGTAGACGGCGGCCGCGAGGTTGTCGCCGATGCTCACCGACCAGAACTGGATCGAGTTGGACGCCGTCTCGGGGACCGGGGTGAACGGGATCCCGCCCAGGTAGGCGAGGCCGGCGTGCGCGTAGATCGGGATCGACGCCGGCGCGCCGACGTCGGCCGCCCCGAGGATCGCCAGCGGGTGCTTGGCCACGAGCTCGTTGGCGCACCGCGCCGCCGTCGCCGGCGTGCCGTCGCCGATGCAGTTGTCGATCACGATCGGGTGGCCGTTGATGCCGTCGAGGTAGTTGTTGACGTAGTCGGCGGCGGCGATCGCGCCCTGGCGCGCCTCGGGGAAGGTGACCGCCCCGGTCTCGTCGTTGATCATCCCGAACACGTAGGGACTGCCGGTCGCCTTGTGCGGCGTCCCGAACGCCGCGCCGCCGGCGGCGGCCGCCGCCGAGCTGGTGGTCGCGGCCGAGCTGCTGGCCGCGGTCGTGGCGGCCGCGCCGCCGGCGGCACTGCTGGTGCTGCTGCTCGAGCTGCTCGAGCCGCAGCCGGCGGCGAGCAGGCCGGTGGCCGCGAGTGCGGCGACCGAGCCGAGCCATCTGGAAGACCTCATGTGACGTACGCTCCTCATGCCTGCGGTGTGTGAGTGGTTACGGATCCAACGGCTCCGCCGTTGGCGGCAGGCGCAGCGACCTCGGACTCCCCCAGGTAACTGGCCTTGAGCAGATCACGCCGGTCCCGCAGGTCGGAGGCCGTGCCCTCGAGCACGATCCGGCCGTGGGTCAGGACGTAGGCGCGATCGGCAATCTCGAGCGCGAGCGCGACGTGCTGCTCGACGAACAGGACGCTCGCCCCCAATTCGTCGGCGGCGCGCCGCAGGATCGGAAGCAGCCGCTCGACGATCACCGGCGCCAGTCCGAGGCTCATCTCGTCGACCAGCAGCAGGCGCGGGCGCGA
>JBELAG010000549.1:0-3023 GCA_049509055.1 Solirubrobacteraceae bacterium
GCGGCGAGATCGAGCAGGGCAAGGCCCTGCCACTCAACGGCGGTTTCGGCCAGGGCCATGATCTCGTCGTCCGAGGTGACGGCCAGGGCGGCTGCCGCGAGGTCAGGATCGATGCCGAGCTCGTCCGTGAGCCGCTCTAGCGAGATGCCGGCGCTGGTAGACATGAGCAGCGGTTCGCTGGCTGGCAACTCAGGTGGAGCATCGCGGATGGGCGCGGGCACCGGCGCTGCTGTGCCCGCCACCGGGAGCGGGACCTCGGACGCCATGATCAACTCCGGCAGCCCGTTGACCGGATTCGTCTTCAGGACCGACTTCGACGCGATCGAGATCGCCTCGTCGTGGGGCCACACACCGGTGAAGATGTAATGCGGCTGGCCGCCACTCGCCTGTACCTTGAACAGCACCGCGCGATACATGTCGGTGACGCGCCCGGTCCGCACCTTCGGGTCCGCGGAGCTCTTGATCGGCTCGATGTGCAGGCCAGGGAGGGTGTCGTCCTCGAACAGCTTGCGGATGAACGCCTGGGTCTGCTTGGCGATCGAGCCATCGTGATGGCCGTCCTTGTGCGGCGCGTAGATGACGATCGCCATCAGATCAGTTCCGTCTTGAGTCCGTCGAGCGCGTCACGGATGTCGTGGCCGAGCGCGTGTCGGAGGTCATCGATGTTCATGCTCACGACCGTCCAGCCGAGCGCTTCCAGCTCGCTCCGCTCACCGTCACCGAGGTCGACGTCTACGGTGAGTTTGCGATCCAGCCAGCTCGGGCCGAGCGGAATGCCGTGGACCTCAGGACCGTAGTCGGGGACCGGCAGCCCGTTCTTGGCGCACAGCGCGAGGAAGGGCTCCTCCGCGGCAGTGGCCTGCGCAAGGATCTCGTGCCAGGCCTGCTCGAGTGGGCCGAGGTCGTCAGCCGTGGGCCCTGGCGCCGGCTCGTCTGCGGGGGCGCCGGTCACGAGGGACCGAACCGTGAGGTTCGTGCCGGTGAGACGCAACCCCAGCAGGTTGCTCAGATGGAGCCATGTTCGCCACGGCTGCTTGATCCCCGTCGCGACCGCAGACAGGGAGTCATCGAGCACGACGGCGATCTCAGCCGCTTGCGTGCCTGGGATGAGCCGGGCGACTGCCGTTACCGCGCCTACGCCCCAGGTCCATGCCGGGCTGCCGTCGGTCGGCAGCTTGCCACCGTCGAGGACGTCGACCGCGATCGTGCTCAGCCCAGTCGAGTCGCCGATCGCGCCTTTCTGCTGAGCGCGTGCGGCGAGGAAGAATGGAAGCGCTCGGCCGACATCGCGGAGCCCCTCCGGGTCTGGCGATTGAATCCAGGCGACGAGCAGATCCATCGGCCCGCGGCGCATGAACTCCAGGTGGGCTGGCTTCAGGTTCATCCCTGGGGTGCTCATGATGGTCGACGCGGCGGTCGCGTCGAACCATGGTGGGTCGGAGTGGTCGCCGTCTTCGAGGTCGGCCCACACGAACGACAGGACGGCCATCCCCTGGTCGCGCAGGATGCGACGCTTCGCGGCGTCGTCGGCGAGGCGGTTGTGCTGTGGGCTGGCGTGGTAACGCTCGCCGTCGCAGAAGATCGCCATTGGCGGCACGCTCGCGTCGCTGCATCGCAGGACGAAATCGGGCTTGCATCCAGCGATGTGCACCTGCGGCTCGAGCGTCCAGTTGCGGCCGCCGCCGACGGTGATGTCCCAGCGGTCACCGGTTGTCTGGGGCGTCGCCTTCACCATTACGCCCAGCACTTGCAGCCGCTCGATCAGGCTGGCGCGGAACTTTTGCTCCATCTTCGACTCGGGGTCGAAGTCGGTCGGTGCGATCTCGGTGGTCGCCCACGCCGGCCCGCCGTCCGGATCGACCTCTCCATCGTGACCGGCGAGCAGGATGTCCTTCAGCTGCTTTTCGGCCTCGGTCCGCGACACGAGGTGGACCTGACCCCACCCGGCGAATGGCAGCAGGCACCTGTGGCAGGCGAGGCGTCCCGTGCCGGCGCAGCTGCAGTCGCGAACCACGGCGTAGGCCTTCAGCAGGATCGCGCGCAGCGTCGGCGGGTCCGCGAGTTCGGTGAGGTAACCCGTCCCGCCCGGCACGAGGTCGTGTAGGAGCAGCGCATCGCCGCCACCGATCGTGTTCCCGACGACGGGGTCGATCACGATCTCGAGCGCGAGATGGTCCGGCGCGCCGCCGATGTGCTCTCGGAGCCCGAGCTTGATCGCCGCGGCCAGGGAGGGAAGCGCGAAGCCGCTACCGAGGGCGGTCATCGGCGGGAGCGGCAATAGCAGGCCTTCGGTCTGCAGCGTGCGGCTGAGCGCGATCGAGCGCGTGTCCTCATCGGTTGCGCTGCGCAGCGAGCACCAGGGCCGGTGCTCGTACTTCGAGTTGCTGGCGGCTTTGATGTCCAGCTGGCCGCATTCGGAGCAGACGCGGAAGAGCTCAGCGTTGACCTCGCCGCCGGCGATCATCTTGGTGGCGCCGAGACCGGCCGCGCGCCCGAGGTTCAGCCATCGGAGCTGGAGGTTCTTCACGTGCCGGGCCCCGAAGCCGTAGTCCTGGATGTACCACTGGCTCGTGATGTCCTCCGGCTTGAGGTCCGCAATCACGATCTGCTGGAAGCGCTCCCGAATCCGGTCATCGCGCGCGTCGTCGATCGTCGCCTCGTCGCGACGCATCGTCGAGGAGACCTTCGTCATCTCGACTACATCGAGTCGCTGACTGATGTCGGCGATCGCCGGGCTTCCGCAGCGCAGGCACGACGGTGGCGGCGCGCTCTCCGTGACGTCGGAGCTGTAGCCGCATGCGGCGCAGAACGCCCACGAGCGGACGGCCTCGCCCTTGTTGCCAAGGTCGATAGCGTTGATACGGACCTGATACCCACCGGCGTAGAACGTCGCGCCCGGCGCAAACTCGCGGAGCGCGAGGGCGGCGTTCCGCTGGTACGCATAGGTCTGCGTCTCATAGGTCCCGGAGTCCGGGTCAAGCCAGGACAGCCCGACGTCGAGTGTGACGCTGTCGTCGAGCAGT
>JBELAG010000055.1:0-21329 GCA_049509055.1 Solirubrobacteraceae bacterium
GACTGCGTCACCCCGCGGTTGACCAGCCGGCTGTCGTTGTAGCCCGACATGAACAGCACCTCGAGGCCGGGACGCAGCGTCTGCAGCTGCTGGGCCAGCTCCGGCCCCGACAGCCGCGGCATCACCACGTCGGTGAGCAGCAGGTCGATCCGGCCGCGGTGGCGCTCGGCGACGGTGATCGCGTCGATGCCGTTGCCGGCCTGCAGGACCGCATAGCCCTGCTCCTCGAGCATCGTCACGACGAGCGCGCGCAGCGCCGGCTCGTCCTCGACGAGCAGCAGCGTGGCGTGCAGGCCCTCATCGGCGGGCTCGGGCGCGACCGGCTCCCCGCCGGCGGGCAGCATCACGGCGAACGTCGTGCCCGTGTCGACCTCGGAGTCGACCTCGATCCAGCCCCGGGCCTGGTCGACCGTGCCGTACACGGTCGCGAGGCCCATGCCGGTCCCGCGCTCGCCCTTGGTGCTGAAGAACGGCTCGAAGATGCGTTCGCGGATCGCGGGCGGGATGCCGCCGCCGGTGGCGGCGATCGCCAGCCGGATGAATGTCCCCGGCGTGACACCGTGCCGGTCGGCCTCGTCGGCGGCGACCTCACGGGCCTCGGTCGAGACCGTCAGGGTTCCCCCGCTCGACATCGCGTCACTGGCGTTGAGCATCAGGTTCATCATGATCTGCTCGAACGCGGTGCGATCGATCATCACCTGGGGCAGGCCGGACGCCAGCCGGAAGTCGAACCCGATGTCGGCCGCCAGCAGCCGGCGCAGCATCGGCTCCAGCTCGCGCACGAGCGCGCTGGTGTCCAGCGGCGTCGCGCTGCTGTGACCCCGGCGCGCGAACGCCAGCAGCTGGCGCGTGAGCTGCGCCGCGCGATCCGACGCGGTGAGGATCTGGTCGATGTCGGCGTGCGAGGACGCCAGCTCGGGGCGGGCCATCAGCCGCCGGGCGTACCCGGACACGATCGTCAGCAGGTTGTTGAAATCGTGGGCGATGCCGCCGGCGAGCTGACCGACGGCCTCCATCTTCTGCGCCTGGGTGAGCCGGTTGGCGATCTCGAGACGCTCGGTGATGTCGGTGATCACGCCCCGCAGGCGCTCGATCTCCCCGTCGGGGCCGTGGGTCACCGTGACGATGTCGCGGACCTCCCGGACGGCGCCGTCGGCGGCGATCACGCGGTAGAGCAGCTCGAACGAATCCTTCTCGTGCGCGGTCTCGATGAACGTCAGCGCCGCGAGGCGGTCGTCGGGATGAACCCGGGACATCCAGAACCCCGGCTCCAGCCACATCGCCCGGGGATAGCCGAGCAGCATCTCCTCCCGGCCGCCGAGGTAGCTGAGCACCTGGCGGTCGGCCGCCGTGGACTCCCAGACGATCGCATCGAGCGCACCGACGATCTCCTCGACGGCGTGGGCGTGGGCGTAGCGCAGTCGCTCCTCCTCGAGCCGTCGCTGCTCGGTGGCCTCGCGCACGACCGCCACGGTCGATCGGCCGCGGACGTCGTGCATCGGCGCGAGGCTGATCTCGACCGCGACCTCGGAGCCGTCGTGGCGCAGGCCCTGCAGTGCGAGTCCGAGCCCCATCGGCCGCGGCCGGGGCTCACGGGTGTAGCCGGCGCGGTCGGTGACGTGGCGCCCGCGCAGCCGGCCCGGAATCAGACGCTCGATCGCGACCCCGATGAGCTCGTCACGCTGATAGCCGAACAGATCGAGCGTGGCCCGATTGACGTATTCGATCCGGCCGTCATCGCCGACGAGGACGATCCCATCCGGCGCCGCATCGAGTAACGCGGACAGCGCCCCATCGGGCAGCCGCTCCATGCTCATATGGACCTAAACGTAGTGCGACGGCGAGTGGCGGTCAAGGGCGAGTGGTCGGCGAGGTCCAACATGGGCAGGGATCAGCAATGATCCGCGTGGCGTCAACGTCGGCGCGCGACGCACCGCACTCGCTGAGCCGCCGGTGCCCGCGTCCGGTCGTGCTGAAAAGTGGTACAAACATTTCGCAGGGGAACCGGCTGGTGTTTTTCCCTCTATACGGGGCCAGAATGTGACGAAAGTCGAGCCAGCGGCGTCGACGCTCGTGCGCATTGTCATCGTAGGCGAAGATGCGACAGAAGTCGGGGGTAACAAGGGTGAACCTCGCAGATCCACGCGCAGAACGGTCATCGCCGGACACCATCGGCGCCCGCGCCCCGTGGGGGCGGCCGCTGATCGCCGAGCTGCTGGAATCGATCCCCGACCCGCTGATCGGATGCGATGCCGACGCGGTCGTCGTGTACTGGAGCCGAGCGGCGCGCGACGCCTACGGGTACGCGGCGGACGAGGCCATCGGAACGCCGATGTTCAGCCTGCTCGCGACCCGCATGCCGCGCCCCCTGCGCGAGATCATCGAGGAGCTGACCGACCTCGGGCGGTGGCAGGGGACGTTCGTGCACCGGTGCCGCGACGGGCGCGAGCTCGAGGTGGAGAGCCGCTGGGTGGGCCGCTATGACGACGCCGGCAACCTCGTCGGCTCGTTCGCGATCGAACGACCGCGCGCCGGCGCCGACGCCGCCGCGGTGGAGGCCGAGCACGAGCGATCGGCGAGCGAGCTGGCGCGCGCCGAGCGGCTGGAGAGCCTCGGACAGCTGGCCGGCGGGGTGGCCCACGACTTCAACAACGCGCTGGCGATCATCATCAACTACGCCGCGTTCGTGAGCTCGGAGATCGACCGCCTGCGCACGGCGCCGACCGAGGCGCAGCGCACCGCGCTCGGCTCCGATCTCAAGGAGATCCAGACCGCGGCGCAGCGCGCCGCCGCGCTCACCCACCAGCTGCTGGCGTTCTCGCGCCAGGGCGTCGGCGCGCCCGTGCTGCTCGGGCTCAACGACACGATCCGGGAGATCGAGGATCTCCTGGGCCGCACGGTCGGCGACCACATCGCGCTGATCACCGACCTGGCCGACGATCTGCATCCGATTCGCGCCGATCCCGGACAGCTGCAGCAGGTGCTGATCAACCTCGCCGCCAACGCCCACGACGCGATGCCCCTCGGGGGCACCCTGACGATCGACACCGGCAACGTGGAGCTCGAGGGCGAGGGCCTCGCGGCCGGCAAGGAGCTGGCCCGCGGCATCTACGTCAGGTTGCGCGTCTCCGACACCGGGACGGGGATGGACCCTCAGGTCCTCGACCGGGCGTTTGACCCGTTCTTCACGACCAAGCCGGTCGGCTACGGCAGCGGCCTGGGGCTGTCGAGCGTCTACGGCATCGTCACCCGCGCCGGAGGGCATGCGCAGTTCTACTCCAGGCCCGGCGTCGGGACGACCTTCGTGGCGCTGCTGCCGGCACAGGTCCCGGCGCCCGCCTCGCCGCCGCCGGACGCCCGCGCCGTGGCGCACGTGCCGCAGGACAAGACGATCCTGCTCGTCGAGGACGAGCCGGCGCTGCGCGCGGTCACCCGGCGCATCCTGACCGGGGCCGGGTACCGAGTCGTCGAGGCACCCGACGGCGAAGCGGCGCTCGAGGCCGCGGCGCCCGAGCTGACGATCGACGTGCTGCTCACCGATGTCGTGATGCCGGGGCTGCTCGGCCACCAGCTGGCCGAGCGACTGCGGCTGCAGCGACCCTCGCTGCGGGTCCTGTACATGTCCGGCTTCTCCGAGCGGCTGCTCGGCCAGACCGCGCACCTCGGCCGCGTGGCGCTGATCGAGAAGCCGTTCACCGCGCCGATCCTGCTGGAGGAGGTCCGGGCAGCGATCGCCGAACCCCGGCCTCGCGATCTATGACCGACCTGCTCGTGGTCGATGACGAGGATGCGCTGCGGCGATGGGAATGCCGGGTCCTGGAGGCGCAGCACTACACCTGCACGGCGGCGCCCGATGTCCCCCAGGCGCGCAAGGCCTTGGCGGCAGGCAGCTTCGAGCTCGCCCTGCTCGACGTCAACCTTCCCGGGGAGTCGGGCATCGAGCTGCTCGCCGAGATCCGCGTCGAGCATTCCGAGACGGCGGTCCTGATGGTCACCGGCGAGGATGACATCGGGCTGGCCACGACCGCGATCGAGCTCGGCGCATACGGCTATCTCGTCAAGCCGGTCAGCTCCGGCGAGCTGCTGATCAACGTCGCCAACGCGCTGCACCGCCGGCGCTGGGAGATCGACATGGTCCGGCGCCTCGCCCGACTGGAGTCCAGCCGGGAGCACGCCGAGCGCGACCTCAAGCGTGCGCTGCAACCCGCGTCCGACGGGGGCGACCTCGTCAAGCTGCTGGAGAGCGACACCGTGCACCGGCTCGTCCGCCTGGCCGAGTTCCGCGACGAGCAGACCGGCCGCCATCTGCTGCGGATGAGCCGCTACTGCGAGCTGATCGGGCTCGCGCTCGACCTCGACGAGGCGTGGTGCTCGCAGCTGCGCCTCGCCTCCGAGCTGCACGATGTCGGCAAGGTGGCGATCCCGGACCGGATCCTGCTCAAGCCCGGACGGCTGACCGAGGTGGAGCGCGAGGTCATGCAGACCCACCCTCAGATCGGCCACCGCCTGCTGTCGGATTCCGAATCAGACCTGCTGCGGTGCGCGGCGACGACGGCGCTCACCCACCACGAGCGCTGGGACGGCAGCGGCTATCCGAACGGTTTCGCCGGCGAGGAGATCCCGGTGGAGGGCCGGATCGCGGCGGTCGCCGATGTGTTCGACGCGCTGACCAGCGATCGCGTCTACCGGCCGGCGTTTCCCGTCGGCCT
Organism: Solirubrobacteraceae bacterium; assembly: GCA_049509055.1. Lineage (GTDB taxonomy): Bacteria > Actinomycetota > Thermoleophilia > Solirubrobacterales > Solirubrobacteraceae > Palsa-465. The sequence goes on from JBELAG010000055.1 coordinate 4,710, forward strand.
CGCCGTCGAGATGATGGAGTCAGAGCGCGGCCGCCATTTCGAGCCCGCCGCGCTCGACGCGCTGCACGAGAACTTCGAGCTCGTCGAGACGGCCCGCCGGGCTCTCAGCGACTGACGGCGCACCGTCGGTGGCGAGCGCGGCGCCCGCGTCACCAGCCCGTGCCGCGCCCGCGGACGACGAGGGCCACCGCCTGGACGCGGGTGCGGGCGCCGAGCTTGCTCGTCGCGTTGCGCACGTGGGTGCGCACCGTCTCAGGCGAGAGGAACAGGCGCTCGGCGATCATCTGCCCGTTGAGACCGTCGGCCAGCAGCTCGAGGATCTCGAGCTCACGCGGGCTCAACGCGGCCAGCCGGGCGAGCTCGGAGTCCTCCGACAGCATCCCCGCGAGCTGGGCGTCGATGTAGTTGCCGCCGGCGGCGACCGCATGCAGGGCGTCGATCAGCGTCGGCGCGGGCGAGGACTTGAGCACGAATCCGCGCGCGCCGGCGCGGACCGCGGCGTGCAGGCCGGCGTCGCCGCGGGTGTGGCCGGTGTACAGGACGATCGGGGCGTCGGGGCGTTCACGCAGGATCTCCTCGACGAGCGCGACCGAGCTCTCCTGGCCGAGGCGCACGTCGATCAGCGCGACGTCGAACCGGCGGCGGGCCAGCAGCGCCCGCGCCTCCTGGACCTGACTCGCCACGCCGGCGATGCGAAAGCCGGCGTCGCGCAGCAGCAACTCGACCCCCCGACGGATCGTCAGGTGATCCTCGACGACGATCACCTCCAGCTGCTCGCCTTCCACCCACACTCCGATCCGGCCCGTCTTTGGAGCAAGCTTATTACTCAGGATCATCGCACCACTTCGACCCGGACGCCGAGCCTGGTCCCATCTGCCGAGAATCCGTGGGGTCAAGGGGTGCGAACGAGGGCAATCCGCCGCAAATACCGCAGAACAGGGATGAGAAGCGACCCGGGGTGGCCGAAGCCACACCCGACGGATCTTGCGTCACGCAGGATCAAACGAACAGGAGCACACCAATGGCATCGACCAACCAGCGCGATCGTCTGTCAGCAGACCAGACGCTGGCGCTCTGGACCGAGTACAAGCGCACGGGCGACGCCCGGCTGCGCGATCGGCTGGTGCTCACGTTCGCGCCGATGGTGAAGTACATCGTCTATCGCAAGATCCGTGAGATCCCCGCCCGCTGCGAGGTCGACGACTTCATCTCGTGCGGGCTCGAGGCCCTGATCCGCTCGATCGACCGCTACGACCCCGAAAAGGGCGCGACGCTCGAGCGCTACGCCTGGACGCGGATCCACGGCGCCGTGCTCGACGAGCTGCGGCGCAACGATTGGGCTCCGCGCTCGCTGCGCCGCTGGGACCGGGACCTCAACAAGGCCCGCGACGAGTTCGTCCGGCTCTACAACCGGCGCCCGACGCGCGAGGAGCTGGCGGCGGCGATGGGGACGAGCACCGACGAGATGACCCGCCGGATCGACCAGATCGCGCAGGCCCAGGTCGGATCGCTCAACACGATCGTGCTCACCGAGGACGACACGACGATCGAGAAGATCGACACGCTGCCCAGCGAGGACACCGAGTCCGACCCTGAGCACGCCGCGGTCCGCGACGCCGCCAAGGCCCGGCTCCGGGAGGCCTTCGAGAAGCTGCCCGAGCGCGAGCGCAAGGTCGCCGTGCTGCTGTACGTCTACAACCTCACGCTGCGCGAGATCGGCGAGATCCTCGGCGTCACCGAGAGCCGCGTCTGCCAGATCCACGGCCAGATCCTGCGCAAGCTTCACAAGCAGCTGGAAGGCGAAGCGCACCTGTTCAGCTACGCCGCCTGACCCGCCCCGGTCAGGAGGCGACGTCGAGCGTGACGCCCAGCCCGCGCAGGCGGACCTGCCCGCGCTCGGGGTAGTACACCGAGTCGCCGGGCTCTCGCGTGCCGTAGACCAGATATGTGAGCCCCCGGGCGCCGGCGCGCAGATGGTGGGCAACGCCGCTGGACGGCGGCCGCACCACGACGTCCCCCGGCGCCAGCGGATGCTCGACCTCGCCCAGGACCAGGGTCCCGCCGCCGTCGAGGACGAGGAACAGCTCCTCCTCGAGCGCATGGCAGTGGGGCGGCGCGCCGGCCGTGGCGGCGGCGAGCGTGACGTGATTGAGCCCCGCCTTGACCGCGCCCGCCGCGGCGCCGAGCGCTCGGACCTCGGCGCCCGGAAACGTTCCGGCGTCGAGATCGGCGAGCGCGACGACGTTGGATGGGCGGTCGCCGGGCTCGGGCCGCTCGAGCGCGCCGGCCAGGCCCTCGGCGCGAAACGGATGCGGCGAGTCCAGCGGAACCCAGCGCGGGCCGCACCACATGACCCGAGCGCGGGGCAGGTAGGTGATGCCGCTGTCGCTGCCGCTCCCGAGGGCCAGCAGCTCGAGGCCGTCGTCGCCGGCCAGGAAGGTGTGGGGCTTGAACACGGGCGGATGGACGACCGCGTCGCCGGCCCGCACGGCGCACGCCTCGCCGCCCTGCCAGCTCAGGCCGTCGCCGCGCAGCACGAAGAAGATCTCCTCCTCGTCGCCGTGCATGTGCACCGGCATCTGCCGGGCCCCCGGCGGGACGACGTACAGGCTCGCGCCGATCCGCCGCGCGCCGGCGGCGGCGCCGATCCGGCGCCGCGCGAACGCGATGTCGGCCTCGGAGGTCGAGCGCTCGCCGACCTCGTCGCGGTTGATCACGGCCGGCGCCGGGGGGCACATGACCCGAGCCTAGTGGTTCCGGGGCCAGGGCAGCAGGCGCCCCACGAGCTGGCCCACCGGTCGACTCGCGGCCCGCAGCTTGCTCCATGTGGATAACGGCGATTGTCCCGGTGCGTGTGGCGCCCGGGTCGGATACCAGGTACACCTAGTGGTCGTACCCAGGAGACCGAGGAGACCGTGACCGAGACCGAGACGCCGCCGATCATTCCCGCGTACACGATCCCGCCGGGGTGCTGCGACGAATTGGTCGAGCGCGACGGGCGGCCGCTGTCGCACGCCACTTCGCTGATGGCCGCGCTGCAGCGGCTCGGACCGGAGGCGCTGCGGTCCGCCGGCGAGCGGCGCGACACGATCTTCATGCAACAGGGGATCACCTTCGAGGTCGCCGGCTCCGACGGTGGTCGGCGAGACCGTGCCTGGCCGCTCGATCTCGTCCCCCGGGTTCTCACCGCCACCGAGTGGACGACGATCAAGCGCGGCCTCGCGCAGCGCATCCGGGCGCTCAACGCGTTCGTCGACGACGTATACCACGCCCACGAGATCGTCCGGGCCGGGATCGTCCCGTGGTCGCTGATCGTCAGCCGTCCGAGCTTCGCGCGGCCGGTGCATGGCGTGCGCGCCCCCGGCGGCGTCTACTGCCACGTCTGCGGCTGCGACCTCGTGCGCGACGGCGAGGGCCGCTGGCGCGTGCTCGAGGACAACGTCCGCACCCCGTCGGGCATCTCCTACGTGCTTGAGAACCGCGTGGCGATGACCCGGCTGATGCCGGAGCTGTTCGCCGGCCACCATGTCCGCGGGGTCGCCCACTATCCGACGCTGCTGCTCGACGCGCTGCGCGCCGTCGCTCCCGCCGCCGAGAGCCATCCGACCGTCGTGCTGTGGACGCCGGGGGCGCTGAACGCCGCCTACTTCGAGCACACCTTCCTCGCGCGCCAGATGGGGGTGGAGCTCGTCGAGCCCGGCGACCTGGTCGTCCGCGACGCCGTCTGCTACATGCGCACGACCTCGGGGCTGCAGCGCGTCCACACGATCTACCGCCGGCTCGACGACGACTTCATCGACCCGCTGGAGTTCCGCCATGACTCGCTGCTCGGCGTGCCCGGCCTCGTTCGCGCCTATCGCGCCGGCACGGTGGCGATCGCCAACGCGATCGGCACCGGAGTGGCCGATGACAAGGCGATCTACTACTACGTGCCGGAGATGATCCGCTTCTACCTCAGCGAGGAGCCGATCCTCGAGAACGTCCCGACGTACCTGCTCACCGACGACGCTTCGCGCCGCCACGTGCTCTCGCGGCTCGCCGAGCTCGTCGTCAAGCCGACCTCGGAGTCCGGCGGCAAGGGGGTGTTCATCGGCCCGCAGGCGTCCGCGGCGGAGCGCGAGCTGCAGGCGAAGATGATCGAGGACCAGCCCAGCCGCTTCATCGCCCAGGAGCTCGTTCATCTCTCCACGGCGCCGACCGCCACCGCCGACGGGCGCCTGGTCCCCCGCCACGTCGACCTCAGGCCGTTCGCGGTGTTCGGCGACGAGATCCGGATCGTCCCGGGCGGGCTCACCCGAGTCGCGCTGCGCGAGGGCTCGATGATCGTCAACTCGTCACAGGGAGGCGGCTCCAAGGACACGTGGGTGCTGGGCGAGGAGGGCCACGCCGACGTGGTCCCCGGGACGCTGCCCAGCCATCGCCCGCCGCGCCTGCCCGACGTCCGCTACGGCGGCTGGCACAACCAGGCGCAGCAGCAGCAGCAGCAGACGGGCTGATGCTCGCGCGGATCGCCCAGGAGCTGTTCTGGCTCGGTCGCGACATGGTCCGCGCCGAGCACACCGCCCGGATCCTCGACGGCGCCTTCCACGCCGACGTGGCCGGCGCCCCGGGCGAGCGCGGTGTCGCGCTGAGCTGGGAGGGGGTGCTGGCGACGATCGGCGCCAAGCCGCTGGCCCCGGGCGAGGAGGAGACCGCGGTGCTGGGACCTGCGGCGATGGGGCGCAACGAGGTCGCCCGGCTGCTCACCCTGGACACCGAGAGCCCGGCCTCGGTCGTCTCCTGCGTGGCTCGCGCCCGCGAACGGGGGCGCACGATGCGGGAGGTGATCTCGACCGAGATGTGGGAGGCGCTGAACTCGTTCTACCTGCTGCTCGGGCGCTACGACCTCCAGGCCGCGCTCCAGACCGGCCCGTACTCCTTCTATCAGGAGGTCAAGGAGCGCTGTGCGCTGTTCTGGGGGCTGCTGGACCGCACGCTGCTGCGCGACGAGGGGCGGGCGTTCCTGGAGGCCGGCGGGCGCATCGAGGAGGCCGACATGGTCCTGCGGATGCTGCGGGTGACGATCCCCATCGGCTCGCTCGACGACGGCTTTGAGACCGAGGCACTCGCCATGCTGCAGGCCGTCGGCGGCTTTCAGGCCTACCGCCGCGCCCGGCGCCAGTCGCCCACGGTCGGGCCGGTCGTGCGCTTCCTGCTGTTCGATTCGGCGTATCCCGGATCGGTGGCCTCCTCGATCGAGGCGCTGACCGCAGCCCTGTCGGCGGCCGACGAGCAGCCGCGGTCCTCGCCACCGGTGCTGCGCCTCGGCCGGCTGGTGGCCGATCTGGAGCTCCAGCGTCGCGCCCCCGACGCGGGCAGCGAGGCGCTTGATCAGATCCTCGAGCGGGTACAGGACGAGCTGGAGCTGGTCGATCGCGACATCGACGCCCGGTATTTTGCGATCGCTGCGCTCGCCGCCGTCCACCTTTGATCTGGAGCCCCTGATGAACTTCGCGATCCGCTTCGTCACGAAGTACGAGTACGACGGCGACGTCGTCGACAACCTCAACGCGCTCCGGGTCAAGCCCAACGCCAACGGCCGGCAGCGCTGCGACGAGTTCGGCGTGCGGCTCACGCCGGAGGTCCGCCTGCACCGCCACTCCGACTACTTCGGCACCGAGGTGGTGGAGTTCGAGATCTCGCGGCCCCACCGTCACCTCACGATCGACGTCCGGGCTCGCGTCAGCACCAAGCCGTTCGGTCCGCCGCCCCAGGCCACGTGGGAGGCGCTGCAGGACCCCGGCTACCTCGAGGCGGGCGGTGAGTTCCTGCTGCAGACCGACGACGCGCCGGGGAACCCGGCGCTGGAGGACCTGATCGTCACCACCCGGGCGGCCTCCAGCCCGCTCGCCACCGTGATGCTGATCTCCGAGCTGATCCCCGACCGCTTCGAGTACCGCCGCGGCGCCACCTACGTCGACTCCCGCATCGGCGATCTGCTGGAGGCCGGCGCCGGCGTCTGCCAGGACTTCGTGCACCTCGGCCTGTGTCTGCTGCGCCATCACGGCATCGCGGCCCGGTACGTGTCGGGCTACCTGTTCGCCGGCACCTCGGCCGAGACCAGCGAGTCGGTCGAGGTCGACACCCACGCCTGGGTGGAGGCGCTGCTGCCGGTCCCGGGGGGCGGCGAGCCGGTGTGGGTCGGCGCCGATCCCACCAACCGCTCGCTGGCCGGCGAGACCCACGTCAAGATCGGCCATGGGCGCCATTACGCCGACGTCCCGCCGATCAAGGGCGTCTACCGCGGCGCGGCCAGCGCCCACCTCGATGCCCGGGTGACGATGACCAGGCTCGAGCGGGCCGATCCGGCGTCGATCGCCCGAGCCTGACCCTGGGTCAGCGGTCAGCCGGTCCAGAAGTCCGGAACCATCTCGCCGTCGCCGCCCTCGGGTCGTCGAGCTTCATCCGGCCCGAGCCCTCGACCACGACATAGGCCTCCTCCTGCGGCGGTGGCGTTCTCGATCTCCATCAGGTTCGTCTTGGTGAAGTTGGACATGGACGGAGAGTAGGGGCGGGCTGGGCGGCGCCGGCCTGCGGTGGTAGCGTCGCCTCATGGGCGAACGCACGCAGTACTCACCTGGAACGTTCAGCTGGGCGGACCTCGATACCGACGACCAGGAAGGGGCGAAGCGCTTCTACTCCGAGCTGTTCGGCTGGGAGGTGACCGACAGGCCGGTCGGCGAGGGGGTGGTCTACTCGATGGCGGCGATCGACGGCCGGTGGGTCGCGGCGATCTCGCCCCAACGCGAGCAGGAGCGCGATGCCGGCGCCCCGCCGGCGTGGAACTCCTACCTGACCGTGGACGACGTCGACGAGGCCGCGGCCCAGGCCGCCCAGCTGGGAGCGACCGTGCACGCGGGGCCGTTCGACGTGACGGACGCCGGGCGGATGGCCGTGATCCAGGATCCGCAGGGGGCCTGGGTGATGCTGTGGCAGGCGGTCTCGCACGTCGGCGCCGGACTCGTCAACGCCCCGGGCGCGCTGTGCTGGAACGAGCTCGGCTCGCCCGACCCCGACAGCTCGGCGCGCTTCTACGGCGCCCTGTTCGGCTGGACGGTGACGCCGATGGAGGGCGCCGACCCTCCGTACCTCGTCGTCACGACCGCCGCGGGAACGACGAACGGCGGCATCCGCCCACCCGCGCCGCCGGGCACGCCCCCGTTCTGGCTCGTCTACTTCGCCACCGCCGAACTCGAGTCGAGCCTGGCCACGGTGCGCGAGCTCGGCGGGAGCATCCTGGTCGGCGCGACCGACATCGGCATCGCCAAGATCGCGGTCGTCGCGGACCCGCAGGGCGCGGTGTTCGCGCTCTACGAGGGATCGCTCGATCCCTGATCGGCGCTCCTGATCGCGGCTCCTGGTCGCGGCTTCTGGTCGCGGCTTCTGATCGCCGCGACCGGTCCGGCGAGTCGGTAGAACTTCATGGATGGCCTGGCGATGCGGAGCTCTGATGATCGCGCTGGCGGCCGGCTGCGCGGGGTGCGGCACGCAGGCCGCCTCGCCGGCGGCCCCGGCTGCGATGCCGGTCGCGTCGGCGGGTCGTCCGGCGGGTCACCCCGCGGCGAGCCTCCAAGCTCACCCGCAGGCCGTCGAGCCCGTCGCCGGGGACGCCCCGACCGTCGTCGTCGGCGCCCCCGCCGCGACGGCCGGGGTGAGCGTCGATTCGCCGAGCGCGTCGGCGCCGCTCGCGCAGCCGCTGTCGAACTCCGCGATCCGCCGGCAACTGGCCGAGAGCGGGATGACGGCCGGCCTCGACCAGGCGACGCTGACGACCGGCGGGCTGGCGGTCGCCCCGATCGACGCCCCGGCCGCCGTGCAGGAGGTGATCGCGGCCGGCAACGAGATCGCCCGGCTGCCCTACATCTGGGGCGGAGGGCACGAGACCTACGAGGACACCGGCTATGACTGCTCGGGGTCGATCAGCTACGTGTTCGCGGCGGCACACCTGCTCGATCACCCGGTCGTGTCCGGCCAGCTGGAGCACTGGGGCGACCCCGGTCCGGGCAAGTGGATCACGATCTTCGCCAACGCCGGGCACACGTTCATGTACGTGGCCGGCCTGCGCTTCGACACCGTCGCGCTGGCCGAAACCGGCTCCCGGTGGTCTGACCGGCCGGCCGACGAGTCCGACCTGAGCTCGTTCAGCGTCCGCCACCCGCCCGGCTTATAACCGCCGCACAGGACGGTTCCTCCTGTAAGGGCCTCGGTTTTCGGGCGCCGGTGCCGTCCGCGCGCCCGTTTATCTTCGTCGGGCCAGATGCGAGTTCGCCAGCTCAGAGACGGCTGTGAAGTGGCCACCGTCCTCCTCGTCCGCAGCGTCGAGGCGCGCCGCGCGCGCGACGGCGGCGAGTACCTCGCGCTCACGCTCGGCGACCGCACCGGCAGCGTCACGGCGGTCGTGCTCGACCGCCTCGACGAGGCGCGCGTCGCGCTGGCGCCCGGCGGCGTCGTTCACGTCGCGGGCACGTTCCGCGTCGACGACCGCCTCGGCGCGCGGCTGCTCGTCGACGCCGTGCGCCTCCCCGATGAGCGGGAGTACGCCCGCGAGGACCTGATCGACGGCCCGGCCCGCTCGGTCGATCAGATGGAGGCCGACCTGCGCGGCCTCGTCGCCACCGTCCAGGACGCCGACCTCCAGCGCCTGCTGGCGCTCGTGTTCGGCGGCGGCTCGGCGATCTGGGAGGCGTTTCGCGACGCGCCGGCCGCCAAGCACTACCACCAGGCCTACCGTCACGGCCTGCTGGAGCACTGCCTCACCGTCGCACAGGCGGTGAGCGCCATCTCCGCCACGTTCCCGGGGATCGACCGCGATGTCGCCGTCACCGGCGCGCTGCTGCACGACCTCGGCAAGCTCGACACCTACGAGCTGCGCGGCGACACGATCGAGATGACCGACCAGGGCCGCCTCTACGGCGAGATCTCGCTCGGCTACTACCGCGTCCGCGCCGCGATCGACGCGCTCGACGACTTCCCCGCCGACACCGCCCAGGCCGTCCTGCACATCATCCTCAGCCACCATGGCTCGCTGGAGCACGGCAGCCCGGTGATCCCCTGCACGCGCGAGGCGACGCTCGTGCACATGATCGACAACCTCGGCGGCCGCCTCGGCAGCTTCGACCGCGTCGAGAAGGGCCTCCCCGCCGGCGCCCAGTGGTCGGGCTACGACAAGGGGATCGGTGGCGGCGCCTACTTCGCCTCGCCCCCCGTCGCGCAACGCCAGGCCGCGTAGCGCGGCCGCGCCGGCCGCGCCGGGCCGTGGCTCGGTGCGGGCGCGAACGCCGCCCGATGAGCGGTGTGTGACCTGAGAAGCGCGGTTGGCGGGTCAGGGCGCGGGCGCTGGCGGGCGCGCGAGTGCCAACTCCGTCACGCCCCGTGCCAAATGTGCGCAAATTGCGCGGGGCACCAGCGCGGCCGGCCGCCGGTGCGCGGTCCCCGACTAGAGTTGCTGTGGGGATGGCAAAGGACACCGAGAAACTGATCCGTCAGCTCTCTCTGATCTCGTACCTGATGGCGGAGCGGCGGCCGGTGACGGCGCCGGAGATCAGGCGTGACGTGGAGGGCTACAGCGTGATGAACGAGGATGCGTTCGCGCGCCGGTTCTATGCCGACCGCTCCGAGCTCGAGGCGCTCGGCATCGTGCTCAACGTCGAGAAGCCCGTCGACGGGCTGGTGGAGCAGGAGAACTATTCGCTGCCACCGGAGAACTTCCACCTCCCGGCGATCGCCTTCACCGACCAGGAGCTTGCGGCCCTGCGGACGGCGCTGCAGCTGCTCGACGGGGAGTTCGCGTACGCCGAGCCGCTGCGGCTGGCGCTGCAGCAGATCTCCTGGGGACGGCCCAGTCCGCTCAGCACTCCGGAGCAGAACACGATCGCGCTCGGGATCACCGGCTCGGCGGGCGGCCACGAGGTGTCCCAGCGGCTGGCCAAGATCGAGACCGCCATCTTCCGCCGTAAGACGATCGTGTTCGAGTACCACACGATGGAGCGCGACGCGATCGGCATCCGGCGGGTGGACCCATACCAGCTGCTCTACCAGGGAGGGCAGTTCTACGTCGTCGGCCGCTCGCACGAGCGCAGCGCGATCCGCGTCTTCCGGCTCTCGCGCATCCGCGGCAAGGTCGGCTATGCGACCAAGGCCGAGCACGACTTCCAGCGGCCCGCGGACTTCGATCCCCGGGCATACGCCAACCGGATCGACTGGCAGTTCGGCGAGCCGGTCGGCGATGCCGAGGTCTGGATCGGCCAGCGGATCGCGTGGCAGATCGAGCGTCATTTCGGCCGCTACGGCGAGATCGGACCGGCCGCCGAGCACGACGATCCCGGCGACCGCGTGCTGCGCACCCGTTATGCCAACGCCCGCCAGCTGATCGCCTGGGTGCTCGGACTCGGCGACAACGCGCGCGTGACCGGACCGCCGGAGCTCGTCGACGAGCTGCGCGAGCGCGTCACCCTGCTCGTCGACCGTCATTCCGGCGAGCCGCAGATCGCCGAGTCGCGGCCGGCGCCGGACAGCCCACCCGAGGCCGCGGCGAGCGAGGCGTCTCGCGCCGACGGCGACGAGGCCAACGGCAATCGCCCCGACGCCGCCATCCGCCCCGAGCGGTTCGCTCGCCTGGTGACGCTGGCCAGCATCCTGATCGACGCCGGACGGGCCGGCCGACCGCTGCACTCCGACGATCTCCACGCCGCCCTGAACATCTCCGACCAGGAGCTGCGCGAGGACATCTCGGTCCTCAACGTCGTCAACTTCGGCGCCGGGACCTACGTCCTGTACGCCGAGATCACGCCGGACGGCGCGATCGAGGTCGATCCCGAGCCCTACGGCGACTCCTTCGCCCGGCCCGCCCGCCTGCTGCCCGTCGAGGCGAAGGCGCTGATCGCCGCGATCGACCTGATCGGCGAGCACATCCCCGAGGGCTCGCTCACCTCGGTCCGGCGCAAGATCGTCGCCGCGCTCGGCGAGGATCCCGTCCACGAGGGCCTGCAGTTCTCGACCCCGGGCGGCGACGACGCCGAGATCGCCGAGGTCGTCTCCCGCGCGATCGCGCGCCGGCGGATGCTGTCCTTCGAGTACTACAAGGAGAACGAGGACGAGTTCTCCACCCGCCGGGTCGAGCCCTATGCGCTGATCAACGGCCGCGAGGGCTGGTACCTCGGGAGCTTCGACCCGTCACGCGACAGCGTGCGCCACTTCCGGCTGGACCGGGTCAAGTCGGCGACGGTCACCGACGAGGCCTTCGAGCCCCGTCCCGACGTCGACCCGGCCGCCGACGTCGACGGCTGGCCGCGGACCGGCGAGGTGCCCGCCTCGCGCCGGGCCCAGGTCTGGATCTCACCCGACCGCGCCCGCTGGGCGCGCGAGGAGCGCAACGTCATCGGCGAGCTCGTCGACGGCTCGGTGATCGTCGAGCTCGGCTTCGCCGGGGTCGACTGGCTGGTGCGCGAGACGCTCAAGGAGGCCGGGGACGCGGTCGTGCTGGCGCCCCCCGACGCGCGCGAGGCCGTCCGGCAGGCGGCCGCGGGGATCGGGGCGGGCGCCGAGCTCGTGTCCTGACCCGCCGCATGAGCCGCCGGGACCAGATCACGATGTCGGCCGACGAGCTGGCGGCGTTTCTGGACGAGCAGCGCACCGTGATCTGCGCCACCAACGGCCGCGACGGCTGGCCCCACCTGATGCCGCTGTGGTACGTCGTACGCGACGGCGACATCTGGGCGTGGACGTACGCGAAGTCCCAGAAGGTGCGCAACCTGGAACGCGACCCGCGCGCGACGCTGCAGATCGAGGCCGGCGAGCAGTACGCCGAGCTGCGCGGCGTGATGCTGGAGACCACGGTCGAGATCGTCGCGGGCACGGAGCTCGTGGCCGGCCTCGGTGCCGAGCTGCTGGGCCGCTACGGCGGCTCGCCGGGACCTCTGGAGATCGACGACGTGATCCGCGCTCAGGCCGCCAAACGGGTGGCGCTACGGTTCGTCGCGCGGCGCACGTCGAGCTGGGACCATCGCAAGCTCGGCGGCATCTACTAGATTCCCGCGCCAATGGAGCCGCTCAAGGGACTGATCCTCTCCGGAGGCAAGGGCACGCGGCTGCGCCCGATCACGCACACCAGCGCCAAGCAGTTGGTGCCCGTCGCCAACCGCCCGGTGCTGTTCTATGCCATTCAGGCGATGGCCGACGCGGGCATCAGCGAGGTCGGGATCATCATCGCGCCCGAGACCGGCGACGAGATCCGGGCGGCCGCCGGGGACGGCGAGCGCTTCGGCGTGGCGCTCACCTACATCGTCCAGGACGAGCCCGCCGGCCTGGCCCACGCCGTTCTCACCGCGGAGCCGTTCCTGGGCGATTCGCCGTTCGTCATGTATCTCGGCGACAACCTCCTGCAAGGCGGCATCGAGGATCTCGTTCAGGCCTTCCACGACCACGCCCCCGACGCCCTGATCCTGCTCACCCCGGTGCCCGACCCCGAGCACTACGGCGTCGCCGAGCTGCGCGAGGGGGCCGTGGTGCGCCTGGTCGAGAAGCCGCCCGAGCCGAAGACCAACCTCGCGCTCGTCGGGGTCTACATGTTCACCTCGGCGATCCACGCCGCGGCGAAGGCGATCCAACCCTCGCCCCGCGGCGAGCTGGAGATCACCGACGCGATCCAGTTCCTCGTCGACGACGGCATGCGCGTCGAGCCGCACGTCGTCCGCGGATGGTGGAAGGACACCGGGCGGCTGGAGGACATGCTGGCGGCCAACCGTCTCGTGCTCGACACGATCCAGACGCGCGTGGAGGGCGAGCTGATCGACTCCCAGGTCGACGGCCGCGTCGTGATCGAGCCCGGTGCCCGCCTCGAGCGTTCGGTCGTCCGCGGCCCGGCGATCATCGGCGCCGGTGCGAACCTCGTCGACTGCTACGTCGGGCCCTACACGGCGATCGGCGACGGCTGCACGATCGAGCGCGCCGAGGTGGAGCACTCGATCCTCCTGGCCGGCTCGGCTGTCCACCACCTCAACGGCCGCATGGAGTCCTCGCTGCTGGGCCGCAACGTCCGGATCGGGCGCGACGAGCACCAGCCACGGGCCTATCGCTTCCTCGTCGGCGACAACTCCGAGATCGGCATCCTCTAGCCCATTCCCACGCTACTGCCGGGGCCGGGGCCGGGGCCGAGGCCCGCGCCCGGAGTGGGCCCCACGCGGGGGGCCGCGAAACCAACCACTAAGCTTCGGGGCCGAGATGAGCGAAGCGCCCGCCGAGGTCCGCGAGCGCCTGCTCACGGCGTGGCGGGGCGAGATCTTGGCGGGAGCCGTTTACTCGCTGATCGCGCGTCGTCTGCAGGCGCGCGAGGCTGACATCCTGCGCCGGATGGCCGACGCCGAGAGCAGCCATCGGGGCCGGCTGGAGACGCGGATGACCGAGCTGGGGATCGCGATCCCGGACCCCGCCGCGGTCAAGGTGCCGCTGTGGCTGCGCCTCCAGTCCCGGATCGCCCCGATCGACCGGCTGCTTGCCGCACGGGAGGCCGCCGAGGACGAGGAGGTCGACGACCTCTACAAGCGCTCGACCGGCGACGCGGAGACCGATCAGTTGCTGCGCGAGATCCGCAAGGAGGAGCGCTCGCATTCGCGCGCCGTCGCCGAGTTGCGCTCCGGAAGCGACGGCGCCGCCGCGGCGCTCGCCGCGCCCGCGCTCGGCGACGCCCCCAGCCCTCCGGTCGCGCCGACCCGGCCCGACATCGGCGACGGACCGCCGGTCGCCCTTCCCGGCGCGCGGGCGCGCCTGGACCGGATCCTCGGCCGCGAGAAGTGGCATCGCACCGGAGGCAGCTGGATCTCCGGCGCGATCTACGGCGCCAACGACGGGCTGGCCGCCGTGTTCGGCATCGTCGCCGGGGTGTCGGGCGCGACCGGCGGGTCGAGCTCAGTGCTGACCGCGGGGCTGGCCGGGGCGGTGGCGTCGGCGCTGTCGATGGCCACCGGCGCGTTCCTCGCCGAGCGCTCCGAGGCCGAGGTGGCGGCCGCCAACATCGAGCGTGAGCGCCAGGAGATCGCCGCCCACCCCGAGGAGGAGAAGGAGGAGCTGTCGCTCTTCTACCAGCTCAAGGGGATCGACGAGGCGACCGCGAACCTGATCGCCGAACAGTTGTCGCGCAATCCCGAGGCGATGCTGAGCGCGCTCGCGGCCGAGGAGTTCGGCATCTCAGCCAACACCGGCTCCGATCCGGCACAGGCGGCGCTGGCCGCCGGAATCTCGACCGGCCTGGGCGCGATCGTCCCCGTGATCCCGTTCTTCTTCGCCACCGGCACGGTCGCGATCGCCGCCGCCGCGGTGGTGTCGCTGTTCGCGCACTTCCTCGTCGGTGCCGCCAAGTCGCTGGTCACCCTCCGGACGTGGTGGTCGGCCGGGCTCGAGATGACGCTGGCCGGCGTGATCGTCGGCGGCGCCACCTACCTCGTCGGTCTCGCCCTGCCCACCTGACGGGTCGCTACAGGACCTCGTCCAGCTGGGCCCGCAGCTCGGCGACCTGCGCCTCGAGCTTCTCGACCCGCGCCGTGAGCTCCTCCAGCTCGCCATCGCGGCCGGCCGGCGCTTCCGGGCGCACGCCCGCGGCCAGGTCCGGGGCCGCCGCCGGCTCCGGGGACGCCGGCCACGCGCTCGGCGCCGGCGCCTCGGCGGCGGGCCAGCCGGGCTCAGGCTCCGCCGCGCCGTGCCAATCGGCCTCGGGCGCTTGCGCGGCGCGCCAACCGGCGTCGGGCTCCGCGCCGGACCCGCCCGCGCCACCGAGCAGCTGCGCGAAGCGATCCTCCTTTTGCCCCGGCCGGCGCTCGAGGCGCATGGCATAGCCGTGCTCGCCGAGCTCGCCGAGCACCCGCTCGACATCGGCCAGCGTCGGCAGGTGGGCCATCCGCTCGGATCGCGCCTTGAGCTCACCGGGGGTCTGGGGGCCGCGGAGCAGCAGCACGCACAGGACCGCCAGTTGCTCGCGGTCGAGTCCCAGCCCCTCCTCGGCGAGATGGCGGTACTTGGTCGCGCGCGAGCCGGCGCCGCTGGCCAGCCGCGCGAGACCGTAACGGGACAGGCGCTGGGCGGCATCGCGCACCTCGTTCTCCCCGTAGTCGCTCACCGGGTCGCGGTTGGTCGACTGGTTGCAGGCGAGACGCAGCGCGTTGAGCGACAGCGGATACTGGTCGGGCGTCGTCCACCGCTTCTCGATCAGGCAGCCCAGGACCCGCTGCTCGACGTCGGTCAGCTCGGCGAAGTGCACGGCGGCGAGGATAGCCCGGCCGGGGGGCGCCGTGCCCGGCGGCGAGACGAGACGAAGGTCCGGTGCCTCCTGCACCTTCGACGGTTGCCGGCGTCACGCGGGTGTGCTCAGATGCCGATCATGGTCTGCCGTCTCCACGGCGCTCTCTCGATGACCCGGCTCGCGCTGCTGTGTCTCGCGGCGACCGCGTGCGGTGGCGGGACGGCCCCCGCGCCGTCGGTCGGGATCTCGGTAACCGCCCCGGTGAGCGGCGCGATCGTCGGCGTGCGCACGATCGAGGTGAGCGGCACCGTCGATCCCGCCGACGCCCGGGTGATCGTCGCCGGTCGCGCGGTGACGGTTCGCGCCGGCGCGTTCCTCGCGCCGCTGGCGCTCAGCCGGCCACTGACCGAGATCACGATCCTCGCCCGAGCCGCCGGCTACCGACCCGCGACGGTGCAGACGACCGTCCGCTACAGCCCCGGCAGCGCCGGCCACGCACCGAGCGCGCCCACCAGCCCGACAACCCGCACGAGCAGAACCACCACGCCGACACCCGCAACGAAAGCCGCGACCAAACACGCAACCGCAACCAAACACGCAACCGCAACCAAGCACGCACGCGCAACGACACCCGCAGCCCCGTCGCTCACCTTGTCGGTGACCGACTCCGCGCGGCAGCGGTTCATATCCGGCTGCGCCGCCGGCGGCGGCACGGACGTGGCCTGCCGGTGCCTGGTCGACGCGCTCGCGCGGTCGGCGGTGTTCCACAGCGGCGCGAGCTTCCTGGCGTTCGTCGGCGCGTTCGAGAACGCGATCACCACCCACGATCTCAACGCGATCCCCGAGCCGCTGCGCGCCACGCTCGAGGGCTCGATCGCGTCGTGCGTCGGCCGCGGGCTGCCGTCGACCGCGTCCGGCGGCTGAACGCCGGCCACCGACGTTCACGCCGGCACGGTCGCGACCTGCACCGAGCGCCCGGGCGGCAGCTCCCATTCGCCCCGCCGCCAACCGATCCGGCCGCCGCCGGCCAGCCGCGCCGCGGTGTGACCACCGGCGGGCTCACCCCACAGGGTCGCCACCAGGGGCCGCTGCGGCTCGGGAACATCGCCCAGCCCGGCGGCGACGTGCGACGCCGGATAGGTGACGACGATCGAGCCGGCCCTGACCCACACCGGGATCCGCGCCCGCGGCGCCGGCGCGACCACCTCGCCGCCGCCGCGCACCCGCCGGCCCGACCACGTCTCGATCCAGTCTCCGCGCGGTAGCGGAGTCTCGCGTTCGCGGGCGCCGTCGTCGAGCACCGGCGCGACCCACAGCGACGGCCCGTAGCCGTAGGCGTCGGAAATCGTCCA
>JBELAG010000550.1:0-3019 GCA_049509055.1 Solirubrobacteraceae bacterium
TCCGAATCGTGGCAACCGCCATCCCCGTCGCGCGCGCCGTCCCCGCGATTCCACCCCGACCCGCCGCCCTTGCCTCCGACGCTGCCCACAACCGCCGCTGCCGCTCGTTCAACTCACCCGCCGACGCACGGAACTTCTCCCCGATCGCCACCTCGTCAACCACACCACAAGATTCGACACCGCCACAGCACAACCTGCTGACTTATTTATGAACAGGACCTAAGAGCGCGCCGACACCTCCTTCGTGGTCGCGCAGGCATTGCCATCCGCGGCGTTCGTGTGGCTCTCCATGTCCCATGGCGGTAGCGGAGATCCCGTGAGTCGATCGCGATCGCGATCGCGTCGCGCCGAGGGGGCATCGTCTCGGTTCGACGCTGCTGCCGTCGCGCTTGCTCGTGTGTGCTCGGTCAACCTCGACGGCGATCGGCTTTGACGCTCGCGAGGAACGCTGTGCGTGTGCAGTTGCGCGATCGCACCGTCGAGCGCGGTTCGTAACTGTGCGCTGTTGCGGCTGGTTTTGGCCAGTAGCAGCCCGCCTTGGATCGCGGCCAGCATGGTGGTGGTCAGCTGTTCGATGTCGGCGTCGGCGGCCAGTAGGCCGCTGTTACGCAGCCGGGTGAGCGCTCCGCCGATCGCCGCGCGCCAGTTATCGAACGCGTCGTTGAGCGCGGCGCGAAACTGCTCGTCGGTATCCGCCAGTGCTGCGGCCAACGTGCCGATCGGACAGCCACCGCGCCCGCCGTGGCGTTCGACGATCGCGACCATCGTGTCCGCCCAGCGTTCGAGATCGCGCCAGTCCTGTACGGCGTCGAGCGCCTGTGCCTGGGTGCCGAGCACGACGGCTGATTGGTGCTCGATCACCGCCTGGACCAGCCCGTGCTTATCGCCGAAGTAGTGGTAGAGCTGGCTCTTGCTCGAATCCGTTGCGGCACGAACGTCGTCCAGGCTGGTCCCGGATACTCCGCGCTCGCCGATCAGCGCGGCGGCAGCCGCGACGATTCGTCCGCGCGTGGCGCGGCCCTGGGCGGTCATCGACGGAGGCGCCATCAGGACGACTCTACCTGCAGTGGACCCAACGGTCCACCCGAACACGCACGCTCAGCTCAGCACTGTGCTTGACTGTCGGCTGGACTATCCGGTCCAATGCAACCGACGCGACGTGAGGAGCAAGGCGATGAGTCCGACAATTCAGGAGCAGTCAGACCAGCTGCAGGCCGCCTCCGCCGGCAGAGTCCCCCCCGAAGTTCTCGAGATCTTCGCTCGTGACCGGGCGGTGCTGCGCGAGCGTGGCACGCCGACGGGCGCAGTCGCCGCCGGTGATCTGTTGAAGGACTTCACCCTGCCCGACGCCACCGGCAAGGTCGTATCGCTGTCGGAGTTGGTGGCAGACGGGCCAGCGGTGCTCGTGTTCTATCGCGGCGGCTGGTGCCCGTACTGCAACCTCGCGCTGCACCAGTACCAGACTGAGCTGGTGCCCCAGCTGTCGCGGTTCGACGCGCGGATAGCGGCGATCAGCCCCCAGGCGCCCGACGAGTCGCTCAGCATCGCCGAGAAGCACGCCCTCCAGTTCCCCGTGCTCTCGGACGCCGGCGCCCGCGTCGCACGGCAACTCGGCGTCACGTTCCAGCCCGCCGAGGACGTCCTCGAGGCCCAGCGAGCGCTCGGCCTCGACATTCGAGCAACAAACGCGGAGCGCGCGACCGAGCTGCCGATGCCGACCGTCCTGGTCGTCGATCGCGACCGGGTCGTGCGGTTCGCCGACGTGCACCCGGACTACGCCAGCCGCACCGAGGTCCAAGCCATCATCTCGGCACTCGCCGAGCTCTGACCAACACCCCCGCGATATTGACAAGACGCGACGGAGCAATTCATGCCCACCACTCTCGAGAACCGCACCGCTCTGGTCACAGGAGCCGGTCGCGGAATCGGTCGCGGGATCGCGACCGGCCTCGCACGAGCCGGGGCGCGGGTTGGGCTGCTCGCTCGAACGCTCCGTGACCTCGAAGAGGTCCGCGCAGAGATCCAAGACGCCGGCGGCACCGCTGTGACGCTCGCGGCGGATGTCAGCGACCGCGACCAAACGCGCAGCGCTCTGGAACGGCTCGTCGGCGAGTTCGGTCAGGTTGAGGTGCTGGTCAACAATGCTGCGGTGGTGTGGCCGCTGGGCCCGACCCAGAGCGTTGATCCTGACGCCGTGGCGGCCGCGATAGCGATCAACGTGATCGGCCCAATGACCCTCGCTACCCGCGTGCTCCCAGGGATGCTCGCCGCCGGCTGGGGCAGGATCGTCAACGTCTCGGCTGCGATCGCCGCCCACCCCGGAATGCTCGTCGCGATCAACACCTATGCAGCTTCAAAGGGCGCACTGGAAGCGCACACACTCAACCTCGCGGCCGAGCTCGAGGGCACCGGCGTCACAGCCAACGTCTACCGGCCGGGCGCGGTCGACACCTCGATGCAGGCCTACATCCGCGAGCAGCCACGCGAGCAGATCGGCCCATCGCTCCACGACCGCTTCACCAGCATGCTCAGCTCGGCACCCTGATCACCCCACGCACGTCAGCCGAAAGCCTGCTCGCTAGGCTCGCCGGACCACACACAGGTCAGCTCGGCCTCGGCCTCGCGCAGGCAAGCGGCCAGGTCATTGCTATCGGGGTGGTCGACCCATCGGCTAAAGCCGGCTCGAAAGATCGCAACTCCGACGTCCGCGAGCAGCGCGGCGCTGGCCGGCTCGCTGCCTCTCCGAATCAGCTCGGCCGCAAGTGCGTTGGCGATGGCGGCGTACTTCGTCAGTCCCCGCTCCTGCAACTCGGGGCTGCGAGCGATGACTTCGCGCCGCTGCGCGGCATGCGAGGCGACCTGGGCGCCGAGCACCGAGCCGACGTCGGCGAGTGCCGTGAGCAACGCCTCGAACGGGGCGAGCTCCGGGTCGGCCTGGCCGAGCGCCTCGGCCAGCATCCCCGGCAGCCGCTCGGAACCGGCAAAGAGCACGTCACGCTTGTCGGTGAAGTAGCGGGAG
>JBELAG010000551.1:0-5865 GCA_049509055.1 Solirubrobacteraceae bacterium
CGACCACCGCCGCCGGGACCGCGGCCACCGCCGCCCGCCCCGCCCGGACCGCCCGCGCCGCGATAACCGCCGCCGCCGCCACCGGGACCACCAGGACCGCCGCCGCCACGATAGCCACCGCCGCCACGACCGCCGCCGCCGGGACCGCCCGGACCGCCGCCGCGACCACCCTGACCACCGCGACCGCCACCGGGACCCGACCCGCCCGGCCCACCCGGACCGCCGCCACGACCACCCGGGCCGCCGCGACCGCCACCGGGACCGCCGGTACCACCCGGACCGCCGCCACGACCACCCTGACCGCCGCGTCCGCCGCCGCGTCCGTCACGGCCGCCGCGCCCATCGCGGCCACCGCGATCGGGCGCCTGCGGGGACGGCTCGTCGATGATCGTCAGATCGGCGCCGGTGTAGCCCTCGGGCATGATCTCGCCCTTGTTGATCCAGCACTTGACGCCGATCCGGCCGAACGTCGTACGGGCCTCGTGGAAGCCGTAGTCGATGTCGGCGCGCAGCGTGTGGAGCGGCACGCGACCGTCGGAGTAGCCCTCGGTCCGCGCCATCTCGGCGCCGCCGAGGCGACCGGACACCTGGACCTTGACGCCCTTGGCGCCGGAGCGCATCGCGCTGGTGAGCGCCCGCTTCATCGCGCGGCGGAAGGCGACGCGGTTCTGGAGCTGCTCGGCGATCGACTGCGCGACCAGGCGGGCGTCGAGCTCGGGGCGCTTGATCTCCAGGATGTTGACCTTGACCTGCTTGCCGGTGATGCGGTGCAGGTCACGACGCAGCTGATCGACCTCGGAGCCGGACTTGCCGATCACGATCCCCGGCCGCGCCGTGTGGATGTTGATCTCCACATCGGTGGCGTTCTTGCGGATCGTGATGTCCGACAGGCCCGCGTGCGACAGCCGGCCGATGATGTGCCGACGGATCAGCGTGTCCTCGTGCAGGTAGTCCGCGAAGTGCTTCTCGTTGAACCAGTTGGACTTCCAGTCGTGGATATACCCGACGCGGATTCCCTCGGGGTGAACTTTCTGACCCATAGCTTGTCTAATCAGTCCTTCGGCGTGAGCAGAATCGTCAGATGGCTGGTGCGTTTCCTGATCCGGGTGGCGCGACCCATCGCGCGCGGCCGGAAGCGCTTGATCGTCGGACCCTCGTCGGCGTGCACCGCCTTGACGTAGAGGTCCTCGCCGACGAGCTCGTGGTTGTGCTCGGCGTTGGCCACGGCGGACTCCAGGAGCTTGCTCCAATCCCGCGCGATCGCCCGCGGCGTGACAGCCAGGATAGCTCGTGCCTCCTCGACGGACTTGCCGCGGATGTGGTCGCACACCAGCCGCGCCTTGCGGGCCGATGAGCGCACGTACTTGGCCTGCGCTCGCACGACCGGCACCGGCGCGTTGGGATCCCGCCGCGCCCGCCGCCGTGACGGCGCGGGCTTGACCGGCTTGGGCGGCTCCGGCTGAGCCCCCGCCCGCCGCCGTCCCGGCAGCCGCCGGCGCCGAGACGCGCGGCCCGCGGACTCGCCAGCCGATTCGTCGCCGGACTCCTCGGCCACAGGGCCGGAGGCATCCTCGTCGTCGGAGTCGTCCTCGGCCTGCGCCGCATCGCCCGCGGGCTCCTCGTCCTCGACCACGGCCTCGGACCCGGGCGCTTCGGCATCCGCAGCGACCGAGGACGTCGAGGGCGCATCCGCCTCCGACGCCCCTCGCGTGGACGCATCGGCGGCAGGCTCCTCGAGCGACTCAGCGCCCGGGGCGTCGGAGTCGGGTGCGCCCTCGATGTCCGGATCGTCCACAGACGGACTCATCGCCGCTTCCCGGTCCCGGCATGCCCACGGTAGAGCCGCGTCGGAGCGAACTCCCCGAGCTTGTGGCCGACCATCGACTCCGACACGAACACCGGCACGTGCTTGCGCCCGTCGTGCACCGCGATCGTGTGTCCCACCATCTCGGGGAAGATCGTCGATGACCGCGACCAGGTGCGGATCATGCGCTTCTCGCCTGACGCGTTCATCGCCTCGATGCGTCCCATCAGCCGCTCTTGCACGAACGGCCCCTTCTTGCTCGAACGGCTCATCGCTTCTTGCCTCTCCTGCGACCGCGCACGATGTACTGGTCGGATCTCTTGTTCTTCTTACGGGTGCGGTAGCCCAGGGTCGGCACGCCCCATGGGGTCACCGGGTGACGGCCGGGCGTCGTCGAGCCCTCGC
This sequence comes from Solirubrobacteraceae bacterium, assembly GCA_049509055.1. Classification (GTDB taxonomy): domain Bacteria; phylum Actinomycetota; class Thermoleophilia; order Solirubrobacterales; family Solirubrobacteraceae; genus Palsa-465. The sequence continues at coordinate 2,210 of JBELAG010000551.1, forward strand.
CGCCGCCGTGCGGGTGGTCGACCGGGTTCATCGCCGTGCCGCGGGTCTGGGGGCGCACGCCCATGTGGCGCTTGCGCCCCGCCTTGCCGATCTTGACGTTCTGGTGGTCGGAGTTGCCGATCGTGCCGACCGTGGCGCGGCATTCCGCGCGGACCATCCGCATCTCGCCCGACGGCAGGCGCAGCGTGGCGTAGTCGCCCTCGCGCGCCAGCAGCTGCACGCCGGTGCCGGCCGAACGGGCGAGCTGGCCGCCGCGACCGGGGGTCAGCTCGACGTTGTGGACGATCGTCCCGGGCGGCATCTTGGAGAGCGGCAGCGCGTTACCGACGCGGATGTCGGCATCCTCGCCGGACTGCACGGTGGCGCCGACCCGCAGACGCCCGGGCGCGAGGATGTAGCGCTTCTCGCCGTCGGCGTAGTGCAGCAGCGCGATGTAGGCCGACCGGTTGGGGTCGTACTCGATCTCGGCGACCTTGGCCGGGATCCCGTCCTTGCGGCGCTTGAAGTCGATCTGGCGGTACAGGCGCTTGGCGCCGCCGCCGCGGTGGCGCGACGTCTTGCGCCCGAGGGCGTTGCGCCCGCCGCTCTTCTTCAGGCCCTCGGTCAGGGACTTCTCCGGCGTGGAGCGGGTGATCTCGGCGAAGTCGGGATAGGAGACGAAGCGCCGTCCCGGCGAGGTTGGCTTGGGCTTGCGAATCGGCATTACTCGGGCGCCTCGAACGCCTGGAAGATCGGGATCGACTGGCCGGCGGCGACCTGCACGATCGCCTTCTTCCAGTTGGCGCCGCGGCGCTTGGGCTTGCTCTTGACCGAGGCGGTGCGGACCTCCACCACCTTGACGTCGAACAGCAGCTCGACGGCCTGGCGGATCTGGGTCTTGTGCGCCTTGTCGTGCACGCGGAAGGTGTACTTGCCGGCCTCGGCGAGCACGAACGACTTCTCCGACACGACCGGCCGGATGATCACCTGGCTGGCGTCCATCAGCTCGCCTCCTCCTGGCTTGAACCGGTGCCGGCGGCGCGCGCCACGATCGCCGGCAGCGCGGCCTCGGAGATCAGCAGCGAGGTGGCGCCGATCACGTCGGCGACGCCCGCGTCGGCGACCGGCATCACCGAGACCTTGCGCAGGTTGCGAAACGACAGCCCGGCGTGTGCCTCGGGCTCGGACAGCAGCACCAGCGTGTGGCCGCTGGCGGCCGGGCGCTCCCAGCCGTCGAGCAGGTCGGCGGCGCGGCGGGTCGACGGCGCGCCGAACGTCGCCGCGTCGAAGGTGGCCAGCGAGCCGCGCTGGGCGTGGACCGACAGCGCGCTGCGCAGGGCCGCCCGGCGGGCCTTGCGATTGACCTTGACGGTGTAGTGGCGCGGGGTCGGGCCGAACACGGTGCCGCCTCCGGTCCACACCGGAGAGCGCGAGGAGCCGGCGCGAGCGCGGCCGGTGCCCTTCTGGCGCCACGGCTTGGCGCCGCCGCCGGAGACCTCGCCGCGCGTCTTGGAGGAGGAGGTGCCCTGCCGGCGGGCGTTGAGCTCGGCCCGCACCGTCTCGTGGACGAGCGGCATGTTGAAGTCGGCCTCGAACGCGGCCGCGTCCAGCGTGGCCGAGCCACCGCCGAGCTTGGGAGCGCTAGCCATCGGTCCGCACCTCCACGGTCGAGCCGGTCGGCCCGGGGACCGCGCCACGGACGAGCAGCAGGTTGCGGGCGGCCATGATCTCGACGATCGTCAGCCCGCGCTGGGTGACGCGGCCGCCGCCCATCCGGCCGGCGCCGCGAATGCCCTTCATCACCCGCGAGGGTGTCGCCGACGCGCCGATCGATCCTGGCGCGCGGACGTTGTGGGAGCCGTGGGACTTGGGGCCCGACGCGAAGTTGTGGCGCTTGATCGTGCCCGCGAACCCCTTGCCCTTGGACTTCCCGGAGATCTTGACCTTCTGGCCGACCTCGAACGCCTCGACGGTCACCGTCTCGCCGACGAGCAGCTCGCCGGCCTCGTCGCGGAACTCCACCAGATGGCGATGGGCGGAGGCGTCGGCCTTCTTGAGGTGGCCGAGCTGCGCCCGGGTGAGCACCTTCTCCTTGCACGCGCCGAACGCGAGCTGGACCGCCTCGTAGCCGTCACGCTCGTGCGTGCGGATCGCGGTCACCGGGCAGGGACCGGCTTCGAGCACGGTCACGCGCTCCACCCGGCCGTCGTCGAGGAAGCGCTGCGTCATGCCGAGCTTCTTGGCGAGGATCGCGGCCATCGGACTAGGACGCCAGGCGGATCTCGATATCCACGCCGGCCGGAAGATGGTCGAGTCGCTGAAGCGAGTCGACGGTCTTGGGCGTCGGCTGATGGATGTCGATCAGTCGCTTGTGGGTGCGGATCTCGAAGTGCTCGCGGGAGTCCTTGTCCTTGAACGGCGAGCGGATCACGCAGTACACGTTCTTCTCCGTCGGCAGCGGAACGGGACCCGACACGGTCGCGCCGGTGCGCGTCGCCGTCTCGACGATCTCCTTGGCCGCTGTCTCGATCGCCGTGTGGTCGTATGACTTCAGGCGGATGCGGATCTTGTTTTGGGCGATGGTTGCCACTGGATTACGGAAAGCCGATTGCTCTTTTTCAGTGTTGGGGGCGGGGGTGGATGCACCGTGTCGGCTCACCCCCCCGCCCCGTATAGGTCGTATCTGGTGTGGGAACAGGCGGCGGCTGGGTGAATCGTGCCCGCGCCGCCGCCTGCTGACTACTGAATGACTTCGGTCACGACGCCCGAGCCGACCGTGCGGCCGCCCTCCCGGATCGCGAACCGCAGACCCTGATCCATGGCGATCGGCTGGATCAGCTCGATCTCCATCTGGACGTTGTCGCCGGGCATCACCATCTCCGTGCCCTCGGGCAGGTTGGCCACGCCGGTGACGTCGGTGGTGCGGAAGTAGAACTGCGGCCGGTAGCCGGTGAAGAACGGCGTGTGACGGCCGCCCTCCTCCTTCTTGAGGACGTAGACCTCGGCCTTGAACTTGGTGTGCGGCGTGATCGAGCCCGGCTTGCACAGCACCTGCCCGCGCTCGATCTCCTCGCGCTTGGTCCCGCGCAGCAGGCAACCGACGTTGTCACCGGCGCGACCCTCGTCGAGGATCTTCTTGAACATCTCGACGCCCGTGACCACCGTGGTCGTCGTGGCGCGGATGCCCACGATCTCCACCTGCTCGCCGGTCTTGATGATGCCCTGCTCGATGCGCCCGGTGGCCACCGTGCCGCGTCCCGTGATCGAGAACACGTCCTCGACGGGCATCAGGAACGGCTTGTCCAGATCGCGCACCGGCTCGGGGATATACGTATCCAGCGCCTCGGCGAGCTCGAGGATCTTGCCCTCGTACTCCGCGTCGCCCTCGAGCGCCTTGAGCGCCGAGCCGACCACGAACGGAATGTCGTCGCCGGGAAACTCGTACTCCGACAGCAGGTCGCGGATCTCGACCTCGACGAGCTCGAGCAGCTCGGGGTCGTCGACCATGTCGGCCTTGTTGAGGAAGACGACGATGTAGGGCACGCCGACCTGGCGGGCGAGCAGGATGTGCTCGCGCGTCTGGGGCATCGCGCCGTCGGCCGCCGACACCACGAGGATCGCGCCGTCCATCTGCGCGGCCCCGGTGATCATGTTCTTGACGTAGTCGGCATGGCCCG
>JBELAG010000552.1:0-3006 GCA_049509055.1 Solirubrobacteraceae bacterium
TGTGCTCGATCGCCAGGCGCTACGCGACATGATGCTGCGCTTCGCCCTCCTGCTTCGAGATCTCCCAGAGGTAGTCGAAGCCGACCTCAACCCCGTCCGGTGCATGACAAGTGGCTGCGTCGCGCTCGACATGTCACTGCGAATCGAATCGCGGCGCCCAGTCGAGCGGGTCCAGACATGGTGACCAGCTGCGGCCCACAGGTGCGCGCGACGGTCCGCCGTGCAGAGGAGTAACGTTCACACAGGTTTCGCCTCAACCCTCGGCGGACATTCGTTGCGGCTCAAGCACTCGGCTGCGAACGGCGTGGAGACCCAAACGATCGCCGCGTGACACGTGCCTCGAGAGCAGAGCCATGCGCACCGCTGCAGCAGAAACCGCTGGACCACGCAAACCGCTGACGTCCCATGACGTCGGGTTGCTCTAGTCATGCGCGCCTGCAGTCGACTGGATTCGGGCCTCCCGTCAACGCGGCACGGCACCATCGGGGTCCAAGACGCCGAGACCGAGGCGGGCGCACGCGCGGCGTCGGTGCCGCGGCTGCGCGGCATCTCGCATGCGGCCGCGTTCTTTCTCGCTGCCGCCGCGGCGCTGCGCGCGGTCGCCCTCGCACCCCCGGGGCGTGCGACCGTCGCCGGCGCGATCTACGGTGCCGGGCTGACGGCTCTGTTCGGCGGCAGCGCGCTCTATCACCGTTGGCCGAGTCCGGGACGCGTCAAGGCTGTTCTGCAGCGAATCGACCACAGCACGATCTTCGTGTTCATCGCCGCGAGCTACACGCCGATCGCGCTGCTCGCGCTCCACGGGCCGCTGGGGTGGGCGATCCTCGGGACCGCGTGGGCAGGAGCTGCGGCCGGTGTCACCTTCTCGCTGGGTTGGATCGAGGCGCCTCGCCGGCTGATCGCCGGCAGCTACCTCGCGCTGGGGTGGGTCGCGCTGCTCGCTGCGCCCGAGCTGCTCGATCAGCTCGGTCCGGAGCCGCTCGCGCTGCTCGCCGGTGGCGGCCTGCTCTACTCTGCGGGCGCCATCATCTACGCACGCCAGCGGCCAGATCCGTGGCCGCGGTGGTTCGGCTTCCATGAGATCTTTCACGCGCTCGTGATCGTCGCGGCGGCCGCCCAATACATCGCGCTCGTCGTCTGGGTGCTGCCCCTCGCGAGCCCGTGATCCCAGCCGTCCACCGCCGCGAACCTGGACTGGTCGCCCCGGGCGCACGACCGGCGCAAGCGCGGCAGCACGCACGTGGAAGCGCGATCTGCGTCAGATCGTGCGCCCATCCCAACCACACAGGAAAGGTTCCATGCCCGCCAATAACGTCGACGAAGTCAAAGGCCGGATCAAGGAAGCCGCCGGAGTGCTGACCGGAAACGAGAGACTGAGGCGCGAAGGCCGCCTCGATCAGGCCAGGCATACGATCAAGAACGCGGTCGACAAGATCTTCGACCGCTTCCAGGGCACCGGCGAAAACAAGACGTAGCCCCCCGGCGCCTTTCTGCGGGAGGCAACGGCGGCCGCTGGCCGGCTCTGGGTGTGCCGGCGGGGCTATGCGGCGCGCGACTGGACCGCGGTGAGCGCGAGCGTGTAGACGATGTCGTCCACCGACGCGCCGCGGCTCAGGTCGTTCACCGGCTTGGCGAGCCCCTGCAGCATCGGGCCGATGCTCACGACGTGTGCGCTGCGCTGCACGGCCTTGTACGTCGTGTTGCCGGCGTCGAGGTTTGGGAAGATGAACACGTTGGCGCGCCCCGCGACCGCACTGCCGGGACGCTTGCTATGCGCGACCGAAGCGGTCGACGCGGCGTCGTACTGCAACGGGCCGTCGACGTCGAGATCGGGTTCGCGTTCACGCACGATCCGAGTCGCCTCGGCGACCTTCTCGACATCGGCGCCGGCACCGGACGTGCCGGTGCTGAAGCTGATCATCGCCACTCGCGGTTCGATGCCGAACGCGCGCGCCGACGCCGCGCTCTGGATCGCGATGTCGGCGAGGTCTTCGGCCCCGGGCCGCGGGTTGATCGCGCAATCGCCATAGACGAGCACCTCGTCGGGTAGGCACATGAAGAACACAGAGGACACGAGGCGGCAGTCTGGCTTGGCGCCGAGGATCTGCAGCGCCGGGCGAACGGTCGCCGCGGTGGTGTGGACCGCGCCGGCAACCATACCGTCGACGGCGCCCTGATGGAGCATCATGGTGCCGATCATCATCGGATCGGCGAGGTGATCGCGTGCAATCGCTTCAGTCCAGCCGCGGTGCTGACGAGCGTGGATCAGCGGGGCGAGGTAGTGCTCGGCGACGGCCTGGGGGTCGACCACCGTAACGCCGTCCGGAAGCCGCAGGCCAAGCCCGTGGGCCAGCGCGGCGACGTGGTCCGGCGCTCCGAGCAGGACGCTTCGGACGATGCCTCGCTCGGCGCACGCGACGGCGGCCGCCAGCGTGCGAGGCTCGGTGCCTTCGGGCAGCACCAGACGCGCGTCGACGGCGCGGGCCCGTTCGACAAGTTGGTAGCGGAACGCGGCGGGGCTGAGCCTGCGGGGCCGAGAGGAAGTTCGCAACGATCCAAGCCAGGACACGTCCAGCCCATCGGCGATGTCGTTTGTCACGCCCTCGATCCGCTCCGCGTCGTCGATCGGCAGACCCGGGTCGAGGTCGCGCACTCGCGCGGCGGTCTCGTAGCTGTCGTCATCGACGACAAGAATCGGCAACCCCGTGGCACACGCAGCCCGAGTGAGCTCCCACACGCTCGGGTCGGGCTCGACCCCCGCACTGAGGACCACCGCAGCCAGGCGGGTCCCGTTGAGTGCCGAGAGACAGGCAGCCATGATCACATCGTGGCGGTCGCCAGGGACCACGACCAGACACCCTTCAGCGAGCACGCGCAGTCCGCCTGGGATCCCCTGGGCGAACACAGCGACGGTCTGGATACGTCGACGCAGATCACCCTCGTTGAGCACGCGCGGCCCCAGTTCGCGGACCAGGTCGCGCACCCGTAACCAGCTCAGCTCGGGAC
>JBELAG010000553.1:0-2998 GCA_049509055.1 Solirubrobacteraceae bacterium
GCGAGATCGGGGTTGTCGCGCCGCCGGCGGCGGCGGTCGTTGACGGTCCGTTGGACGAGCTGTTGGTGGAGTATCGCCGCTATCTGTTCGTGGAGCGCGGCCTGTGCGAGCAAACGGTCGGCGCGTGCTATGTGCCGGCCGCGCGGCTGTTCCTGTCCCCCAGGCAGGGTCCCGGCGGGCTGTCGCTCGAGCGACTTGCCGCGGCGGATGTGAGCAGGTTCTTGGCGGCTGAGTGCCCGAAGCGCAGCGTGTCCGGGGCGCGGGATCTCGCGAACGCGCTGCGGTCGTTCCTGCGCTTCCTGCACGTCACCGGGTTGATCGAGCTGCCATTGGTTTGGGCGGTCCCGCCGGTCGCTAGCCGGCGTGATCACTCGCTGCCGCGCGGCCTTGAGCCCGCCGCGGTCCGCAAGCTTCTGGCCAGCTGCGATCGGCGACGGACAGTCGGGCGGCGTGATTACGCGATCCTGCTGTTGCTGTCGCGGCTGGGGCTGCGTCGCGGCGAGGTCGCCGCGATCCAACTGGAGGACATCGACTGGCGCTCAGGCGAGCTCTTGATCCACGGCAAGGGCTCCAGGCATGACGTGCTGCCGTTGCCGGCGGACGTTGGTGAGGCGCTGGTGTCGTATCTGCGGCGCCGCCCGCGGTGCGAGACCCGAGCGCTGTTTGTGCGGATCACAGCGCCGCTGGAGGGGCTGACGCCGCACGCGATCGGCTCGATCGTGCGCGGGGCGTGCACCCGGTCGGGGTTGCCGCGGGTCGGTGCTCACCGGTTGCGGCACACCGCCGCGACGGAGATGCTCAGGCGTGGCGGCTCGCTGTCGGAGATCGCGCAGGTGCTGCGTCACAGCGAGCTGAAGACGACCACGCAATACGCCAAGGTCGACCGCAACCGGCTCCGGGCGCTGGCGCGTCCGTGGCCGTCGCGGGCAGGTGCGGCATGATCCCGCTTCGCGAGGCGCTGGCTGACTATCTGCGGATCCGTCGCGGGCTCGGGTTCGCGCTGCGTGAGGAGGGCCGCATGCTGGAGGGGTTCGTCGCGTTCACAGAGCAGGCTGGGAGAGCGAGGATCACCACGAGCGGGGCGCTCGCGTGGGCGACCCAGACCCGCGGCCATCCGCACTGGCACCATCGGCGGCTCGGGTTGGTGCGCGGCTTCGCTCGGTATGTGGCGACGCTCGACCCGGCGACCGAGGTTCCCTCCAAGGATCTGCTGCCCGCGCATCGTCCGCGGGTGCCGCCATACATCTACTCGCCCGCGGAGATCGAGGCGCTGATCGCCGCCGCCGGCAGGCTCACGCCGGCGTTGCGCGCGCTGCGTCATCAGACGCTGATCGGTTTGTTGGCGTCAACCGGCCTGCGGCCCGGGGAGGCGCTGGCGCTCGACCGTCAGGACGTCGACCTGCGGCACGGTGTGCTGCACGTCCGGGCCGCCAAGCACAACAAGCAGCGCGAGGTGCCGCTGCACCCCACGACCACCACGGCGCTGCGTGACTATGCCCGCGCGCGCGACCGGCGGTTCCCCGAGCCCTCGACGCCCGCGTTCTTCATCGGCGCCAGGGGTCGGCGGGTGCCTCGCGGGGAACTGAACCGGACATTCACCCAGCTGATTCGCGAGGTCGGCCTCGATGGCCGCGGCCACCGCAAGCGACCGCGCCCTCATGACGTTCGCCACTCCTATGCCGTGCACACGCTGATCGATTGGTATCGGGCCGGCGAGGACGTCGAGCGCAAGCTGCCGCTGCTGTCTACCTATCTCGGGCATGTGAACCCGTCCAGCACGTTCTGGTACCTGGAGGCGGTGCCGGAGCTGCTTGCGCTGATCTCGGCCCGGCTCGAAGGGCTCCCAGAGGCGCTCTCATGACCCTGATCGCACACACGCTCGAGGCGTTCTTCTGTGAGCGGTTGATCGCCCAGCGCAACTCAAGCCCGCAGACGATCGCCGCGTATCGCGACACGCTGCGGCTGCTGCTGCGCTTCGCTCAGCAGCAGACCGGAAAGCCGCCCTACCGGCTGGATTTTGACGACCTTGACGCGCAGCTGATCGGCGCGTTCCTCACCCACCTCGAGACCGAGCGGGGCAACAGCCCGAGAACCCGCAACGCCAGGCTGGGAGCGATCCACTCGCTCTACCGGTTCGCGGCCTTGCGCCACCCCGAGCACGCCGCCACGATCGCCAGAGTGATGGCGATCCCGACCAAGCGCTACCAGCGCAACGTCGTCGCCTACCTCGAACTCGACGAGATCAAGGCACTACTCGCCGCGCCCGACCGGACCACCTGGCTGGGCCGGCGCGACCACGCGCTGCTGCTGACGGCGATCAAAACCGGGCTACGAGTCTCGGAACTCACCGCCCTGCGCGTCGCCGACGCGAACCTCGGCCGCGGCGCGCACGTGCGGGTGATCGGCAAAGGCCGCAAGGAAAGGATCGCGACCCTGACCACCGAGACGGTCGCGATCCTACGCGCCTGGCTCAAAGAACGCCAAGGCCAGCCCGAGGAGCCGCTCTTCCCCACCCGCCAAGGACGGCCGCTCACCCGCCACGCGGTCGGGAAGCTCGTCACCAAGCACGCCACCGCCGCCGCCACCAGTTGCACTTCACTGCAGCGCAAGCGCGTGACCCCCCACGCGCTCCGTCACACGAATGCCATGTTGCTGCGCGCCAAGGACGTCGACATCGCGACGATCGCGCTCTGGCTCGGTCACGAAAGCGCGCAGACCACGCGCATCTACGAGCACGCCGACCCCAAGCTCAAAGAGCAGGCGATCGCGCGGACCGCACCGCTCGGCACCAAGCCCGGCCGATACCGGCCAACAGACCCGACGCTCGCGTTCCTCGACGGGCTCTAATTATGTGCACCGTCCCGGCAGCACAAACAGTAGCCGTTCAGTTCCCCGGGTTTCGGGGGCTTCGGCTCAGATGAGGGCGGGGAGCGCGCCGCCGGCCTGGTGGGCGGCGTGGAGCTCGCGGAGGTAGGCGAGCAAGGAGCGACGTTGGAGG
>JBELAG010000554.1:0-2986 GCA_049509055.1 Solirubrobacteraceae bacterium
GGTTGATCGTCGGCGGCACGAACAGCAGCGGGACCTCGCGCACCTGCGCCGTGGAGGGGCGGTAATGGATGAGCTCGAAGACCTCGGTACGCAGCACCACCGACCCGGGCGTGACCGCGAGGTTGCCGCCCACCTCGAATTTCGCGGTGTCAACGCTGGCAGGAAGCCGGGGAGCGTGCGACATGTCGCGCACGAACCGCCGTCCGCCCTTGATCAGGTTCGTCCCGCCGGTGTTGACGATCTCGCGCAGAACGGTCGGGTTTGACCAGGGGAAGTTCGTCGGAGCGAGCGCGTCGAGGATGTTCTGAGCGGCAAACCGTGCCTGACGCTCGGCGCGCCAGTCCAGGTCGGCGTCGCTGATCAGATCGTCGACCGTACCGGCCGCCATCAGATAGGACTGTAGAACGCGGCGCAGCAGCCAGTTCTCCCGCCATGCGGGGTCGCCGAAGCGCCGGTCGTCCTTGGCCGGTGAAACCTCGGAGCGTCCGGTCGCCACCGCGCCCAGACCCGAGGCGAGCCCGCCGACGCGCCGGGCGACGCGATCAGGGCGCCGCGCGAGGCCCCCGACCGCCTTGACCGCGGCGCCCGGCTGCAGGAACGCGCCCCGGCTGGCCTGCTCCAGGGCGGCGTCGGTGAGCATCACGTCCAGCGCCGAGCGCGCGGCGGCGCGGGCGCCGGTGGAGTTCGTTGTCGGTGCGGTCGCGGCCATGGCGCTAGGCGCTCTCATCGACGCGATACAGCGCCTGCGCGACGCACGCCGGCCTGTCTGAGCTCTCGTGCTCGAAAGTCAGCGTCAGCGCGAGGGTGGCGCCCCCGGGGATGTCATCGCAGGCGTCCAGGCGCGCGCGCATGCGGAGCGCCGAGCCGACCGGCAGCGGCGCCGGGAATCGCAGCTTGTCCAGCCCGTAGTTGACGCCCATCGCAAAGCCGTCGAGCGGGAGAACCTCGGCGAGCAGCGCGGGCGCGAGCGTGCAGTACCTGTGCGCGATCGTCCCGCCCATCGGCGTATCACGCGCCCGCACGGGATCGGGGTGAATCCATTGCCGGTCGCCGGTGGCCTCGGCGAACGCGTTGACGCGGTCCTGGCTCACGTCGTGATACGCGCTCGCGTCAAGCTCCTGTCCGGCTCTGGTGCGCAGCTCCTCGATCGTCGTCACGGTCAACATCGTCGCCTCTTCCTCGGAGTCCGGTGGATGGGTGTGGCTTACGAGCCAGCGCAGGCAGGCTAAGCGGCGGTCGTCGGCGTGACAATGGCGTCACTCGCCAAACATCGGCGCGCCGGGTTGTGCGTGGCCACCAACGCCCGACGGGGCCGCGGCGCACCGGACGCGCAGCCGGGCGCCCACGTGAGCCGGCGTCCGGGGCTCTGGCCCTTCAGTGCTCGTCGAGGAACGCCCGGATCGGGCCGGCTGCGCTCTCAGGCTCGTCGAGGAGAAAGAGGTGCCTCCGTCCTTGACGATGTGCAGCCGGGCGTCCGGGAGGCGCGCGGCCAGCATCCGGGCGTTGCGCACGGGCACACTCGGGTCCCGTTCGCCGGCCACGACGAGCGTCGGCGCGGACACCTGGTGCAGCCACGGCAGGCTTGACCAGCCCGCGGTCGCGTACAGCTGATACGCGTAGCCGATCGGGCCGGGAGGGCGCAGGAGCCGCGCCCCGGCATGCTCAGCGAGGACCCCCGGCTCACGGGCGGTGCGCCCACCGGCGATATGGGGCACGCTGAACGCCAGCAACCGCGGGTGGTAGTAGCGCGCCGGCGTGGCCAGCATCAGCGCGGCCATCGGCCGCGGCGGCACGCCGCCCAGACCCGGGCCGGTCGCGCACAGCACGAGCCGGCGGACACGGTCCGGAGCCCGACGGGCCAGCTCCTGAGCCAGCCCGCCACCGAACGAATAGCCCAGAACATCCACCCGCTGCAGTTCCAGCCGATCGAGCAGGCCGACGACGACCCGGGCCAGACCCCCATCCGCAGCGGCAGCGCCGGACGCTGCGAGAGCCCCGCCCCCGGTGGATCGAACGCGATCAGCTCACGCGCACCGGCCAGGCGGGCAAACGGCGCCCACATATCAACGTTGGCGCCGATCCCCGTGATCAGCAGCAGCGGATCGCCGCCGCCATGACGACCCACGCGCATCCGCAGCCCCGCGGCGGTGACGTAACGGACGCCCCAGCTCACCGTGTCACTCATCGCCGACCGCCATCCGCTGCAGGAGCACTCGAGCCGGGGTGAGCAGGCCGGCCGCCGCGACGCTCAGCAGCTCACGCAACGTCCGGCCGGCCCCGCCACCGTCGGGCAACGCGACATCGAAGCGCATTTCGGGACCCGACTCGCTCGCCGCCGTGGCACCGAGTCGCTCCAGCAGCCGGATCGCGTCGGTGTTCTCGGCCAGGACGGTCGCCGAGAAGCGCGTGATCCCCTCTGCGCACGCCCGTGTGGCGAGCGCGTCGAGCAACGCGGAGCCCAGCCCGAGGCGCTGCCAGCCGTCGCTGACCACGATCGCCGGCTCGGCGACCTGCGGGCCGATGCGAACGAGACGAGCCACCCCGACGCACGCGCCGGTGCTCGGCTCGATCGCCAGCAGAGCCTCGTGGTCGTGGTGATCGACCTCGGTGAGATAGGCCAGCGGCGCGGGGCTCAGCTCACGCAGCGCCGCGAAGAACCGGCGATGGCGCGACTCGTCGCTGAGGGCGTCAAACGCGCTGGCGAGCAACGGCTTGTCCGCGGGCTCGACGGGCCGGACGGTCACCACCGCGCCGTCGGCGAGCCCGACGCCTGCCGGCGCGGCGGCGCTGGGCCCTTGCTCGGCGGGCAGGCCGGTCATCCGGCGCTCGGCTCGGTCAGCCGGATGGCGATTAGCAGGTCGATGACGTCTGACAGGCGCCGCAGGTCACAGCCGGTCTTCTCCGCGATCCGGCCGAGGCGATGATGGGCGGTGTTGACGTGGATCAGCAGCGCCTTGGCGGCCGCCTTGGCGTTGAGGTCCGCGGC
>JBELAG010000555.1:0-3183 GCA_049509055.1 Solirubrobacteraceae bacterium
GATGGGGAGCGCGGTTCTCGGCCTCGGATTGGCGTTGATCAGCGCGGTGCATCCGCGGGGCGTGACCGATGTCTTGGTGCGAGTGATATCGCTCGCCGGTAACTCCCTGCCGATTTTCTGGCTCGGCCTACTCGCCCTGTATTTGTTCTATGCCCGGTTAGGCTGGCTCGGCGGACCGGGACGGCTGGACGATGCCTATGAATACACGATCGACATGCCGAGCGGTTTCGTCTTGCTGGATGCTTGGCGCAGCGGGGTACAGGGCGCGTTTCCCAACGCGGTCAGCCATCTGATACTCCCCGTCGCTCTGCTCGTCGCCTATGCGGTCGGCAGCATCGCACGGCCGACGCGAGCCGCCTTGCTGGCGGAAGCCGGTACCGCGTTGTTTGCCGGCGACACGCCTGCCATTTTGGGAAGCACGTTGGTCATCGGCATCTGCTTCATTCTCATCAATGGCGTAACCGACTCGTTGGCGCATTTGCTCGACCCGCGCACATGAACAACGCTCCGCTTCCGGCCAGATCTTCGGGTCGCGCGATACGGCGCGTTCGGACGTTGCCGCCCTCCCTCATCGTCGGCTCGTTCCTACTGCTTCTGATTTTAGTGCCCGCACTCCTCGCGCCATGGCTGACCGCCCATGATCCATTTACGCAGAATCTCGCACTGCGCCTGCAGGCTCCGTCACTCGGACATCCGTGCGGCACGGACGGCTTGGGCCGTGATGTTTTGTCACGACTGCTTTACGGTGCCCGCGCGACCTTGGGATTGGCGACGCTGGTCGCACTGTTCATGGTCCCGTCGGGGTTGGCCGTTGGCATACTGGCAGGCTATGTCGGTGGTTGGCTCGATCGCCTACTCACTGCCGTGACGAACCTCGTGATGGCCTTCCCGACGCTGGTCCTCGCCCTCGCCTTCGTCGGAGTGCTCGGACCGGGTCTGCTAAACTGCGCGTTGGCACTCATGCTGACGGGCTGGCCAACCTACGCGCGCCTGGCACGCGCCGAGACCCGTATCCTGCGTCGCAGCGAGTATCTGGATGCGGCACGCATGCAGGGAATCGTCGGCGCGCGCCTTCTGGCCGGCCATGTTCTACCCGCGTGCCTCCCGACCATGCAGGTACGACTTGCGTTGGATCTGGCGTCGATCATTCTGGCGGCGTCTGCTTTCGGGTTCTTGGGCCTTGGGGTGCGACCACCCACGCCGGAATGGGGTGCAATGATCGCCGACGGCAGCCGCGTGCTCTTCGAACAGTGGTGGATCGCCGCATTCCCGGGATTCCTGATTTTCGTGGCCAGTCTCGCCTTCAATCTGGCGGCCGAGGGATTGCGAGATTACGGAGACCCTCGCGATGCCACGTGAGCCGCTGCTGTCCGTCGGCCACTTGTCGGTGCGTCTCGGGGACCGGGAGAGCGCCGCTCCCATCATTCCGGATCTTTCGTTCGATCTGTCCTGCGAGTGCGTCGCGCTGGTCGGCGAGTCGGGCTCCGGCAAGTCGCTGACAGCGCGCGCCGTGCTCGGATTGCTTCCGCCGCCGCTCGTGGCACGAGCGACGCTTCTGCAGCTGGGGGAGACAGATCTGCAGCTGTGCACGGCAAGCGAGTGGAACGGGTTGCGGGGCGCGCGCTTGTCGTTGATGCTGCAAGACCCGCGCGTCAGCCTGAATCCGGTCTTGAGCATCGGTCGTCAAATGGACATGGCCCTGCGGGTTCACCGCCGGCAGCCGGCGGCAGAGCGACATGAACGTATCGCCGAGATGCTCGACGCCGTGGGGCTCACGCAGAGGCAGCGGTTGCTGAAATCCTATCCTCATCAGATCTCCGGCGGCATGGGTCAACGGATCGTGCTGGCCATGATGTTGCTGAACGACCCGGAAGTACTCATCGCCGATGAGCCGACCTCCGCTTTGGACGCGGAGTTACGAGAGCAGGTGATGCAACTGATCCGCCGTCAGGTCGAGACCCGTCGCATGGGTCTGCTGCTCATCAGTCACGATTTGCAGATGGTGGCACGTCATGCCAATCGCGCCCTGGTGATGTACCGTGGCCGCATCGTCGACCAGGGCCCCGCCGCTGATCTGGGCCGCTCGGCGCACCCCTACACCCGCGCGCTCTGGGCTAGCCGCCCGAGCGGCAAGACACACGGTACCGTGCTGCCGGTACTCGATCCCGCGGCGCTCGAGAGAGAGATGCGGGAATGAGCGCGATTGTCGTCCGTTCGCTGACTGTACCGCTCACCCAGTCCGGCCGTGTGCGGCATGTGATCGATGCGCTCGAGCTCAGCATTGCGGAAGGGGAGATCTATGGGCTCACGGGTGCCTCGGGGAGTGGCAAATCGACCTTGTTGCGGGTGCTGGCCGGATTTAACACCCGCTGGCGCGGCAAAGTCTCGCTCCTGGGACGGTCCCTGCGTCCAGGTCACTCCTTCGACCCCCAGCTCAGGCGCGACGTGCAGATGGTTTTTCAGGACCCTTCGGCATCGCTGAACCCGCGACACACCGTGGAACGCGTCCTGATCGAGCCGCTGCTCATTGAGGGCCTTACGCGGACGGACGCGACGAGCCGCGTGTATGCCGCACTCGAGGAAGTGGGGCTCGACGCATCTCATGGCCGCCGCTACCCTCATCAGCTCTCGGGGGGTCAGCGCCAGCGCGTGGCGATCGCACGGGCCCTCTTGCGCGAGCCACGATTGCTGCTTCTCGACGAGCCGACTTCTGCCCTTGACGTATCGGTGCAGGCTGGAATACTCAATCTGCTGAATCGTCTGCGGGCGACACACGCCATGACGCTGGTGTTCGTCAGTCACGATATCGGCGTGATCGCCCATATGTGCGACCGGGCCGCCCTCCTGGACGGTGGCCGCATTCTGCGCGAGACGGATCGCGCCCAACTCGATTTACAGGGGTAAAGTCGTGAACGTCGTCTCAAAGCGGTGGGCTCTGGAGATTGTTTCACCGCCGGCCGGGCCGTTGGCGGTCCTTCGCGAAGGCTCGACCCTACCGGCAGAGATAGGCCCTGGCCAGACGACGCCGGTGGAGTTACTGCTCGCCTCCATCGGCACATGCTTCGCATTGAGCTGCTGGGCAGCGTTTTCAGCCCGAGGACTGGAACGCGTTGGATTCGAGGTGAACATCGTAGGTCATAAGGCCGCGCAATTGCCGAGTCGCTTATCCAGTATAGATTTGGC
>JBELAG010000556.1:0-2963 GCA_049509055.1 Solirubrobacteraceae bacterium
GACGTGCCCGGCGTCTCCGAGCACCACGAACGAATGGTGTCGTTCATGGCGCGCCAGATGCTCGACCTCGTCTCGCCCTCCAACTTCGCGGCGACCAACCCGGAGGTGATCGCGGCGAGCGTGACACAACTCGGCGACAACCTCGTCCGAGGCGCGCAGCTGTTCGGCGACGACCTGCAGCGCATGCTCAGCGACAGCCCGCCGGCCGGGGCCGAGGCGTTCGTGCCGGGGCAGACCGTGGCGGTCACCCCCGGGCGGGTGGTGTATCGCAACGCGCTGATCGAGCTCATCCAGTACACGCCGACGACCGAGACCACCTACGCCGAGCCGGTCCTGGTGGTGCCCGCGTGGATCATGAAGTACTACATCCTCGACCTGTCGCCGCATAACTCGTTGGTCAAGTACCTCGTCGACCGCGGCCACACCGTGTTCATGATGTCCTGGCACAACCCCACCGCGGAGGACCGCGACCTCGGGATGGAGGATTACCTCCAGCTCGGCGTGATGGCGGCGCTGGACGCCGTCGGCGAGATCGTCGGCGACCGCCGGATCAACGCCGTCGGTTACTGCCTGGGCGGAACGATGCTGGCGATCGCCGCCGCAGCGATGGCCCGGGACGCCGACCGGCGGCTGGCGAGCGTGACCCTGTTCGCCGCCCAGACGGACTTCACCGAGCCCGGCGAGCTCCAGCTGTTCATCGACGAGAGCCAGATCGACCAGCTGGAGAGCATCATGTGGGACAAGGGCTACCTCGACTCCCCGAACATGAGCGGGGCGTTCGGGATGTTGCGGTCATACGAGCTCATCTACTCGCGCATGGTCAACGAGTACCTGCTCGGCGAGCGACCGGCGCCCAACGACCTGATGGCCTGGAACGCCGACGGCACGAGACTGCCCTACCGGATGCACTCGGAGTACCTGCGCGGGCTGTTTCTACGCAACGACCTGTTCGAGGGGCGCTACCGGGTCGGCGAGCGCGCGGTGACCCTCGGCGACATCCGCGCGCCGATGTTCGTCGTCGCCACCGTCCGCGACCACGTGGCGCCGTGGCACTCGGTCTACAAGCTCAACCTGATCGCCGAGACCGAGCTCACCTTCCTGCTGTGCAGCGGCGGTCACAACGCCGGGATCGTCAGCGAGCCGGGGCATCCCCACCGCACCTTCCAGTGCACCACCCACCCCGCCGGGCAGCCGTACGTCGAACCCGACCGGTGGGCGCAGGACGCCCCGACCCACGAGGGTTCGTGGTGGCCCACGTGGGAGCGCTGGCTGGCCAAGCGCTCGGGGCGGCGAGGGGCCCCGCCGCCGCAGGGCCCATCGCTCGCCGATGCACCGGGGACCTATGTGCTGCAACGCTGAGCGGGCGCGGCGAGCATGAGCGCCCGTCACGACGGCGGGCCCAACGGGGATCCGGCCGCGGCTCGCGTGCTGATCGAGAACCGGACCTTCGACGAGATCGCGGTCGGCGAGAGCGCCTCGTTGCAACGCACGCTGAGCCGCGAGGACATCGCGCTGTTCGCGGTGATGTCGGGAGACGTCAATCCCGCCCACCTCGACGACGAGTACGCCAAGAGCGACGTATTCCACAAGATCATCGCCCACGGGATGTGGGGCGGATCGCTGATCTCCACCCTGCTCGGGACACGGTTGCCCGGTCCCGGCACGATCTACCTCGAGCAGACGCTGCGCTTCCGGCGCCCGGTCGCCGTCGGCGACACGATCACCGTGTCGGTGACCGCGTCCACCAAGGATCCCGAGCGTCACCGGATCACGTTCGACTGCCTCGCGGTCAATCAGCAGGGCGAGACCGTGATCGACGGGACGGCGAAGGTGATGGCGCCGACCGAGAAGGTCAGCCGTCCCCGCGTCACCCTTCCCGAGGTGTCGCTGCGCGAGCGCGGGGTCGTCTTCCGCGAGCTGATCACGCGCGCCAGGCCGCTGGCCGCGATTCGCATGGCGGTCGTGCATCCCGTCGACCGCGACGCGCTGCTCGGAGCGATCCTCGCCGCCCAGGAGGGGTTGATCGAGCCGGTGCTGGTCGGGCCCGAGGAGCGAATCCGCGCGGTCGCCAAGACGCACGGGCTGCAGATCGCCGATCTGCCGCTGATCGCCACCGAGCACAGCCACCAGGCGGCCGACGTCGCCGTCGCGCTGGCCCGCTCCGGCGAGGTCGACGCGCTGATGAAGGGCAGCCTGCAGACCGACGAGCTGATGCGCGCCGCCGTCGTGCAACGGACCGGCCTGCTCACCGGCCGGCGCATGAGCCACGTGTACGTGATCGACGTGCCGACCTATCCGCGGCCGCTGCTGATCACCGACGCTGCCCTCAACGTCGCGCCCGGGCTCGATTCCAAGCGCGACATCGTCCAGAACGCGATCGAGCTCGCGCACGCGCTCGGGGTGCCGCTGCCCCGCGTGGCCGTCCTGTCGGCCGTCGAAACGGTCAGCGCCAGGCTCCGCTCGTCGCTCGACGCCGCCGCGCTGGCCAAGATGGCCGACCGCGGCCAGATCCGCGGCGGCGTGGTCGACGGCCCGCTGGCGTTCGACAACGCCGTCTCGCCGGACGCCGCGCGCGCCAAGGGAATTCACTCGCCGGTCGCCGGGCGCGCCGACATCGTCGTCGTCCCCGACCTCGAGAGCGGCAACATCCTCGTCAAGCAGCTCGACTACCTCGCCGACTCGCAGTCGGCCGGGATCGTGCTGGGGGGCCGCGTGCCGATCGCCCTCACCAGCCGCGCCGACAGCCCGGCCGCGCGCGTGGCCTCGTGCGCGCTGGCGGTCCTGGTGGCCAAGCCGGTGGCGGTGGCGGCGGCGCACCCCGCCGCGCTGGCCTCCGGGCTCCCCTGAGCCGGCGACCCGCCGCCGGCCGCGGGCGAGTAGGCTGCGCCCGAGCGACCAATGTCATTCGACCTCGTCATCGACGTCGAGAACACGCCGGGCGCGCTGGCCGAGGTGGCCGCCGC
>JBELAG010000557.1:0-2943 GCA_049509055.1 Solirubrobacteraceae bacterium
GTTCGCCGTACGCCACTGGCTTCGGCGCCGGCTCGACGACCATCGGCGTCGCCGACAACTAGGCCAGAATCGCGACTCACAACCACCACATCACCGCAGCTGGGGGCACGGCGCCCCCAGCTCCGGCGCATGTACTGAGATCAGCTCACCAGCCCTGCTCGCGCGTTTATATGGCTGAATCCGCCCGGCATCGCAGCAGTCGACGCGAGGGGCGCGCGACTCATAGGGCATCCTAGGAGGTTGGTGTTGAACGGGTCTCTGTGAGGCGGGACCGGTGCGCGGGCTGCGTGGTGGGGTCGTGACGGTGGCGGCGGTTGGTGGCCGTCTCATCGGGTCAGACCGTTGCGGGGGCGGCTGGTGGGCCACCTGGTCGGCGTGGAGGGTCCCCTCCGGGCCGTTTCCTGGCGTCTCAGGTGGTGTTCGCCGCCCACCCGTCGGTATTGCTGGTGAGTCCGAGCATGCCGAGACGAGCGAGGTTGACGGCGGCGGCGAGGAGGTTGAAGTCGGCGCCGACCTTGGGTGTGCCGCGTACGCGAGCGCGGCGGCCGCCGTGTTTGCGACGCATCAGGTGTGAGATCTTGCGCTCGACCTTGGGGCGGGTGGCTGTGTAGTCGGTCTTCCAGGCGGGGTCTTGTTGGCGGTGGCGCGCGCGGGCGAGCTGGGCCTCGTGGGGGCCGATCTGGATCGTGCGGCCGTTCTTGGAGGTGGTGCACTTGGCGCTCAGCGGACACCCGGCGCAGAAGGCGCCAAAGCGCGCGATCTGCCCCTCGCCCGCCGCAGCGAGCGCGACGGTGTGACCGGCCGGGCAGCTGACCGTGCCGGCCCCAAGCTCGACGTGGAACTCGTCCTTTGAGAACCGGCCGGCGGGCGCGACCGGCGGCTGCACCTTGCAGCTGATCTCCGCGGCGGCCTGCTCGAGCGTGTCGAGAAACGCTCCGGCGCCGTAGGCCGAGTCGCCATACACCGACAGCCGCTGCTCGGTCTGCTCCGCTGCTGACGGCTCGCTGGGCTGCTGCTCACGGTCGAGCTCACCCAACTCATCGGCGAGCAGGGCCGCCGCCGCCGCGCCGTCCCCGACGTTGCCCGCGGTCACGCTCGTGGCGGTAATCAACTCCGAGTCGGGATCGACCGCGACGTGGCCTTTGTAGCCGTCAAACCCACGCGCTGAGCTCTTATGCCCGTGGCGCGCGTCGGGGTCGACGGTGGAGATGATCCGGTTGCGAGCGACCCGGCGCGCGATCGTGTAGGTCCCGTGCTGATCGACGTCAAGATCCTGTCCGATCACCGACGCCACCAGCGTCGCCGCCCGCCCCTGCGCTGCTGACAAACACACGCCCTCCAACGCCATCAGCAGCGCCAGCGCGTCGTGGGCCAACGCGTCCACCAGCGCCTCGCGGGCCTGGCGATCGTCATAGTCACAGGCCGGCTTGCCCGCGCTGCCGTAGTCATCATCACGACCCAGCACCGCTCGCAGCTGCGCTTGGAGGTCAGCGTCACAGACCGCGAGCAGCCCCCGGATCGCTGAGCGCACCAGCGTCACCGTGTCCATCGTCGCCACCGCGTCATAGATCGGCGTGGAATCCAGCACCCTTCGGCGGCCGATCATCCCCGCGCGCTTGCCGACGTCCAAGACCACATTGAAGATCCGCTCGGGATCCTGCGACGCTGCCAGCCGGGCGCGCATGTCGACCAGCACCGTGTGCACGAACCCCGGAAAGTCAAACTGAAGCCCGCCCGCCGCGTACTTCCACCGCAGATCAAACGCAAACCGGTCGACCGCTTCGCGGTCAGAACAGCCCTCGAGGCGCTGCAGCACCATCACCACCGCCACGATCATCGGCGGCACCGATCGCCGCCCCACGTCACAGAACAAGTCAGCGAACATCTCATCCGGAAACAGGCGATGGCACTCGCGGTGCAACAGCCCATAGATCGAGTCGGGCGCGACCAACGGCTCACAGAACCCCGTGGTGGTCGCGATCAAGTCCTGCTGGAGGGGAGACAGACCAAGGCTCATACCCTCAAGACTGTCTTGAGGGCCGGACAGACCCGCTCGAAAAACACCAACCTTCTAGTAGTACTTTGTTAGTCTGTTGGAGGTGTTATTCGCTGCATCGCGAATTCCTCCTGCATCAGTGATACCCGATGCGGGATGGTGCGAATGGCGGTTGTGGTGATGGAGCAGGAGGAGCGTGGGGACTCGCTCGCGCCGGCGGTGAAGACGCGAATGGAGGCGTTCATGTCGCAGGTCGCCGGCGTCGCGATGAGTCATCCGGTGCAGCGCGCAAACGCGGAGGTGTACGTCCGCGGGTTGTTGGCGGCGGGTGCGCGCAAATCGCTGGAGCCGTTGGTTGAGCGACTCGATGGCGACGGGGATTATCAGAGTCTGCAGCAGTTCCTGGCGGACAGTCCGTGGGATTCGCGGCGGTTGATGCAGGCGGTGGTGGAGCGTGTCGCGCCGGTCGTTGGCGCGGAGGCGTGGGTGCTTGATGACACAAGGTTCCCGAAGGACGGGAAGCACTCTCCGGGGGTCAAGCGCCAGTACTCCGGGACGTTGGGGAAAATCGGTAACTGTCAGATCGGCGTGTCGCTGCACGCGGTCAGCGAGCACGCGACGCTGCCGTTGGGATGGGCGCTGTATCTGCCGGAGGACTGGTGCGCTGACCCGGAGCGCCGGCGCAAGGCGAAGATCCCAGAGCAGGTCGCATTCCAGACCAAGCCGCAACTCGGGGTCGGGTTGGTCAAGCAGGCAGCGGGCTGGGCGATCGATCGGGCGCCGGTGCTCGGTGATGCCGCCTACGGTGAGAACACGCAGTTGCGCGGTGATCTTGACGCGGACGGGATCGAGTATGTCCTGTCGATCAACCCGGACACGACGATCGCGGGAACTCGCTGAAGTCATAGCCCCGAGGATGTCAGATCTTCCGTGTAAGCTGACTATGT
>JBELAG010000558.1:0-2940 GCA_049509055.1 Solirubrobacteraceae bacterium
ACCGTCATCACCGGCGACGCCGCTTCGTCCAACACCGCGGATGGCGCGCCGCCCGCAGATGGCCGCGACCTCGAGGATGGCGCGGAGACGATCGTGGACCTACCCGACGTGGCGTGGATCTCGGCGCGAGACGGCACCCGCGCCCCCGGCGACCTCGAAGACCAGGCCGCCCGCTACCACCCCGCCCGCCACGAACTCACCATCAACGGCGACTTCCGGGCCATCGACGACCTCACCGCCCACTGGCGGCAGCGCTACCAGGGCGTGCCCGGCGCCCACGCCGTGATCGAAGCCCAGGTGCGCGAATGGTGCGAGCAGGTTCTCGTCGAGGTCGTCCTCGCCGCCCGCTGCTCGAGCTGGAGCGTCGAGCAGCTCGACGCGCTGCTCTCCCCCGCCTCATTCACCGCCGCCCTACTCCCACGCCACCTCCTCCACGCGATGCTCCAGAAACGCCTCGGCCAGAAGCTCGGCCCAGCGCGAGCCGAACCAAGCCCAACAGCATCGAAGGCGCGCACACGGCGCCATCGCACGGCAGCGCAAAGCCCTGGCTACACCCGACAGGAAGATCAGAAGCCCAAGGAAAGCGGAGAAGCGAGATGACCTTCCCTGCGGTCGCCCTTGACCTCCTCACCACTGCTGAACGCTGCGACCTGACAAACGCCCGCCCGCCCGCAGCGTGGAGCGCGCCGTTGGAGGAAGCCAAGGTGCTCCTGGGAGGCCTGCTCACCACGAACGACGCGGCTGCGATCTGCGAGGAGAGGGGATGACTTACCACTCGCCACGTCCGGGCACCGATGGTGACGCCATCGCCGATCCGCGTGAGGCAGCGGCTAGCCAGCGCTCGGAGCGGACCAGCACGCATCGGACCGTGGCGATGACAGTTGAGCTGCACGCCTTGCCCGCGCTGCTGACCGTCGCCGAGACTGCCGAGGTCCTACGAGTGGGACGCAATTGGGTCTACGAGCACGCCACCGAGCTGGGCGCGATCAAACTCGGGCGAGGGCGGACGGCACCGCTGCGCATCCCGCGCGACGGAGTGAGCCGAATCGTCGGCGCACATCCACCGCAGCGAGACCGGCGGTCGGGTCCCGCGAAGCGAGCCCAAAAGGCAGAGACGTCGAACGGCAACTTGCGCGCTCGGCCGCGCCTGTAGCAATCTACGAGGATGCCCCGCCAGCCAACCGGGCAGATCCGCGAGCACACCATCCGCACCGGGGTGGTGAGCTACGGCGTGCGGTTCCGCGGCCGCGGCTACCCACGCGAGACGATCCCCCTCGGGCGCAGCGACGAGGGCATGACCCGTGCAGGCGCCGAACACGAGGCACGGCTGATCGCCAGCCAGATCCTCGCCGGAACGTGGAGCCCGCCGCTGAAGGCTGACTACGTGGAGCGCGACGTCCCGACGATCGGGCAGCTCGCCGACGAGCACTACCAACGCAAGATCCGCAAGGGCCTGCGCCCGAACAGCTTGGCTGACATGAGGCGCAAGCTCGAAATACACCTGCTGCCGCACTTCGGCGACATCCCCGTGAGCGAGCTGACGAGTCGCAACGTCGAGGCCTACCTTGACCGCAAGCTCGCCGAGAACCGCCGCATCGAGGCCGCCCTCGCGATCGGCGAACCGCTGATCGACGGTCGCGGGCGCGCGCTGCAACCGCTGCAGCCGCAGACGATCAACTCACACCTGCATCTGCTCTCGGAGATCCTCGCGCGCGCGGTGCGAGAGGGACTGGTCGCACGCAACCCCGCTGAGGGAGAGGATCTGCGCCTGGAGGTGCGCCGCGAGAGGAAGTACGGCCTTGAGCTTGACGAGGCGATGTCCCTCGTGGAGGCAGCGGGCACGCTCGACCAGCGCCCAGCGCGCAGCGAGGAACTGCGCCGCGGGATCCTCGGCATGCGCGCTTCTGGCCAGGCATGGAAGACGCTCGCCGCCGAGCTCGGCATCGCCGAGTCGACGGCGATCTACCACGCCAATCGCATCGCCGACCGGCGGATGCCCCGCTACCGACCGGTCGTCGCCACCCTGACGCTTGGAGGGCTACGCGTCAGCGAGCTCTGCGAGCTCAACTGCGAGCACGTCGACCTCGCTCGGCGGGAGCTTCGCGTGCTCGACGCCAAGACGCCGGCGGGAGTGCGCCGCGTCGACATCCACGACGACCTCCAAGAGGAGCTCGCCGCGTACAAGGCCGCGCGCGGTGAAACGTGGCAGCCGGGAGAGCCGGCGTTTCTGAACGCGCGCGGCAGGCGCTGGACGCGCAACGCGGTCGCGCAACACGTGATCCCGCCTGCCCTCGAGGAGGCCAACGGACAGCGCGCCCGAGCCGGTCTCCCGGCCATCCGCGACGAGGTCACCCCGCACACGCTGCGCTACACCTGCATCGCCTCGCTCTTCGCCGCTGCCGCAGACCAGGAGTACGTCGCCGCCCAGGTCGGGCACGAAGACGTCACGACGACCAACCGCATCTATCGCTACGTGCTGCAGCGGCGCCAGCGCGGCGAGATCGGCCGGCGCCGTCAACTGGCGATGCACGAATCTGCCGCGGAAGTCGGGGCGCGGGAGGGCATGGCCGTCGGTGCGCGAGAACGCTGAGCCTCGGCTTGGGCACCGCGCGGCCCGAGCAGCTCGATGAGGGCCGAAAAGGCCGGAAAAGGCCAACGAGCGGCGAGAAGCTTTCCGGCGCCTCCACTCACCCAACATCAGAAATGACCGTTTTGCAGGCTTTTCTGCGATGGCGAGACCCAGACTCGAACTGGGGACACCACGATTTTCAGTCGTGTGCTCTACCAACTGAGCTATCTCGCCGTGGCCGCGCGATGCTAGCGGCTGGCGGATGGGATGAGAAGTTGGGGCGGGAGGGCTGGAAGGAGCCCTCCCGCCCGGCGCCGTCAGGCGGCGGGCGGTCGAGCGATGGGGGCAAGTCCCCGACGGCACCCGCATCC
>JBELAG010000559.1:0-2928 GCA_049509055.1 Solirubrobacteraceae bacterium
CTCTCAGCTGGAGGTGGGTTGGGGTTGTGAGAGTTGGTGGGTGCGGCGGCGGCGACCGAGCAGCGCCGGCGTAGCGGCGAGGATCGCGAGCGCCAGCAGCCCGGCGAACACGAGCAGGCTCACCCGCGTGGAAGCGACCTGGGTCAGCGCGCCGAGCCCGATCACCGGGCCGGCGAGCCCGAGGTACGCGGCCAGAAACAGGCCCGCGAGCGCCTCGGCGCGGTGGTCGTCTGATGAGATCTCGGCGACCGTCGCGATCGCGCCCTTGAACATCAGGCCCGCGCCGGCGCCGACGACCAGATCGCCCGCCAGGAACACAGCGAAGCTCGGGGCCGGCAGCCAGACCGCGACGGTCAGCAGGCCAAGCCCGGTGAGCAGCGCCGGGATCGCCGCGGCCAGCAGCTCGTGGGTAGTCCGTGACCCAGTGAGTGTCTGAGCGACCACGGCCGTCGCGAACGCGGCAAACGAGACGGCGCCCGCGAGCGCATGCGAGGGCTCGTGCAGCGTGCCGGCGAGGAAGCTCGGCGCGAGCGAGGTCAGCAGGCCGAAGACCGACATCGTGATCGCGGCGCCGAGCGCCGCGGCGAAGAACCGCCCGCGTGCACTCGCCGGCACCGACACGTGCTGTGGCCGGTAGCGCGGTCGCGGCGAACGCCGGACACGCGTCTCAGGGGCAGCCAGAAGCGCGCCCCACGCCAGCAACAACGCGGCGGCGAACACCAGGAACGGCACGCTCAGCGGGTCACCGGCCCACTGTGCGAGCACGCCGGAGATCAGGGCGCCGAGGCCGAGACCACCGAGGTTGGCGGCCGTCGAGACGACCTGTGCGCGCCGGTGGTCGGCGCCGTACAGCTCCGACAGCCACGCCGTCGCGGTGGCGGTGACGGCACCGACGCCCAAGCCGCTCAGCACACGGGCGAGCAGCAGTCCCGGCAACGCGGGCCAAGCGAGGAACACGACCGCGGCCACGATCTCCAGCGCGAGCGCCGGCATCAGCACGCGCCGGCGTCCGTACCAGTCCGAGACATGCCCGGCGACGAACAGACTGAACGCGACCGCGACCGCGTAGACGGCGAACGCGACCGTGACCGTCAGCGAGGAGAAGCGATCGCGCTGCGCGTACAGCGACCACAGCGGCGTCGGGACCGTCGTGAACGCCATCGCCACTGTGAACGCGACCGCCACCACCCAGAACCCGACGCGGTGAGAAGATGTTGTGGAGTCGGTTGGTGTCATCACGCGTTCCAAGATGACCGAACCTTTGATCTCAATCAACGCAAACAAGTGCTGACGGTTATCGCTGTTTGAGATAACCTGCCGCTATGGAGTTGCGGCAGCTCGCCACCTTCGTCGCAGTCGCCGAAGAGGGCAGCTTCACTCGTGCCGCAGACCGCCTGCACGTCGTCCAGTCGGCTGTCTCAGCCGGCGTGCGCAAGCTCGAGCAGGAGCTCGACGCGATGCTGTTTGACCGCTCCACCCACAGCGTGAAACTGACCGACGCCGGGCGCGTACTGCTGCCGGAGGCACGCGCGACGCTCGCCGCCGCGCAAGCGGCAAAAGACGCCGTCGACGCGGCCCGCGGGGGCCTACGCGGAACGGTCGTGCTCGGCACGATGCAGGCCCAGGGAATGCGAGCGATCGACCTCGCCGGAATGCTCACCGCGTTCCGCGCCGAGCACCCCGAAGTCGAGGTCAAGCTCCGCCACGCAGGCGGCTCGATCGCAATGGCGACCGAGGTCCTGGAAGGACGCCTTGACCTCGCGTTCGTCGGGCTACCCGGCGATCCCCCGCCCGGCATCGAACTCATCCCGATCACATCTGAGCCGATCATGCTCGCCACGCCCGCCGACCACCCGCTCGCCAAGCGCCGCAGCGTCCGACTCGCCGCGCTCACCCAGGAACCGGTGGTCGACCTCCCCGCAGGATGGGGCACCCGGATGGCCGTCGACCGCTCCTTCACCGCCGCGGGCGTCATCCGCACGATCACCTACGAGGTCAACGACACCACCACCATGGTCGAGCTCATCCGCAACCGGCTCGCCGTCGGCATGCTGCCCGCGTCGTTCGTCGACACCGCCGACGACATCGCGCTCATACCAATCCGAGACCACCCCCCGCAGTTCCAAACAGCGATCGCGATCCCGGCAAACCGCCGCCTCAGCGCCTCCACCCAAGCCATGCTCGACACGATCAAACGCCATACCCGCGCATGAGGAACACACCGCGACCACCGACACCATCACTGCCGGGGTGCGGCGCCGGGCATTCGATCCGGCCAGCTGAGGTCCGCGTCCCGCCGTGCGTGTCAGCACCCATCCAACCGACGATGTCCAACGCTCGGAATCCGAGGTGGCGTTGCTCCAAGTGCCAGCCGCCTCGCAGCTGGACGATCGGGCCAGAGCAGAAGTCAGCAGGGCCGAGAGCTCGCTGCTCCAATGTCGCCATTTCAGCACTCTTGATCAGGCTGCTGCTCACAGCCCGATTGCAGAACCATGTGCGAGGCCCGCATCGCAGGGAAAGCAGGGACGCCGCCGCGCCACGGGTTGCGTCTCCTAACCGCTGTAAATTTGCCGCGGCTTTGAGGTTCCCGGGGTGAGTCTAGGCGGCGGTCACCTCCTCGTCGAGCGTGTCGCGGTCGAGCTGTTGGTATTTGATTCGGTAGAGGTGTTGGCGGTCGAGCTCGGTGAACGTGGCGCCGTTTGAGGCGTGGGTGATGAACAGGTCAAGGACAGCGAAGACGAGTGAGAGGCAGCTGCTCTCGCCGGGGAACCGGCCCATCACTTTGGTGCGCCGGCGGACCTCTCCGAGGGAGCGCTCGAGCAGGTTGGTTGACCGCCACCGTTCGCGGTGACGCAGCGGGTAGCGGAGATGGATCACCAGCGCGTCGAGGTCGTCGGCCAGGCACCGGGCGGCTGATTCGTAGCCGCG
>JBELAG010000056.1:0-21186 GCA_049509055.1 Solirubrobacteraceae bacterium
AGGCAGACGTCCATCGCAGCCCGCCAACAGGCCGGCGATGGGCGTTTGCATGTCGGTTCGCGGCCGGGTCCGCCCGACGGCCGCGGTTGACCGCGTCCCGCGCTCGGACGGCCACCCGGCGACAAGCGCCCATCGGTGTGGCCGACGCGCGACCCCGGTGGACTGACTAGCAGGCGCCGGGGTTCTGCTGGCAGAACGCCGAGCCGAGCCCGGCGCCGCCGCTGGCGGAGGTGCCGGTGCCGCCGCCGGTGGCCGCGGCGGGCGTGGTGCCCGTGCCGCCCGTGGCGGCGGCGCCGCCGCCGGTCGCCGGAGCGGTGCCGGTGTTGGCGGTCGGGGCGGCCGCGCCGGTGTTGCCGGCGCCGGTGTTGCCCGCGGCGGCCGACGACGTGCCCGAGGTGGTGGTGCTGGAGCTCGTCGTCGATGAGCTGCTCGAGGCGGAGGCGGACGCCACCCCGGCCGTCGGCACCGTGAAGGTTGGTGCGCCGGCGGTGTTGGTGGTGCCGGTACCGCCCCCGCCGCAGGCCGACAGGGTGAGGGTCACGACGACGACCGCGACCGCGATCGGGCCGCGATGGCGGAGCCGGGGCGCTCCCGGCGCCGACCGCGACCGATGGCTGGCAGCACGGGGCGTGATCATGTCCGGAGCGCCTTCAGGAGCCGAGTGGCTCCATGCGCCTGCCGCAGTACGGGCAGTCGTTGAGGTCCTTCTGCGCGAGCTGGTCGCACCAGTTGCAGAAGCGCAGGTTGTCGACCGACCACGGCAGCTCAGAGACGGTCGGAGCCAGCGGCAGCAGCTGTGCGACCACCTCCAACTCCTCGCCGGTCTCACGGTCGCGATAGATCGTCTCCGGCTCGGCTTCGACGATGATCTCGCGGCCGGTGGAGGGCGTCCGCAGCCGATACCTCTGGCGCCACCTCATGGCTGGCCATGCTACCAGCGGCCCGGACGGCGCACGTCATCGGTCGCGACCCGGCGTTTTGCACAGGCGGCGGCCCACACCGCCGCGTGCTCGGATAGAGTCCCCTCCGGAGAAGATGCTGCCCCGCCTGGACCGAGTTCCCCGGACCGCCGTCGCGCTAGCCGCGAGCGTCATCGTGCTCCTCGGGCTGAGCGGATGCGCCCTCAAGCACCCGGTCGGCGATCTCGTCGCCGGCAAGATCCTGTTCGCCAAGACCTGTGGGTCCTGCCACACGCTCAGCCATGCCAACACGGCGGGCACGACCGGCCCCAACCTCGACGACGCCTTCCGCCAGGACCGGGTCGACGGCATCAACCGCACGGCGATCGAGGGTCTCGTGGACTACTGGATCCAATATCCCAACGACCAGGGCGTGATGCCGGCGAGGCTGCTCACCGGCCAGCAGGCCGAGAACGTCGCGTCCTACGTCGCCGCGGTGGCCGCCAGGCCCGGCAAGGACACCGGCGCGCTGGCCAACGCCGGCGGGGTCAGCGGAACCACGGCCGCCGACGGCTTGGCGGTGTTCAACGGCGTCGGTGGCTGCGCCAGCTGCCACACGCTCGCCGCCGCCGGCAGCCACGGCGTCGTCGGTCCCAACCTCGACGAGCACCTGCGGTCCGATTGCGCGTCGGCGCAGTCCAAGGCGATCCGCGGCGCGACACTCGACGCGTGCATCTACGCGGCGATCACCAAGCCCTACGCCTACCTTCCGGCGGGCTTCAAGGCCGGCGTGATGCCGCCCAACTTCGCTCAGACGCTCTCCAAGACCGAGCTGACGGCGCTGGTCAACTTCCTGTCGACCGCGGCGAAGTAGCGAGGTCGGGCTCGCGGGCGTCTCCGCCCGCCGCCCGCCGGCGCAACCGCTCCAGCAGCTCGTCGCCGCGCCCCGCCGCGACCGCGCGGGCGGCCCGCTGGTCGTCGAGCTCGAGGCCGTGGCGACCGGCGAAGTCCAGCAGCTCCTGGCGCTCCTCGTTCTGGCGCGCCACCCGCAGAAACAGCCAGCAGAACAGCCCGATCGTCAGCAGGCTCTCCTCCACCATCATCAGGCCGCCGGCCGACACCTGGTCGGCCATCGGCGAGATGTGCCACAGAGCGTCGCCGGAGCGGTAGTAGGGGTAGAAGACGGTTCCGCCGAAGATCAGGATGTTGGCCAGCACGGTGCCGACCAGCCGCACGACGATGATGTAGCCCAGCCGCGCCGCGTTGCCGAACCATTCCGGCTTGGGCAGCGGCCCCAGCAGCGCCATCCACATCGCCATCCCGAAGGTGAGGAAGGTGGCGTGCTCGAGCGCGTGCAGCGCGTCGTGGCGCAGCGCCTCCTGGTAGAGGTAGGGGGAGTGCCAGGCGTAGAAGTTGACCCCCCAGGCGACGACGGCCACGACGGGATGGGTGAGCACCCGCAGGCGGGCGATCACCGGATTGCGCAGCAGCGGCGCGATCATCGGCCCTGACAGGCCGAGCACGAGCAGCAGCGACGCGATGTCGCCGATCAGCAGGTGCTCGGCCATGTGGACCATCAGCAGCTGGTCCGACAGCGTGTCGACCGGAGGGCTGACCGCGATCTCGAGGACGATCAGGCCGGCCGCGAAGCACGCGCGCCGCCACGCCGGCACCGGGCGATGCTCGCGGGCGAGCGTGCGGCCGCGCAGGTGATAGGGAATCCAGACCAGGACGATCAGGATCGGGAAGCCGATCTCCTGAACCGGAGCGTCCGCGTAGGGCAGAGCGATCATGAGCTACAGCGCTTCAATTATGAGGACGATCACCGCGATCAGCGCCACCGCGCCGGCGAACCAGAGCAGGAACCGGAACGCGTCGGCCTCTGAGCGCAGCGGGTTCGGCGGGCCTTTCACGATCAGGAGGGCGAGGGCCGCGCGGCGAGCCCCGGCGGCTACAGCACGTACACCGTCGTGTAGACGACGATCCACATGATGTCGACGAAGTGCCAGTAGATTCCCGGCACCTCCATGCCCTGATGGTGCTCCGGCGAATAATGGCCGCGGAAGGCGCGGACGGTCACCATCAGCAGCATGCACAGGCCGATGAAGACGTGCGCCCCGTGCAGCCCGGTGAGCGCGTAGAAGACGGTGCCCTGAGCGGCGTCGTGGGGCGCGAAGCCGATGTGGATGTACTCGTTGATCTGGATGCTGAGGAAGGTGACGCCGAGCAGGAAGGTGGTCGCCATCCCGGCCCGCAGGCCGAAGCGATTGCCGTTCTTGGCCGAGGTGAGCGCCCAGTGGAGCGTGAGCGACGAGGACAGCAGGATCGCCGTGTTGACGCCGGCCACCGCCTCGGGCAGCTTCGTGCCCGGCGCCGGCCACGGGTCGTGGGTGACGACGCGGATGAAGAAGTAGGCGGTGAAGAACGCCGCGAAGATCATCACCTCGGAGATGATGAACAGCAGCATGCCGAGCGTCGGCGCCTCCACCCGCGAGGAGCGGTGCGCGGCCGGCGGCCCGTGGTGCTCGACGTGCGCGATCGAGGCGGCTTCCATGGACGTCTCTCCTAGGCGCTCGCGCGCACGGGGTCGAGGTGGACGACGTGGTCGACTTCCTTGCCGCTGGCGCTGCGCACCCGGTCGACCAGATCGGCGCGCATCCAGCCCGACTTCGTCTCGGCGAACGTCGAGATCACGATGTCGTCGACGCGGAAGTACTGCAGCGCGTTCATGATCGCGGTGTAGGGATCGGGGTCTCCGACCATGCCGGCCGCGGTCAGGCCCTCGTCGCGCAGCCGCCGCAGCACGAGCGCGAGCCGGGTGCGCGCCCGGCGGGTGGCCGAGCCGTCGCCCCCCTCCTGAGGCACGACGACGATGAACATGCGGACCCGACGGTCGGTCTGGGAGGCCGCATCATGCTGGGCCTTGGCCTTGAGCGCCTCGAGCAGTTCGTTGCCGCTCGCCGTCCGGTTGGCGACCGCCAGCGTGATGTGGAACGACAGGCCCTCGGAATCGATGTCGGCCACGACGTGCTCGACGGGGAGGCCGGACGCCTGCCGGATGCGCTCGATCAGGTCGCGACGCAGCCAGCCCGAGCGCGCCTCGGGATAGGTGGAGATGATGATCGCGTCGGGGTCGTACTCGCGGACGGCGTCCATCGTCGCGGCATAGGGGTCGGGATCTCCGACCTCGCCCACGGCCTCCATGCCCTCGGCCCGCACGAACCCCACGGCGAGATCGACCCGCGCCTGGGCGGCGTCGAACACCGCGTCGTCATAGATCACGTAGCCCGCGCGGGGACGGGTCTGGGGCACGCAGAGGACGAACCGGGTCTCCTCGGCGTGGGCGTGCCGGCGAACGGCCTCGAGCAGCGGCCGGCCGCCGATCGTCTCGTTGGCGACGACGAGGACTGTCTTCATTCGTGGCTCTCCTGGCTCGGCGGGCTGGCTGACCCTGCGGCGCCGACGACGACCGGCGTCGCCTCGGCGGGCGGCTTGAAGATGCCGTGGACGGCACCCGGCACGCCGTACTCATACGGACCGCCGACGACCGTCGGGACGGCATCGAAGTTGAAGATCGGAGGCGGCGAGGAGACCTGCCATTCGAGCGTGAGCGCGCGCCACGGGTTCGCCGCCGCGCGCGGTCCACCGCGCCAGCTGGCGACGATGTTGTAGAGGAAGATCAGCATGCTCAGGCCGAGCGCGAACGAGGCCAGCGAGATGAACAGGTTCCAGCCGGCGAACTGCTGGGAGTACTCGGCGACGCGCCGGGGCATCCCCTCGATGCCGATGATGTGCATCGGCGCGAACGCCAGGTTGGCGAAGATGAACGTGCACCAGAAGTGCCACTTGCCCAGCCGGTCGTCGAACATCCGCCCGGTCATCTTCGGGAACCAGTAGTAGACGCCGGCGAAGATCGTCATCACCGAGCCGCCGAACAGCACGTAGTGGATGTGGGCGACGATGAAGTAGGTCTGGCTGACGTGGATGTCGAACGGGATCATCGCCAGCATCACGCCGCTGATCCCGCCGCAGGTGAACATCGTCAGGAAGCCGAGTGCGAACAGCATCGGCGTGTCGAGGTGCAGCACGCCGCGCCACAGCGTCGCCACCCACGAGAACACCTTGATTCCGGTGGGGACGGCGATGATCGAGGTCGTGATCATCATCGGGATCCGGATCCATGCGGCCATGCCCGAGACGAACATGTGGTGCGCCCAGACGGTGAAGCCGAGCACGACGATGGCCAGCAGCGAGAAGGCCATCATCCGGTAGCCGAAGATCGGCTTGCGGGCCTTGACCGCGAGGATCTCGGAGATGATCCCGAAGCCCGGCAGCATCATGATGTAGACCGCGGGGTGGGAGTAGAACCAGAAGACGTGCTGGTACATGATCACGTTGCCGTTCTTCCCGGCTCCGACGAACGCGTCGAAGAAGTGGAAGTGCAGGGCGGCGTCGAGCAGGACGAAGAACTGCGAGGCGGCGATGAACGGGGTCGCGATGACGACCAGCAGCGAGGTCGAGAAGTTCGCCCACACGAGCAGCGGCATCCGGAAGAAGCTCATCCCGGGCGCGCGCATCGTGATGATCGTGACCAGGAAGTTGAGCGCCGTCGCGATCGACGAGGCCCCGGCGAACTGCACGGCGATCGTGAAGAACAGCTGCCCGATCGGCATCGTCGTCGACAGCGGGGCATAGGCCGTCCAGCCGGCGGCGAACGATCCCCCCGGCGCCAGGAAGCTCATCAGCATCAGCACGCCGGCCATCGGCAGCATCCAGTACGACAGCGCGTTGAGCCGCGGGAACGCCATGTCCGGCGCCCCGATCATCAACGGCAGCACGAAGTTCGCCAGCCCCGCGAACACCGGGATCACGAACAGGAAGATGAGCACGGTGGCGTGGACCGAGAAGACCCCGTTGTACTCCTCGGGGGTGAGGAACTGCATGCCGGGCTTGGCGAGCTGAGCGCGGATCAGCATCGCCAGCAGGCCGCCGACGAACAGGAAGAAGAACGAGGTGACCGTGTACTGGATCCCGATCACCTTGTGGTCGGTGTTGACCCGGAAGTAATCGCGCCAGCTGTGCGCGCCGTGGGAGGAGTGGTCCTCGGGGCGAGTCGGGCGGCCCGCGGCCCAGTAGAACCAGTAGTCGGCGCAGCCGAGGCCGACCAGGAAGAACAGCGGGATCGCGATCAGCGCCACCAGCGTGACCGAGTGGCCGTCGAGCACGGGATGCTGGTGCATGAGCCAGCGGATCAGGCAGGTGAGCCCGACCGCGAACAGGAAGCCGAGGACCTCGAACAGCGCGGCCCGATACCAGCCGGGGGCGCGCAGCTTCACCGGGATGGCCATCAGCTTCCCTCCTTCTTCGCGTAGCGGTACGGGTTCATTCGTGGTTGGGCGCGGGGTTCTTGGCGGGACTCGACGAGCCGGGCACGCCGGGCTGAGCGGCCTCCGCGGGCGGGACGCCGACCGGCGGCGGTCCGTTGAGCTTCTGCGCGTGCAGCCAGGTGCTGAAGGCGGCCGGCGAGACCACCTTCACGCCCGCCCGCATCAGCGAGTGACCGGCGCCGCACAGCTCGGTGCACTCGCCCGGATAGCTGCCCAGCCGGGTCGGCGTCACCCGCAGTGTGGTGGTGATACCCGGGACGGCGTCGATCTTCTCCGAGAACTGGGGCACGAAGAAGCTGTGGATCACGTCGAGCGAGCGCAGGTGGAAGAGCACGGGCTGATGGTCGGGCAGGTAGAGCTCGGAGGAGACGATCTGGCCGCCGCCCGGCTGGGGGTAGGAGAACTCGAAGGCGAACTGGCGGGCGGTCACGTTGACCACCATCGCGCCCGGATGGTTCTTCTCGTTGGCGCGCAGGACGGCGAACGCGTAGATGCACAGCCCGAGCACGAGAATCGCCGGCACGGCGGTCCAGACGACCTCCAGCCGCGTGTTGCCATGGATCGGCGGGCCGTCCTTCTCCTCCTCGCCCGGCTTCATCCGGAACTTCCAGACCGAATAGAGGATCACGGTCTCGACGAGCACGAAGACCGGTACCGAGACGATCAGCAGGACGTCGTAGAACGTCTTGGTGTTGGAGGACTGAACCGACGCGTCGGCGGGGAACCAGTGGATCGACAGCGCGATCCAGATCCCGATGGCGCTCGCGACCACGCCGATCGAGAGCATCTGCGCGACGGGCTTACGCACTCCGATCTCCCAGGCCTCTCATCCGGTAGGGAATCCTACGGATTTCCACCGACAGACGGCGTCGGCACCCCGGCGGCGGTCTGAATCGGACTATGATCGAGACAATCGTTGCAAACTCTGTAGGAGGCGCCATGCAGGTTTCCGAGGCGATGACGGATGTGGTCCTGACGATCGGGCCGAGCCATACGCTCAGGCAGGCGGCCGCAGCCATGTGGGAGCGCGGCGTCGGCGCGGCCGTCGTGCTCGATCCCGAGGCCCCCGGGCCAGGCGTGCTCACCGAGCGCGACATCCTTCGATCGGTCGCGCGCGGACAGAGCCCCGACGAGGAGCAGGTGACCGATCACCTCACCGCCAAGCTGACCTTCGCCGGTCCGGACTGGTCGCTGGAGCAGGCCGCGGCGACGATGGTCCGCGGTGGCTTTCGCCACCTGATCGTGGTCGACGGCTCCGAGCTCGCCGGAATCCTCTCGATGCGCGACATCGTCAGGGTGTGGTCGGGCGATGGCGCCAACTGCGAGCTGCCGGCAGCCTCCTACTGACAGACGGCGGGCCACCGACACACGTGGCCCGGCCCGCCGCCGGGGATCAGTGACCGTGGTCCTCGGGGAGCTCGTCGATGTCGCGCCGCGTATCCCTGATCCACAGCGCCGTGGTGATCACGAACAGGATCAGCCCGACGATCGAGAAGATCCAGGTGATCGTCGTGCCGATCACGATCAGCGTGATCGAGATCGCGCTCAGCAGCGGCAGCGCGGTCGGCCCGGGAAGGTGGATCTCCTCGCCGACCGGCGGCGTATCGGAACCGGCGTCGCTCACGTGTGCACGTAGATGGCGGCGGCGACGAACGTGATGCCGAACATGAACAGGCACACGATCGCGGCGATCAAGCCGGAGCGCAGGTTCTTGCGGGCGAGCTTTCTATCCATGGCAGCAGATCCTAGAGGTTCGTGAGGCGAGCGGGCACGTGCGCTACAGCTTGGCGTCGAGCACCATGACCCCGAACAGGAGCGCGAGGTAGAGCATCGAGAAGAGGTACAGGCGGACCGCGGCGCGCCGATCGGCGCGGCGGTAGAGCACGACCGCGCAGCCCAGGAACGCCAGGCCGAGGCCGATCGATCCCACGAGGTAGATGCCGCCGAACGCGCCGGCGCAGAACGGCAGCTGCGTCACCGCGTAGAGCAGCAGCGAGTACAGCAGGATCTGGCGGCGGGTTTCGCCCTCGCCGCGGACGACCGGCAGCATCGGGATTCCGACGGCGGCGTACTCGTCCTTCATCAGCAGGCTGAGCGCCCAGAAGTGCGGCGGCGTCCAGTAGAAGACGATCGCGAACAGGTAGATCGCCGTCCACGACAGCGACCCCCGGGTCGCGGCCCACGCGACCAGCGGCGGCATCGCCCCCGCCGCGCCGCCGATCACGATGTTCTGCGGCGTCCGGCGCTTGAGCCAGATCGTGTACACGCCGACATAGCCGACAAACCCGCCCAGCGCCAGCGACGCCGCCAGCACGTTGACCGTCGCCGACAACAGCCCGAACGACAACGCGGCCAGCGCGATCCCGAACCACAGCGCCCGCCGCGGGCTGATCCGCCCCGCCGGGATCGGCCGCGACGCGGTCCGCTTCATCCGCGCGTCGATGTCGCGATCCCAGTAATGGTTGACCGCCCCCGCGCCACCCGCCGACAGATACCCGCCCGCGCAGGTCAACGCGATCCGCGACACCGACGGACTGCCCGCCACCTCCATCGTCGTCACCGTCGTCAACAGCAGCAGCGACTGCACCTTCGGCTTGGTGAGGTCGACGTAGTCGGCGACCAGCCGGCGCCGCCGCAGCGCGCTCGAGGCGGTGACGATCGACGCGCTCACCGGGTCACACGCGGGCGAACTGCTCGCTGCCACCCGTCTTCTGGGTGGCTCCTGTCTGGCGCTCCACCTGGCGCCGGATGTCGCGCATCGGCTCCACCGATCGCACGCGCGGGACCTCGTCGAAGTTGTTGACCGGGGGCGGCGAGGTGGTGAACCACTCCAGCGTGTTGCCCTTCCAGGGGTCGGGCCCCGCGATCTTGCCGACCTTGAGGCTGCGCGTGGCGTTGATGATCGTCAGCAGGACACCGAAGGCCAGGATGAACGAGCCGATCGTCGAGATCAGGTTGTAGGTCGACCATCCGAGACCGGGCTGGTAGGTGTAGATCCGTCGCGGCATCCCCGACAGCCCGAGCGCGTGCTGGACGAAGAAGGTGGCGTTGAAACCGATGAACATGAACCAGAACGAGGTCTTGCCCAGGCGCTCGCTCATCAGCCGGCCGGTCA
The DNA here is from genome assembly GCA_049509055.1 of Solirubrobacteraceae bacterium. Lineage (GTDB taxonomy): Bacteria > Actinomycetota > Thermoleophilia > Solirubrobacterales > Solirubrobacteraceae > Palsa-465. Next base: position 9,402 of record JBELAG010000056.1, read on the forward strand.
TCTTCGGGTACCAGTAGTAGAGCCCGGCGAAGATCGTGAACACCGCTCCACCGACGAGCGTGTAGTGGAAGTGCGCAACGACGAAGTAGGTGTCGTTGAGCTGCCAGTCGACGGGGAAGGTCGCCAGGAAGATGCCGGTGATGCCGCCGAGGACGAACAGGGCGATGAACCCCAGCGCGAAGTACAGCGAGGCGGTCATCACGAGCGACCCTCGCCACAGGGTCGCGATCCAGTTGAAGATCTTGACGCCGGTCGGCACCCCGATCAGGAACGAGCTGAGCATGAAGAACCCGAGCACGACGATCGGCACCGGCGCGGCGAACATGTGGTGGGCCCACACGAGCGTCGCCAGGAACGCGATCACCGCGGTCGAGGCGGCGATCGCCTTGTAGCCGAAGATCGGTTTGCGGCTGAACACCGGGATGATCTCCGAGATCATCCCGAAGCCCGGCAGGACCATGATGTAGACCTCGGGGTGACCGAAGAACCAGAACAGGTGCTGCCACAGCACCGGCGAGCCGTGGTCGGTCGGGTCGAAGAAGTGCGTCCCGAAGTGACGGTCGGTGAGCAGCATCGTGACCGCCGCCGCCACCGGCGGCAGCGCGATGATCAGCAGGATCGCGTAGACGAGCATCGACCACACGAACAGCGGCAGCCGGTTCCAGGACATGCCCGGGGCCCGCATGTTGACGATCGTCACGTAGAAGTTGATCGCGCCCACCAGCGATGAGATGCCGGTGATGTGGATCAGGAAGATCCAGGCGTCCTGGCCGCCGCTCGGGGAGTACAGCGACTCCGACAGCGGCGGGTAGCTCCACCAGCCGGCGCTCGGCGGATGCCAGAAGAGCGTCGCGTAGAAGACGATGCCGCCGAGCGCGAGCAGCCAGAACGACAGCGCGTTGAGGCGCGGGAAGGCCATGTCCCGGGCGCCGATCATCAGCGGCAGGAAGTAGTTGCCGAAGCCGGCCATCACCGGCACGACGAACAGGAAGACCATCGTCGTGCCGTGCAGGGTGAGCAGTTCGTTGTAATGCTCGGAGGTCAGCAGCGTGTTGTTGGGCACCGCCAGCTGCAGGCGCATCATCAGCGCCTCGACCCCGCCCATGCAGAAGAACACGAAGGTGAGGACCATGTACATGATCCCGATCTTCTTGTGATCGGTGGTGGTCACCCAGTCGACCCAGCGCTTGGTCTGGCGCGGCGCCGTCACCTCGTGGGCGGTGATCTGCGGAACCGGCCGGAGGGCGTAATCAGTGCTTGACATGCATCAACCGCCTAGGTCGCCTTCTGACGTCAGGATCTGGCGCAGTTGGACGACCTGCGCGTTCTGGGCCGTGATCAGCTCCTCCTGGCGCGCCGTCCACGCCGTGTACTGCGCCGGCGTGACCACCTTCACGAACGCGATCATCGCGGCGTGTCCGGTCCCGCACAACTGCGCGCACTGACCGTGGAACTTGCCGGTGTGCAGCGCCTTGAACCACGTGTAGGTGGTGTAACCGGGCACGGCGTCGACCTTTCCGCCGAGCGAGGGCACCCACCACGAATGGATCACGTCGGTCGACTGGATGTCGAGCACGACCGTCGTGTGCTCCGGGACCACCATCGTGGTGTAGGAGTAGGGCAGTTTCTCGTTGAACGAGTTGTTCAGGCAGCCGGCGCCGTAGGTGTAGCGCCAGATGTACTGGCGGCCCTGGACGCAGACCGTCAGCTTCTGACCGTTGGGCGGGCTCGGGGCATCCAGCGACGCCGACAGCACGAGTCCGTCGGCGCTCGAGTTCGGCGGGTTGATGATGCTCGGGAGCTTGACGAACGTCACGACGGTGAGCACCATCAGGATCAGCGCCGCCGCCACCGTCCAGCCGATCTCCAGCCGCGTGTTGCCGTGGATCTGCGCCGCGACCGGGTTCTTCTTGGCGCGGAACTTGAAGATCGAGTAGAAGAGCGCGCCCTCGACGACGACGAATACGAACGCCGCCAGGTACAGCACGATCATGTACAGCGAGTGGATCTGGTCGGCGTTGGGCGACCCGCCGGTCTTCGGCGTGATGAAGTTGGCCATCGCCACCGGCGCGAGGATCAGCGATCCGGCCACCGTGACGCCGGCGACCGCGAGCACGTGCGACAGGCGCGCCGCCCGAGCGCGGACGCCACGCGAACGGCTGAGGGCAGGGGAGTCGGGGGCGTCGGCTCGCAAGGCCGGCGGATTCTATCCGTCTGCCAGGTCTGAGTGATCCATCGGCACCCGGCGTGGCGCGCGGGCCCCCGATCGGCGCTTCCTATACTGCCGCCACTTGCAAGCCACGCGGGCCATCCGAGCGGCAGCGTGGGCCCTGGTCGCCGCCGGCGTCGCCGCCCCGCTGGTCCGCCGTCGCGTCAGCCTCCCTCCGGTGGCGGTGCTCGGCGCCGCCTCGGCGGCGCCTGCGGCGCTCGTCGTCGCAGCTCCCCGGGGCCGGGTCCGCGATCTGGCGGTCATGGGTCTCAACATGTGGGCCTACCTGGCCGCCTACGAGATGCCCCACGACGATCCCGAGCGCCAGCAGGCGCGGCTGCGGATCGACTATCCGATCGCCGTCGACCGGATCCTCGGGCTCGGCGTTCCCCCGACCGTGCGTCTCCAGCGCGGTCTGTCGGCGCCCGGGCAGATCACGCGGGTCGAGCGCGTGCTGGTGTGGTGCCACTGGATCTGGTTCATGGTCCCCCATGGCAGCGTGCTCTACGTGCTGTGGCGCCGCCCCGAGCGCTTCCCCGCCGCGGCCGCGCGGATGTACGGCGTGTTCGACCTCGGCGCGGTCTTCTACTGGGCGATCCCGACCGCCCCGCCCTGGTACGCCGCCCGCCACGGCCGACTGCAGGAGGACCATCGCCCGCACATGCGCCGGCTGATGATCGAGTACGGCGAGCAGTTCTGGGGCGAACGCTGGTCAGAGCTCTACGATGTGCTCGGCGGAAACCCCCTGGCGGCGATGCCATCGCTGCATTTCGCCACCTCGATGATGAGCGCGCACCTGCTTTCAGACGTGGATCCCGTGGCCGGCGCCCTGGGCTGGACGTATGCGGGCCTGCTCGGGCTGGCGCTCGTGTACCTCGGGGAGCACTACGTCGTCGACCTGTTGGCGGGCGCGGCGCTCGCCGAGGTGGTCCGCACCCAGGCGCCCCGTGCCGCACCGGTGGCGCGGGCGCTCACCCGTGCCCTGGACGCCGCCCGCCGGCTGGGCTAGAGATCGTGCGCGGGCGAGCTCCGATCCGGCACGGGCGCCTTCGGGTGCCGGGCCGGGACGGAGGCTCGCGATCCGACGGCGACGCGCCTGACTCGGCCCTGAGCGACGACGCCGGCGGCGCCCGGGTCTCGTCGGGCACGACCGAGGAGATGCCGCGGGTGCGGCTGACGCGCGGGCGCCTGCTGGGCTCGATCGTGTTCGTCGCCTCGACGGTGGCGTTCCTGTACTTCGTGCTGCCCAAGCTGCTCGGCCTGCGCGACACGTGGAACCGCCTCCAGCACGGCAACGTGTGGTGGCTGGCGCTGTCGGCGCTGCTGGAGGGCCTCTCGTTCCTGGGCTACGTCGTCCTCTTCCGGGCGGTGTTCGTGCGCGGCGACACGCGCATCGACCTCCGCGCGAGCTATGAGATCACGATGGCCGGACTGGCCGCGACCCGGCTGTTCGCCTCGGCCGGCGCGGGCGGCATCGCGCTCACCGCGTGGGCGCTGCGGCGCTCGGGCATGGAGCCGAGGCTGGTGGCCTGCCGGATGATCGCGTTCATGGCGCTCCTGTACGCCGTGTTCATGGGAGCGCTGGTGATCGCGGGCCTGGGCCTGTACCTCGGCGTGTTCCCTGGCTCGCATCCGTTCGCGATCACGATCGTGCCGGCGATCTTCGGCGCGGGCGTGATCGTCATCTTCCTGGCCGTGTCGCTGCTGCCCGGCGACTTCGACCGGCTCGTGGAGCGGTGGGGGAGGGGCGGGCGCCTGGGCCGGCTGGCCGGACATGCCGCCGCCGCCCCGGCCGCCGCGGCGAGCGGCGTGCGGACGGCGATCGCGCTCGTGCGCTCGGGCAACTGGTCGCTGCTGGGCGCGGTGGGCTGGTGGGGGTTCGATGTCGCGGTGCTGTGGTCCTGCTTTCACGCCTTCGGCGGCTCGCCCGCGACGGCGGTCGTCGTGATGTCGTACTTCGTCGGAATGCTCGGCAACGTGCTGCCGCTGCCGGGCGGGATCGGCGGGGTCGACGGCGCGATGATCGGCGCGTTCTCGGCGTTCGGGGTGTCGACGTCGCTGGCCGTCGTATCGGTGCTCGCCTACCGGGCGTTCGCCTTCTGGCTGCCGACGCTGCCCGGCGCCGTCGCCTACCTGCAACTGCGCCGGACGGTGCTGAAGTGGCGCGCCGGGACGACCGCTAGCTATACTTAGTGAAGTGACCGAGCCTCGAATCGAGAACGTGATCATCGTCGGCAGCGGCCCGGCGGGCTACACGGCAGCGCTCTACACCGCCCGTGCGAACCTGGAGCCGCTCGTGGTGGAGGGATTCGCCTGGGGCGGGCTGCTCCAGCAGACGACCGACGTCGAGAACTTCCCCGGCTTCCCGCAGGGCATCATGGGCCCGGACCTGATGACGCACTTCCGTGATCAGGCGCAGCGCTTCGGCGCCCGCTTGGAGACCGATGACGTGACCGGGGTCGAACTCTCGACGGACGGGTCCGAGCCCCACAAGGTGTGGGTGGGCGACGACCTTCACCTGACGCGCGCGGTCGTCCTGGCGATGGGCGCCGAGCACCGCAAGCTCGGCGTGACCGGCGAGCAGGAGTTGTCGGGTCGCGGGGTCAGCTACTGCGCCACCTGCGACGCGGCGTTCTTCAAGCAGGCGCCGACGATCATCGTGGGGGGCGGGGACTCGGCGATGGAAGAGGCGATGTTCCTCGCCAAGTTCGCCTCCAAGGTGGCGATCGTCAACCGCCGGGACGCGTTCCGCGCCTCCAAGATCATGCTCGAGCGGGCCCGCGCGATCCCCAACATCGAGTGGATCACCCCGTATGTCGTCGACGAGTTCGTCGGCGGCGAGAACGGCTCGCTGTCGATCGCGCGGCTGCGCCACACCGGCGACGGCTCGCTGCGGGAGATCGAGATCACCGGTGCATTCATCGCCGTCGGCCACGTGCCGCAGTCGCACCTCGTCCAGGGACAGGTCGAGACCAACCCCGACGGCTACGTCGTCACCCAGGGACGCTCGACGCTCACCAACCTCCCGGGCGTCTTCGCCGCCGGGGACCTGGTCGACCACACCTACCGGCAGGCGATCACCGCGGCCGGCTCGGGGTGCCAGGCGGCGCTCGACGCCGAGTGGTACCTGCGCGACACCGCGTTTCCGTTCGACAACGTCGCCCGCGCCGCCGCCGGGTAGACGAGTCGTCCCCCGGCCGGCGCAGGGCCCGCGACGCGCTGCGCGTCCGGGGCCGACAGTGCCGCCGGCGGACGGGCTCAGCTCAGCGGTACGGGCAGCCCTCGGCCGGGCCCCAGTCGCCCGACGCCGCGCCCTGGCCCATCCGCAGCCCGAAGTCCTGGGTCCAGGTCCCGGGCCGGTTGCTGAAGCCCGAGATCTCGTGGTCGGAGACGCCGGTGCCGACATAGCGGTAGACCGGGCTGAGGATGTTCTGACAGTGGCCCGCGCTCGCCATCCACGCCCGCACCACGCCCGCCGGGGTGCGGAAGCCGGTCGCGATGTTCTCGCCGACGTTGGACCAGCGGAAGCCGGCGGCGCTGATCCGCGCGCCGAAGTCCGCGCCATGGCTGAAGTAACTGTGGCTGACCATCGAATTGGTCCAGCCCTGGGCGGAGCGGTTGAGCTCTGAGTTTGCCCGCAGCGGCGGAAGTCCGCGCGCCCGTCGCTGTTGATTGATCAGACAGACCACCGCGCGCTGGAGCGCGTGGCGTGATGCGCCGGCGATCCGGCTGTTGGCGTCGGCGCAACGACGACCGCGCGCGACACCGGCGGGAACGAACGTCATCAACGTCAGTGCGACAACCGTCGCGATCGTCATCGCAACGCGACGGGGCGCCATCCAGGCACGCGCGAGCGCGCGGCACAACCATGCAGCGTCTTTGGCAGGCATATTCCTGTTATTCGTCGCGGTTCGTCGCCTCTTCGGCACGCGCCCCCGGCACGCAGCGAACAGACGCCTAGCAGGGTGCGAGACCCTACACGATCACGCTGACGGATGGCCGTTGTTGCCGGCGCCGAGACGAAAAACGACGGAGTGAGCACGATCTTCAGCGCCTCGTCGCGCCGGGTCAGCTCGGGCTCGGGACGCTCCTCCACAGGACCTCGAGCGGCGACCGGAAGGTGACCGCCCTCATCGCGGCGCCTCGTAGGCGAAGAAGCCCTCGCCCGTCGATCGACCGAGCCGGCCCGACCAGCTGAGCCGGCGCAGCAGTGGGGCCACCCGATAGCGCTCCTCGCCGCGCTCCAAGAACAGCGCGTCGAGCACGGTCACGACGTGGTCGAGGCCGATCTGATCGGCCCAGGCGAGGATGCCGCGCGGGTAATTGAGCCCGTGGATCATCCCGGTGTCGATGTCCTCGGCGCGACCGACCGCCTCCCCGAGCGCGAAGGCGGCCTCGTTGACCACCTGGCAGACGATCCGGCCGAGCACGAGTCCGGGCGCGTCGGCCACCCATTCGGCGTGCTTGCCCAGCGAGATGAAGAAGCGCTCGGCGGCCGCGGCGGCGGACGCCGCGGAGTCCGGGCCGCTGGTCAGCTCCACGAGCCGGCATTCGTCCCACGGCGGCAGCGCGTGGAACCCCACCGCCGAGCCGCCGGGATCCAGTGCGGCCAGCGATCCGGCCGCGACGAGGATCGCCTGCGGCGCCCCCTGCAGCGGAGCCTCGGCCTCCTCGCCGCCGGTGAGATCGAGGATCAGGAATGGGGGCCGGCGGCCGGCGGCGCTGACCGGATCCAGCACGTCCCAGCCGGCCGCGGCGGCGGCCTCCCCGAGCTCGAGCGCGAGCTGGGACTCGCCGGCGATCACCACGATCCCGTCTCCGCCGCCGGCCGGGGGCGGCGCCGGGTCGGCGGGGCGGTGCTCGCCGACCTCGGGGTAGATGTAGTACCCGCGCCCGGTCTTGCGGCCCAGGTGACCCGAGGCGGCCGTCTTGACGGCGATCGGTGACGGCTGCCAGCGTGGCTCGCCGAAGCTCTGCTCGAAGAACGAGCGGGCGACGTCGAGACCGACGTCGATGCCGACGAGGTCCATCAGCTCGAACGGGCCCATCCGGAACCCGCCGGCCAGCCGGCTGATGCGGTCGATCTGGTCGATCGTGGCCACGCGCTCGGCGAGGAGCTTGAGTGCCTCGAGGCTGAACGGCCGGTTGCAGCGGTTGACGAGGAAGCCGGGTCCGTCGACCGCCTCGATCACGTGCTTGCCCATCGCCTCGCCGGTGGCGCGCGCCAGCGCCAGCGCTCGCGGCTCGGAGTCGATGCCCGCCACGACCTCCACCAGCCCCATCACCGGCGGCGGATTGAAGAAGTGCATGCCGACGACTCGGTCGGGGTGAGACGCGGCGGAGGCCAGCGCGGTGACCAGCAGCGACGACGTGTTCGTGGCCAGAACGCATTCGGGCGAGACGATCTGCGACAGCGCAGCGAACAGCGCTCGCTTGATCTCCGCACGCTCGGGCGCGGCCTCGATCACCAGCTCGCAGGACGACAGCTCGTCGAGGTCCGCGGCCGCCACGAGGCGCTCGCGCGCGTCCCGGGCCGCGGCGGCGGTCAGCCGGCCGCGCTGCACGCCGCGCTCCAGCTGGCGCTCGATGCGCTCGCGCCCGCGCGCGAGCGCGTCGCGGTCAGGATCGTGCAGCAGCGTCGTGATCCCGGCCACGCATCCCAGCTGGGCGATGCCCGCGCCCATCGTCCCGGCGCCGGCGACGCCGAGCACCGTCGGCGCGGTGCCTGCACCGCCCGCGCTCATGACGCGACCAGCGCCACGATCTCGTGATCGGTGAACGGCCGGACCGTCTCGCGCATGAGCTGCTGCACATCGGTGAGCTCGAAGTCCATGGGCGCGCACGCTACACGAGCCACCGGTGCGGCGGGCCGGGACGGAGCGCTCGCGGGCGCGACGCGCCGCCGGCCCCCGCCGTGCGGGGCGGCGGGGGCCGGAATCCGGCGACGACTGAGAGGCGGGCGCTGCGATCAGCTGGTGGGCAGCGCCGACAGCGGAGGCAGCGTGACGACGATCGTCAGCGGCGTCGAGGCGTTGCCGACGTTGACCCGCCCGCCGGTGATCCGGCTGCGGAACTCCTTGCCGCCGGCGGTCCCGAACGTCCAGTTGAACTGATACGTCGAGCTCGGGCTGACCGTGCCGGCGGCGACGGTGTGCCAGTCACCGTCGGTGCCGAACTGCTGCAGGTAGATCGCGTGACCCGCCTTGTCGGGGGACACGGTGCCGGAGAACGTCACCTGTCCGCCGACCGTGGAGACCATCGAACTGGCCTGGAACGTGAGCACGTCCTGCACCCCCTCGAACAGCACCGCCGAGTGGCGCTTGGGCGCGAACGTGGTGCGCACCTGGTACAGCTCGTTGGTGGTCGTCTCGAGACTGGGGAACGAGTAACTGCCGTCCGCGGCGGTCGTGGTCGTCGTCACCTCGTGGAACTGCCGGCTGGGACCGGGCACGGTGTCCAGCAGACTGACACTCGTGCTCGGCTGCGGGGTCGTGGTGCCCGGCTCATACAGCGTCCCGGAGATCGTGACCGGAGCGTCGTTGGCGACGATCGGCTCGGAGGTGGCGATGGTGAAGTCGGCCACCTCGGCCTGCTCGATCACCACGGTGATCGGGTCAGACGCGGCGGCGGTGTTACGCGGGTCGGCCGGGAAGAAGGCCCGCACGTCATAGGACCCCGGCGTCCGCCAGGCGTGGGAGAACTGGAAGTTTGACCCCGCGCCGACGGTCGTCCTGGCCACGGTGTGCCAGTCCGCGCCGGTGCCGTTGTCCACCTGGAGTGCCACCGGCGAACCGACGTGGGCCGGTGTGACATGACCCGAGAACACGAGTGGATCACCGGTCGTGCCGGTCGAGCTCGGCGTCGTCAGGCTGACGAGCGCCGCCACCTGCTCGGTCACAGTGACACTCTGGACCGCGTCGGGCCCGACGACGTACCAGCTGCGATTGGACTCGACGATGCCCTCGGCGCGGGTGAACTCATAGCGCCCCTGCGAGTCGGTGGTCGTCGTCGAGATCAGGGTGAACGGCGTGCTGGGATCGATCTGGTGATAGAGCTTGATCGGCTGATCGGCTCGGTTGGTCCCGGTCAGCCGCCCGTAGATCAGCACCGGCTCGCCGGCGATGATCGAATGCGGAACGGCATGGATCGACAGGCTGACGATCTGCTGGGGTGCCGCGCCGGCGATGCTCGGCACGGCCGCGCTCGCACACGCGACCAGCGCGCACGCGAGCATGGTGAAGCGAAGACGCATGAAGCCTCCTTGAACGGCGTCGTGTGGATTGGCCTCCGCCGGTTCCGGCCCGCCATGCGGTGGCTTCAGATGCCCGGTAAACACCGTGTCAGCTCGCAAAGTTGCGCTCACGCTTTAATCCCCCCGGTGGATGCCTTTGCGATCGTCCTGGTGGCTGGCCTGGTGGCCCTCTTCCTCTGGCTCTGGCTGCTGGGCCGCGCCAACCGCGGTTCGGGGCTCGAGCACCTCGGGCTGCGCTCGGCGCGGCAGATCACCGAGCGGCGTGAGGCGCTCGAGGCCGAGGACCTTGCGCAGATGCTCGAGGCCCACAACGCGCGCCGGCGAGGTCGCGGCGAGGCCGAGGTGACGGTCGCCGATCTGGAGCTGCGGGTCGCCGCCGACGTCCGCGCGCAGGAGCGCCGGCGTGAGGAGTACCTGGCCACCTCCGACCTCGATCAGCTGCTGGAGGCCACCAACGCCCGCCGTCGCGCGCGCGGTCTGCCCGAGCGCACGCGCGACGATGTGCAGCGCGAGTTCGGCGCCGGGTCGGGCGAGCGGTCGTGATCGGCGACGTCGTCGTCGATGAGAGGGCGCCGTGGCGCGCTGCCTGATCGTCGGCTGCGGCTGTCGCGGACTGCAGCTCACCCGCGCGCTGCGCGAGCACGGGCATGCGGTCCGCGCCACGACCCGTGATCCCGGCCGGCGCGGCGAGCTCGAGGCGGCGGGGGCGGAGGTGTTCGTCGGCGACCCCGACCGGGTCGGGACGCTCTGGCAGGCGTTCGCACAGGTCGGGGTGGCGTGCGTGCTGCTCGGCTCGGCGACCGGGACCGACGAGCAGCTCGCCGCGCTGCACAGCACTCGCCTTGACATGCTGCTGGAGAAGATGCTCGACACGACCGTGCGCGGGATCGTCTACGAGACCGCCGGCTCGGTCGACCCCACGCTGCTGGCCACCGGCGCCGAGCGGGTGCGCCACGCCTGCGAGCGGTCACTGATCCCCTACGTGCTGCTCGACGCCGATCCCGCCGAGCATGCGTCGTGGCCGGACGCGGCGCGCGACGCGGTCGAGCGGGTCCTGATGTCCCAAGGCCGGCTCGGCAACTGAGCCGGGTCGCCGGACGTCAGCCGGCGCCCGGAGCGGTGAGCCCCGGCCCGACGCGCTCCAGCAGGTCGGCGAGGATCCGCGCCGTCGCTCCCCAGATGAGGTCATCGCCGACGACGTAGGTGTCGGTCCTGATCGGCAGGCCGCGGCGCAGCAGCCGGCGGCGGCCGTAGCCCGCGGCGAGGTCGTCGAGGGCGAGCTCGAGCACGTCGGCGACCTCGCGGGCGCTCAGCGTCCATACCTGTCCGGGCTCGATCAGCCCCACGAACGGATAGATCGCGTAGCCGGTGGCGATCGTCGGCGTCGGCTGCAGGGCGCCGACGATCCGCACCGCGGCCGGCTCCAGGCCGATCTCCTCGTGGGCCTCGCGCAGCGCCGTCGCCCGCAGGTCGGCGTCGGTGTCGTCATAACGCCCGCCGGGAAACGAGATCTCGCCGGCGTGGCGGCGCAGCTCCTCTCGCCGGCGCGTGAGGACGGCATGGACACGGCGGTCGCGCTCGTAGAGGGCGACGAGCACGGCGGCGTCGGTTCGCCCGTGGACCTCGAGCGCGAGCGCCGCCTCGGGCGCCAGCAGCACCCGGCGCAGGAGCACTTCCAGCGCGGGCTCGGGGGCGACCATCCGGCGGGTCAGGCGAGCGAGTTGAACAGCAGGCCGGTTGGGACCTTGGGGAAGAAGTAGGTCGACTTGGGCGGCATGCTCTCTCCCGAGGCCGCCACCTCCTGGACGCGTGCCACCGGCGTGGGGGCCATGAGGAAGGCGGCGTCATAGCTCGCATCGGCGATCAGCCCCGTCGCGTGGGCGGCATCCCGCGCATAGCCGAGGCCGTCCAGATGGTCGATGTCGTCGTCGGTCATGCCGAGCGCGCCCTTGAGGATCAGCGCTTCCAGCACGGCGGTGTCGAGACGGCGGTAGGGCGCAGAGCGCTCGGGCAGCGCGGCGTCGGCGATCGCGGGGTCGCGCAGGGTGAGCATCAGCGGCCGGCGGAAATGCGCGTCGATGTAGCCGATCCGGATGCCGTCGCTCGGCGGCGGGGCGAGCTGCGATTCTGAGGACAGCTCCTCGACCTCGAAGTCGCGCCGCAGCGCAGCGGCGAGCGACTCCTGCTGCGCGGGGCTCAGGCCGCGCACCAGCCGGTGGGTGGGGAAGATCGTGAGGCCGGGATCCTCGAGGGCGACCAGGCACATCAGGACGTAGCGGTGCGGGCCCTCGCCGCCGACCTCCTCCGCGTACACGCGCGCGGTC
>JBELAG010000560.1:0-2909 GCA_049509055.1 Solirubrobacteraceae bacterium
CCGACCGCGGGGACGAGCAGCCCGCTGTCGCCGCTGGAGTCCTCGACCTCGGCCGCGACCGACAGCGTGTGGTCGGTGATCAGCGTGACGATCGACTCCGACGGGTCGACGGTGGTGACGTCGCCGACCAGGGCGCCGTCGCCGACCACCGGATCGCCGAGCGCGACGCCGTCATCGGACCCACGGTCGACAAAGATCGTCTGATACCAGAGGGTCGGGTCGCGGCCGATCACGTCGGCGCCGACCGGCTGATCGACGTTGAGACCAACGTTGGCCACCAGGCCCTGCTCGGCCCTCAGCTCGTCGTACTGCAGGGCCTCGGCGCGATACTCGGCGGCCTGCGAGCGGTAGTAGTCGACCTCCTTGCGCAGCTCGTCGCGCTGGGACTTGGCGCGCAGCGTGTCCGAGACCCAGTTGGCGACGTCGCGCACCGGCGAGAGCACGGTGCTGGCGCCGGACTGGATCGGCGACAGCACCTGGACGATTCCTCGCTGGACGGTGTGCAGAGGACTGCCGGGCGATTCGCCGAAATATGCGGTGAGCAGGATCAGCGACACCGCGACGAGCAGCGCGAGAACTGCGCGTCGCCGTCGAACAACTTTGTCATGCACGAGATCCGGGTCTCCAGGGTGTCGCTGCGCACGTCCGGTACCGCCCTTGAAAGCTAATACCGGCGGCGCCGGTTGCGTGAATTCTTGCTTGATCGGTGGATCGCCTCGAACTCCTCGAGCGACCGACCGGATCCGACCGCAACGCACGTCAGCGGTGATTCCGCCAGGTGCGCGGGCATCTGGGTCTCGTGACGCAGACGCTCCTCCATGCCCTGCAGCAGCGAACCGCCTCCGGCGAGCATGATGCCACGATCCATGATGTCAGAGGCGAGCTCAGGCGGCGTGCGATCCAGCGTCTGCTTGACGGCGTCGATGATCTGCGCCACCGGCTCCCCGAGCGCCCCGCGGATCTCCTCGCTGGTGAGGATCACCGTCTTGGGCAGCCCGGAGACCATGTCGCGGCCGCGGATCTCGGCCTGGACCTCCTCGGGCATCTTGTGCGCCGAGCCGATCTCGAGCTTGACCTCCTCGGCGGTCTGCTGGCCGATCAGCAGCTTGTACTCGCGCTTGACGTAGTTGATGATCGCCTCGTCGAGCTCGTCGCCGCCGACGCGGATCGACTGCGAGACGACGATCCCGCCGAGCGAGATCACCGCCACCTCGCTGGTTCCGCCGCCGATGTCGACGACCATCGAGCCGGTCGGCTCCCCGACCGGGAGGCCGGCCCCGATCGCGGCGGCCATCGGCTCCTCGATCAGGTAGGCCTGCCGGGCGCCCGCCGACAGGCACGCTTCCTCCACGGCACGCTTCTCCACCCCGGTCACGCCGCTGGGGACGCACACCACGACCCGGGGATGCGCCCACCGGTTCTGATGGACCTTCTGGATGAAGTGGCGCAGCATCTCCTCGGTGACCTCGAAGTCGGCGATCACACCGTCCTTGAGCGGGCGGATCGCGGAGATCGTTCCGGGGGTGCGGCCGAGCATCCGCTTGGCCTCGATCCCGACGGCGTGGACCTCTCCGGTGCGGCTGTCGACAGCGACGACGCTCGGCTCCGACAGCACGATCCCGCGCCCGCGGACGTAGACCAGCGTGTTGGCCGTGCCGAGGTCGACCGCCATGTCGCGGCCGCCGAAACCGGTCAGATACGTGAAGAAGCCCATAGTGATAGAGGTAGCTGGAAGCGTTGGACTGCGAGCGAGAAACGAACGGACCCGCACCGGGAAGCCAGCTCCGTCTGAGCCTCAGTGTATCGAACACCTGTCCGACGCCGGTTGACGATCACCGCCATAACGCGGAGAAAACCCTGGAAAATACGTCCGCAGAAAGCCGCGAGAGGCTGGGCGCGGGCGTGCAGGGCATGGTCAGATGGCAAACATCGTCGCGGTCAGGTCCAGCAGCGTGGGCACCGGCAGACCGACCACGTTGCAATAGTCGCCCTCGATCCGCCGCACCAGCGCGGCTCCCCGCCCCTGGATCGCGTATCCGCCGGCACGTCCGCGCCACTCCCCGGTCGCCACGTAGCGCTTCACGGCGGGCGGGTCGAGCTCACGGAATTCGACGACCGTATCGGCGGCGGCAGTGCTCGCGCGGCCGGACTCGATCAGGCACACGCCGCTGATCACCAGATGCCGGCGGCCGGCGAGCTGATCGATCATCTCGGCGGCATGGCCGGCGTCGCGGGGCTTGCCGTAGAGCCGGGCGCCGAGACTGACGACGGTGTCGACCCCGAGGACCGGTGGATCGGCCGGCGAGACGTTCGCCGCGACGGCCGCCGCCTTGCGGTAGGCGTTCTCCAGCGCCACCTCGTGCGGGGGCCCCTGCTCGAGCTCGGCCACGTCGGAGACCCGGACCTCGAACGGCACGCCGAGCTGCGCGAGGATCGCTCGCCGCTGCGGCGACCCGGAGGCCAGGATCAGGCGCGGCGCGGCCAGCGCTAACCGAGGTCCGGGAAGAACAGGGCCAGTTCGCGCGCGGCCGACTCGGGGGCGTCGGAGCCGTGGACCATGTTCTGACCGACCGCCACGGCATAGTCGCCCCGGATCGAACCGGTGGTGGCCTGGAGCGGATTGGTGGCGCCGATCACCTGGCGGGCGGCGGCGATCGCCGATTCGCCCTCCAGCGCCATCGCGACGAGCGGCCCCGAGGTGATGAACGTCACGAGCTCCTCGTAGAAGCCCTTGCCCTCGTGCTCGGCGTAATGCTGCGCGGCGAGCTCGCGGCTGACCGTCATCAACTGCAGGGCGACGAGCGCCAAGCCCTTGCGCTCGAAGCGGGCGATGATCTCGCCGGTCAGGTTGCGGGCAAAGGCGTCAGGCTTGACAAGGATGAGCGTGCGCTCCACGGCGTCGTTCTCCT
>JBELAG010000561.1:0-2905 GCA_049509055.1 Solirubrobacteraceae bacterium
GGTCACCACCGCGCACGCGTTCCTGACCCTGGAGCGGCAGAACCCAAATCGCCGGCGGCGGGCCTCACGCTCCCCCAAGCGGTCCGCCTCTTCATGCCCATCTTCGACTGCTGGTCCGGTCTTTGCCACACCTGCCGACGACCGATAGACCTCGCCGATCTACCCCTACCACACACCCCAGAAGAGTAACAAAGTACTACTAGAAGGTTGGTGTTTTTCGAGCGGGTGCGTCCGACCCTCAAGTCATGATTGAGGGTATGAGCCTTGGTCTATCTCCCCGCCAGCAAGACTTGATCGCGACCACGACGGGCTTCTGCGAGCCGCTGGTCGCGCCTGACTCGGTCTACGGGCTGTTGCACCGCGAATGCCATCGCCTGTTCCCGGATGAGATGTTCGCTGACCTGTTCTGTGATGTCGGGCGCCGATCGGTGCCGCCGATGATCGTGGCGGTGGTGATGGTGCTCCAGCGCCTGGAGGGCTGCTCAGACCGCGAGGCGGTCGACCGGTTTGCGTTTGATCTGCGGTGGAAGTACGCGGCGGGTGGGCTGGGGTTTGACTTTCCGGGGTTCGTGCACACGGTGCTGGTGGATATGCGCGCGCGGCTGGCAGCCTCAGAGGACCCTGAGCGGATCTTTGACGTGGTGTTGGATGTCGGCCGGCGGGCGGGGTTGGTTGGCCGCCGGCGGGTGCTGGATTCCACGCCGATCTATGACGCGGTGGCGACGATGGACACGGTGACGCTGGTGCGCTCGGCGATCCGGGGGCTGTTGGCGGTCTGCGCCGCCGATCTCCAAGCTGAGCTGCGCGGCGTGCTGGCCCGCGATGATGACTACCGCAGCGCGGGCAAGCCGGCGTGTGACTATGACGATCGGGCGGCGCGCGAAGCGTTGGTGGACGCGCTGGCCAAGGACGCGTTGGCGTTGCTGATGGCGCTGGAGGGCGTGTTGTTGTCGGCGGCGCAGGGGCGGGCGGCGACGTTGTTGGCGTCGGTGATCGGCCAGGATCTCGATGTCGATGAGGACGGGGTGTATCGGATCGCCTGGCGAGTCGCGCGCGACCGGATCATCTCCACGGTGGATCCCGACGCGCGCCACGGGCATAAGACCTCGGCGCGCGGGTTTGACGGCTACAAGGGCCACGTCGCGGTCGATCCCGACTCGGAGTTGATTACCGCCACGAGGGTGACCGCGGGCAACGTCGGGGACGGCGCGGCGGCGGCCGGGCTGCTCGCCGATGAGCTGTCTGAGCTCGATTGCGAAAAGCCGGCCGGCCAGCCGTCGGGCGAGCCGCTGAGCGCCGAGCAGCCAGAGCCGACCGAGGAGCGGCTGTCGGTGTATGGCGACTCGGCCTATGGTGCGGGAGCGTTTCTCGACACGCTCGAGCAGGCCGACGCCGCGGTCAACTGCAAGGTCGGGGCGCCGGTCGCGCCCGCTGGGCGCTTCTCCAAGGACGCCTTCGCGATCGACCTCAAGGCCGCAACGGTCACCTGCCCGGCCGGTCACACCGTCGCGCTGGCCCCGGCCGGCGAGGGACAGATCGCGCGCTTTGGCCACGCCTGCGCCGGCTGCCCGCTGGCCGGCAAGTGCACCACCTCCAAGCACGGGCGCACGATCCAGATCGGCCCCCACGAGGCCCAGCTCGCGCGCGCCCGCCACCGCCAACAAGACCCCGCCTGGAAGGCCGACTACACAGCCACCCGCCCCACGGTCGAGCGCAAGATCTCACACCTGATGCGCCGCAAACACGGCGGCCGCCGCGCCCGCGTGCGCGGCACACCCAAGGTCGGCGCCGACTTCAACCTCCTCGCCGCCGCCGTCAACCTCGCCCGCCTCGGCATGCTCGGACTCGCCAGCAATGCCGACGGGTGGGCGGCGAATACCACCTGAGCGCCCGGAAACGGCCTGCGGGAGACCCAGCAGGCCGACCAGGCGGGCCAACAGCCCTCCCGGAAGCGCCCGACGTGATCAGGCGGCCACCAACCGCCCCCGCCACCACCACCCCACCGCGCAGGCCGCGGGCCAATCCCACCTCACCGAGGCCCGTTCAACACCAACCTCCTAGAGGCAAAAACTTCCGTTTAGATGGCTGAGCAGACAGAGAGCGGTTCTGGCGGGGAGCAGAGTACGCCTCAGCAGCAGAGCGGCCGCGGCGAGGGCCGTCGGAGCGGCCAGGTCGCGCGCCCCGTGGCCGTGCTTGAGTCTGAACGCGGGGCGACGACGATCGCCGATGTGGTGGTGTGACGAAGGTAGCGAGCTTCGCCGCGCTCGAGGTGCCGGGGGTGTACGGGCTCGGGGGCGGCGTCGCGCGCGCCGTGGGGGACGTACGCACGTTCGTCGGCATGAGCGATTCGCGCACGCAGGGGGTCTCGGTCGAGGCTGGCGAGCGCGAGGCTGCAGTGGACCTGACGTTGGTGATCGAGTACGGCGAGTCGATCCCGCAGCTCTGCGAGGCGGTGCGGAACAACGTGATCAGGCGGGTGGAGGGGACCACAGGCCTGTCGGTGATCGAGGTCAACATTGTCGTTAACGATCTCTACTTCCCCGGCGTCGACGAGCCGCCGGCCGGGTAAGCCGGCGGTGACCGCAGCCGAGCATTCGACGAACGGTCGGTCGGCCAGTTCGCCGCGTTCGCGATTGGCGCGGATCGCGCTGCAGTCGGCGACCGGCATGCCTGAGATCACCGTGGGGGTACGCGGTGCCCGAGGGGTGTGGGCGACCGTCGACGCCGGCGAGATGCTCAAGGGAGTGGTGGCCACCGCGCGCCGCGACGCACGATTTGACATGGGTGCAGGTCGTTTGTAGTGGGTAGATAGCGCCGTTTCTCTGGCGATTTCGGCGTCGGGCAGGGCCTTATCGTCCGGATTTGCGTGATGTTTCGGAAGGAGTCGCGGTAGGCGGCCGCGAAA
>JBELAG010000562.1:0-2899 GCA_049509055.1 Solirubrobacteraceae bacterium
CAGCCATGGCGTGTTGGCGACCATCGGCGCGATCACGTTCGTGAAGTGCCGCGTCAGCTTGGAGAACCCCGCCCCGAACCACACCATGACGATCAGCAGCTTGGCGGCGACGATCATGTCAACGAACGGGAAGAAGGTCATGAAGATCATCGCGGGGACGTACTGCTCGCCGCGGGCGGCCAGGAAGAAGATCTTGTCGCGCAGGCCAAGCAGCGCGATCAGCGCCACGACAACGCCGATCGCCACCGGCGGCACCAGACCCCGGCTGTGCGTGACGTGCGCGCCGACGCCGTGGGCGTTGACGCCCGGGAGCGCGAGCGCGACCACCAGCGCGATGAGCACCCCGAGATACAGCGCCACGTCGCCGGCCGTGCGCTCGTCCCCGGCGGTCAACGGGACCTTTCCCGGCCACGGCGGGTTGCGCAGCGCGCCGCGGCGCGCGTAGTAGTGCCAGCCGCCGGTGAACGGCCACATGTGACCGGCCAGCGGCCCCCACGACCCCGCCACCCCCAGGCATTCGAGCAGGACGGTCCACAGGATCGCCTTCTCATAGAAGATCGGCTGGTCAAACCACTGGGAGGGATGCAGCGGGCTGAGGTGCGACGTCAGCGTGCCGGCCAGTATTCCCCCGCCGACGAAGAACACGACCAGCTTGGCGAGATACATCACCATGATCGCCTTCGGTGACCCGAAGCCGTTCTCGATCCAGAACCGCGAGAGGATCTTCGTCCGCTCGCGGTACGGCTTCTCCATGAAGCTCTCGGGTTGCACTTCCGGGAAGGTGCCCGTCAGAAAGCCCATCTTCTCCTCCTCATCTGGTTGACAACTGCCTGACCGCAGGAGTTATCCCGAGGCTCGGGCCCAGCGCCTATGGCGGACGCCACCAAGCTGGGCGCGGGTCGCTTGTCCGGATGACACAAACGAGCAGACGGGAGGCGATTCCCGAATCTGAACGCCTGACCGGCACCGATGTTCGCGCCGACCTGCTGCTCAGCTGCACCGCGAATGTCCGGGCTGACGCCACTAGCCACGGCCCTCGGATTGGTGTCTGCGACCAATCAGATACGTGGTCGGCTGAGAGATCCTGTGTCGTGTTTCCCCGACCCGTGACCACAGGAGCGCGTGCCATGAAAGCTTCGCCCGACATCCAGACTCTGCCGGACCTGCTGCGGGCGAGGGCCCGGCTGGCGCCCGACGCCCCGTTCGTCACCTATGCCGGCCGGTCCTACACCTATGGTGCATTTGACGCCCGCACCGATGAGCTGGCCGGCGGTCTGGCCGAGCTGGGCGTCGGGTCGGGCGATGTGGTCTCGGTGTTTCTCCCCAACTGCCTGGAGTTTCTGGAGGCGTGGTGGGCGATCCTCAAGGCGGGCGCGGTGTTCGGCCCGATCAACCCCGCCTACACGCCAACCGAGGCCGGCTACGTGCTCGGCCACTCCCGCGCCGTGGCGGTGTTCACCAACGACCAGGGCGGATCGGTGATCGAGCCGATCCGCGCTGGGCTCTCGGACCTGCGAGACGTGATCGACGTCGACGCGCCGGCCGGGAGCGGCCGGCTCGGGCTCGACGAGCTGGCCTCGCGCGCGTCCGGACCGCCAGTGCTCGAGCGCCGCCACGGGGACCTCGCGGCGATCCTCTACACATCCGGAACGACCGGCACGCCGAAGGGCGCAATGCTCTCCCATCAGAACCTGCTCGTCAACGCCGCGCAGGGCGCAGAGCTCGTGCCGCTCGGCCCCGGCGAGCGGGTGGGGATGCTGCTGCCCCTCTTTCACGCCAACGCCCAGGTCGTGACCACCCTGATCCCACTGACGATCGGCTGCGAGATCATGATGTGGGAGCGCTTCTCCGCGTCGAAGTTCTGGGACGAGATCGCGCAGTTCGCTCCGGTCACGATCTCCGCGGTCCCGACGATCCTCGCCGCGGTCCTCAACGCGCCGGGCGCACCGGACGGCCCCACGTCGCTGCGCTACGTCATCTGCGGCGCTGCACCGCTCAGCGTCGACCTGTTGCGCGCGTTCCAGGACCGGTACGGGATCCGGATCCTGGAGGGGTTCGGAATGACCGAAACGGGGTGCATCGCCTCGCTCAACCCCTACTACGCCGACCGCAAGGTCGGCTCGATCGGCCTGCCGATCCGCGGGCAGCAGATGAAGATCATCGACCAGGAGACCGGCGAGTCCCAGCCGCCCGGCGGTTACGGCGAGATCGTGATCAAGGGCCCGAACGTGATGATGGGCTACCTGCACAACCCCGACGCGACCGCCGAGACGATCACCGACGGCTGGCTGCACTCGGGCGACATCGGCTACATGGATGACGACGGCTACTTCTATATCGTCGACCGCACCAAGGACATGATCATCCGCAGCGGCGAGAACATCTACCCGCGCGAGATCGAGGAGGTCCTCTACGGGCACGCTGCGGTGCTCGAGTGCGCCGTGATCGGCATCCCCGATCCCGTCCGCGGCGAAGAGGTCCTCGCCGTCGTCGTCGCGCGCGACGCCGCATCGGTCGGCGCTGACGAGCTCGCCGTCTTCGCCGCCGAACGCCTGGCCAAGTACAAGCTCCCCAAGCAGATCGTGCTCCGCGCAGAGCTCCCCAAGACGCCGACCGGGAAGATCTCCAAGGGACCCCTGCGCGACGAGTTCGGCTCCTGGCAAACCGCCCACGCCGAGGCGAGGGCGTAACGCGCGCAGCTGATGCTGGGCGTCGAGGTCTGTGAGCACCGTCAGCGCCTCGTATCGCGTTGGCGTGCGCTTGGAAGCAGACGGCGATCACATTCTCGGCGCTCGGTGCGGCGTCGGACATAGGGGTGAAGCGGCGGCTGTTCGCGGTACGCGCCCTCGGGCATCGGGTGGCGTTGATCGGACATGGCGGCGGGCGGGAATTACCCGGG
>JBELAG010000563.1:0-2893 GCA_049509055.1 Solirubrobacteraceae bacterium
GGGGGCTCGCGGACGGCGGCGTCCGTCAGGTGGAGGTTCGACCCCGAGTCCCCGACCCCTACCTCGCGGAGCTCGGATCCGACCCGGGGCAGGCTAAACGCCGCACCGGCGTGTGCGCCTAGAGCGTTGCGGAGCGCGATCGACAATTTGTTGTCGATCACGCCTCGGTTGCTTTGGTTGAGATGCCGAGGTCGTTGAAGAGGGATTGCAGGTCGCGGCGGAGGGTTTCGTAGTCGCGGTCGATGGCTGTCCAGGTCTTGGGTGGACGGCCCTGTCGTGGTGTCCGGATGCCGGCGAGGAGCGGGGCGATGACCTTCTCGCGGAGGGTGAGCATGGCGGCGATTGTGCGCGCGGCGAGTTCGGGCACGTGGTAGCGGCGGGTGCGGCCGGGTTTGAGGACGAGCTGTTTGCCGCGGAGTTTGCGCAGGTCGTAGGCGCCTTGGCGGACGCTGTAGTCCTCGGGGTTCTGTCCGGTCATCGCGTGGACTTGGGCGGTGAACTGGGCGACGGTGAATCCTTGCGGAGCGACGGCCAGTGCTTGTGCGGCGGCGAGTGCTGCACGAATCCGCGGGATGTTGAGATCGATACCGCCGGTGCGGATCGCGCCGAGCGTGGAGGGTGTGGGGAGCTGGTCGAGGATCCCGTCGGGCAGGAACCCGATCTCGACGCAGTCGAGCATGCTGGTGAAGCGGTCGACCATGCCGTTCAGCCGGTTGGTGATCTGCGGGAATTTGTCGAGTCTGCGGCCGCAGCCGAGCTGTTTGGTGTGATGCGCGATCGCCTCGAAGCGCAGGACGCGTTCGCCTTTGGTGTACGCCTTGAGCGTCAAGTATCCGAAGTTGACCTTGAAGATCGTGAGGTTCCACCTGGGTTTCTCGAACACGACTGCCTGGCGGTCTGACAGTTCCTGGCCGGGTTTGCGGTGCGGTCGGCCTTTGCTGCCGAATAGCGTGCGGACCTTCGGCACATCCAGCCGCGAGCGGGTGCGGTCGATCATCGTGTTGAACAAGCGGTCCATCACCGCGCCGGAGGCGAACACGAGGTTGCGGCTGTACTCGACCTGGTAGATCGAGTAGTCGTAGCGAAAGCCGCTCTGCTGCTGCTCGTCGCTGCCCAGCCCGTAGCACAGGCACGCGCTGTAGATCCACCGGTCGATGACCTGGCTCAGTCGCCCTATCGTCCCGGGTTGGGACAAGGTGTCTGCGAGCTGAGCGAGGCGCTCGGGGTCGCCGGTCTGTGTGAAGCAGTTGCCCTCCTTCGTGAAGCCGATGCCGGCTGCTCTGGCGGCGGCCGCGACGTACTCGTGGCCGTTGAGCATCACCTGCGCGCCGAATGGCGGGTGGCCGCTGATTTTGATCGTGACGTGCCCCCACGTCGGGTCGATGATGTGAAACGAGTAGTGGTTGACGAACTGGCGGGTCTTTTCCAGGTGGTGGATCACGCCCTTCGCGGTCCGGTCGACCTTCCACACCAGCGCCGGGGAACGCGAGACGAGGACCAGGAACACGCCCGTGCGTAGCTCCGGGTGCTCGGCCAGATACGCCTCGGCGATGCGATGCTTGCGATCACCCGCGCTGCAATCGATCACTGGGATTCCGTGCGCCTGTGCGGACGCGCGCACGCGACGGGCGAATCGGCCGGCGAGGCGCATCAGATGCGCGTTGTCCAGCTGCTCGTCGCTGTCGTCGTGCCAACGACGCCACCACACCCGGAAGCCGCCCGGTCCGTGCCCCATCGGGTAGTACGCGTTCAGGACGATCCGGTCGACGCAGTCATAGCTGCCCGTCAGCAGATCGCCGCACCGCTCGGTGAACAGGTCGGTCATCCGCGGGACTGTAGGCTCGGCCGGGGCCGCGACTGGATCTGCCCCGTAGGGGCCTCCGGTTTCGGGCGAAGTCCCGAAAACCGGTGTAGCTCCGCTAGATCGTTGAATCCTGCACGGGGCTGTCATCTTGTTCAGGCCGCGATAGCGGCCTGTTTGATCTTGTCGTCGAGCGCGTGCTCGTAGGCCCGCCATGCGCGGGCGATCGGACTGTGGTTGGCGATCTCCTCGGGTAGTTGTGGGTCGAGTTCGGCGAGGGTGGGGTTGACGATCCGCACGTAGGTCTTCGTGAAGAAGACGGCGATCCGCCGGCCGAACGGGGTCAGCTCATAGCGCTGGCTTTTCGGGAGCCGGCGGATCAGGCCTTTGCGTCTGAGGCGTCGCAGGTCATAGGTCATCTGGCCCGTGGTGTAGCCGGCGATCAGTTCGGCGATCTGGGGGCGTAGGGTGCGGTTGGTCAGGCCCGCGAACAGATGCTGGAAGGAGCACAGGCACGCGAGCAGCGCCATCACCCGGGGGTCTGCGAAGTGCAGGGCGGGCGCGGGTAGGCCGTCCTCGACAGACGGCGACACCAGACGCGTCAGCGTGCTGGGGTCTGGCGCGCAGGAGCACGCCTGAAGCTGGGCGTCAAGCAGGCGGTCGTTGATGTCATCGCCGATCGAGCGCAGTTGCTGCCAGGTCTCGGCGGTCAGGGTGCGCTTGACAGCGAAGTCGTAGGGATCGTTGACGGTCGTCTCGGTCCGTAGCGCGCGGCCTTCCTTGAAATACTGCTTGACCTTGCTGTGCTTGTAGTGCGCTTGGATCACAGGCTCGACGCCTTTGGTGATGACCTCGTCTGAAACCGGCCGGGAGTCGTTTTGGTGATCTTGCGGCCGAACACGATCTGGACCTTGTCGGGGCGGCCGATGTCGAGCTGGTCGCGGATCGTCTGCTCAAACCATGCACGCCCCGCCGCCGGGCGGTCGAACACGCGCGTGTCAGACAGCTCGATCTGCCGGACCGAGTAGCGGTAGCCGTAGCGGCCGCGCTCAGCCGCGGTCAACGGTGAGGGCAGCTGGCGCATCGATCGGT
>JBELAG010000564.1:0-2864 GCA_049509055.1 Solirubrobacteraceae bacterium
AGTTGCGTGGCATGCAAACATCTGTAGCCGGCGCGCGGCGCGAGCTCCGACCACGTGTTGTGCCCGGGGTCGCGGTCGCGCCAGCGCTCAAAGCGCGCGGCCAGCCGGCCGACCGGCCCACGGTCGCAGCGCAGCGCGTCGATCTCGCGCCCGATCCGCTCGTTCTCGAGCAGCGCCTTGACGCGCCCCTCGGAGATCCGCACCACCATGGTGATCTCACCGCTATCGAGCCCCTTTCGTGCAGCCGCCACGCCTTAGGCTGGCGCTGCGCGCACACCAAGCGGCGGCGCTCCGGGCGCTCGAAACAATAGCGGCAGCGTTCGGAGCTTTCGAGCGAATCTGGGGACAAGAAGAGTCACCGGACCAACCACTCCACAGCAGGACTGGCTGCCGTCGATGTGAGGGCTTTCGCTGGTGATCTCGGCATTCACTCGGACTCCTCGGCGGGCGTACTCGATGGCCAGTGAGCGGGGATCCAGTCGCCGTCTGGGTCGGTGGTTTGCCCCACTTCGATCAGATGACCGTCGGGGTCGCGGATGTAGCAACGGATCTCGTACTGGTGCTGCTTCGGCCGCGTCAGGAAATTCGCACCCCGGGCGCTCCATTCGGCGTGCACGGCCTCGATGTCCTTGACCCGGATATTGAGGAAGCTGCTGACCCGGTCGGGATCGCGTGGCGTCTCGAGGGTGACCGCAGGCTTGTCGTCAGTCGGTCCACCGCCCGAGTTGATGACGATGAAACCATTGGACAGAGCAATATTCGTCGGCTCTCCGGAGAAGACGGCCGTGCCGCCAAGTACTTCAGTGTAGAAGCGCCGAGAGCGCCCGACATCGTCGGAGACGATGAAGCGGGTCAGCACAGTTCCCTCTAGGCCCGGCGGGAGCTCAGCGGTCCCCCCGCCGGACTTACTCGACGGCCAGTGAGCGGGCGACCAGTCGCCTTCTGGGTCCGTGGTTTGTCCTACTTCGATCAGATGGCCGTCGGGATCGCGGATGTAGCAGCGGATCTCGTACTGGTGATGTTTCGGGGGGGTCAGAAAGTGAGCGCCCCTGGCACTCCATTCCGCGTACACAGCCTCAACATTTCTCACGCGAATGTTGAGGAAGCTGCTGACCCGGTCAGGATCGGGTGGCGTCTCCAGGGTGACCGCAGGCTTGTCGTCAGTCGGCCCACCGCCGCCATTGATGATGATCCAGCTGTTGGACAGTGCGACATAGGTCAGCCCTCCCGGGCCGGAGAAGGCCACTCTGCCGCCTAGCACTTCGGTGTAGAACCGGCACGAGCGCTCGACATCGTTCGAGACGATGAAGTGGGCTAAGACGATCTTCTTCGCAGCCGAGCGCGACTCCGCCGAAATTTGATTGGTCAGGTCGGTATCGGTCATGCTGACCTCCGTGGTTGGGGAAACTGACAGCCGTTATCGGCTCAGGCGATGACGACGTGCCCGACCCCGAACCAGAGGGGCGAGCGCGGCAGGTTCATGAAACGTGGCTCGTCTTCGACGAGTTCGTTCCCGGCAGCCACGCCGGCGTCGTTTGAAAACGCCGCAACGCTGGCCAACACTGTCCCACCAAAGTTCGGCAACGCCGTCGTAGACGCGGGGTTCGCTGCCACGGGCCGCGGCCACGGCCTCGTCCAGACCGGTGTCACGCGCGTGCACCTGCACGTATCGGCGAATCTGAAGAGTCTCAGCGTGACTCTGGACCAGCAGCGCGTGGTGCTCACGCCAATACTGTTGGGACTCCTCGCGCGTCGTCCCGTCACGATGGCGCATTGTGTACACAAGCTTGATCATCGGCCAATCTTCTTTCGCCATTTCTGCACGCGCGCTTAGATTGAAGTGCGACTACGACATAGCTCGCCACATACGTGCAATTCGGACTACATGCCTCCGGCCTTCTCTTGACCGGCTTGGTGATGGCATCAAGATCCCAGAATCGCTCCGCCGGTCGCGCCCGTGAATACCCTGGCCCGGTGCCCTGGCTTTCGAGTCGGAGCCGGTCGCCGGGCTCCGTGGCCAGTCAAGTCGGGTGTAGTGGTCTAACGCTCACGGGCGCCGTCCGGGGTCCTCTCATGTGGCTGCGTGGACGAAACTTCGAGTCCGGAACGGCACGCTGCACTGTTGGGCTCGTGAGAGCGGGTTCGTCGATCCCGGTCGGAGAGGAGAGCGAGCGAGGTCCTTCAGTCGTGCCACGAAGCTCTGCTCGATCCGTCCCGTCAGCGCGTGAGCCCCCAGGAGGCCGAAGCCACCGGCCAGCTGCGTCGCGGTCAACCCGCGCGGGAGTTCGATCAACGCCAACGGATTGCCCCGCATCTCCGCGATGATCCGGTCGCGCACCGGTGCATCCAGGATGAACCGCACGCCCGAGCCCAGCAGCGCCCGGGCATCACCATTACGCAAGCCAAGCACCTCCAACTCAGAGAAATACCGAAGCTCCTCCCCGGCTCACGCGCGGCAAACACGATCCCAACCGGCTCCGCCAACAGCCGCCGAGCGTCAAACGCCAACGTCAGCGCGGAGGCCTGATCCAGCCACTGCGCATCATCGACGACACACACCGCCGGCCGCTCATCCGCCACCTCCGACAGCAAACTCAAGACCCCCAGCCCGACGAGGAACCGATCCGGGGGTACCCGGTGCTCAGCCCGAACACGATCTCAAGCGCCTGCTGCTGCGGTCCCGGCAACCGTCCGAGCCGGTCAAGCAGCGGCGCGCACAACTGATGCAGGCCGGCGTAGGCCAGCTCCATATCGGACTCCACGCCGATCGCGCGCAAAACGGTCATGTCCGATGCCGACGCGATCACATACTCCAGCAGCACCGTCTTCCCGATCCCGGCCTCACCCCGCAGCACCAGGCTCCG
>JBELAG010000565.1:0-2851 GCA_049509055.1 Solirubrobacteraceae bacterium
CCACCCGGGGCCCGCGCCTGACCCGACCGATCGCCGCGCTCGCGGCGCGCCACGGCCCCGCCGCGCGCGCCCGCGCATCCCCGCGCTCCCCCAGGGCCAGCACCGCCGGCAGGATCACCATCACCCCGCCCAGCGAGACGGTGAGATCGACGAGCGTGACGAATCCGAAGTCGCGCAGCATCGTGATGTCGGAGAAGACCAGCACGCCGAAGCCGGCGATCGCGGTGATCCCCGAGGCCAGCACCGCCGCCCCGGTGGAGCGGTAGGTGCGCGCCAGCGCCTCCGCGGGGTCGTGACCGGCCGCCCGCTCCTGGGCGCAGCGCTCGGAGAGCAGCACGCTGAACTCGGTCGAGATCGCGATCACCAGCGTGCCGAGGGTGGCCGACATCGGGTTGAGCGGGATCCCGATCAGGAACACGACCAGCGATGACCATCCGGTCGCCAGCACGATCGGGATCATCGGTGCGAGGACCCGGCCCGGCCGGCGCAGCACGAGCGCGAGCATCAGGCCGACCGCGAGCAGGCCGGCGAGCAGCGTCAGCAGGCGCCGCGGCGCGGAGGACAGCGCGGCGTTGGCCTGCGCGGCGAGGACCGGCAGCCCCGCCAGGGCGGCCCTGACCCCCGGCGGCGGATGCAGGTGGGAGCGCATGTAGTCGATCACCACCTGCTGGCGGGCCAGCGGCATCAGGCGGATCCCGAACGCCAGCGTGGCCTCACGATGGTCGGGGGTGATCACCGCCTGGGAGAAGTACGCCGGCACGGCGCGCAGCAGTGCGGTGATCTGCGCCTGGCCGAGAGCCGTGCCGTCGCCGGCGGGCAACGCCCCGCTCTGCGTCGCGAACAGGTCGGGCAGCGACAGGGCGGGGCACAGGGTGGCGTGCGCGCATCCGCGCTGCTCGACGTAGCCGTAGTGGCCGAGCAGCGCGGACTCGTAGGCGGTCATCCAGCTCACCGTCCGCGGGGTGGCGACGTCGGACCCCCGCACGGTGACGTCGATCTCGCCCGAGACGCCGGTGACGCGCTCCAGACGGCGAAGGTCCCGCAGCGCCGGCATCGTCGACGGGACGAGCTTGGTGACGTCGGACTGGACGGTCAGCTGGGTGTCGGCGATCCAGCCGGCCACCGCCAGGACCGCCGCGAGCGCCAGGACCCGTCCGGGGTGGCGCGTGACCGCGGCGAGCATCCGGTCCAGCGCGCCGGCGGGACGCGCCGGACGCTCCAGCCGGCCGCCGCCCGGGATCAGCTCGGCCGCGCCGCGCAGCGAGGCGGCGGCGATCCCGGCCGCCCCCCGCAGCCCCCGCCCGACGATCTCCGCCGCCCCGCGCAGCCCCGGCGCGACGATCTGCGCCGCCCGGCGCAGGCCCGGCGCGACGATCTCCCCGGCGCCGCGGACCGAGGCGCCGAGCGCGCCCCGCGCCCGGCCCGGCCGGCGGTCGGCGAGCACGAGCGCCGCCGAGCCGGCGGTCAGCGAGCACAGCAGCGCGACCGCGATCCCGGCGACGAGCAGCAGGCCGAAGCCGCGGACCATCGGCACCGGGGACAGGAGCAGGACGAGGAAGCCGGTGGCGGTGGCCAGCGCGGCGGTGGCGATCGTCGGAACCGCGCGCCGGGCGGCGACGGCCACCGCCTCGGGCGCCGTCAGCCGGCCGCCCGCCGACGCCGCGGCCTCCTGCGTCCGCGCCTGGAACTGGATCCCATAGTCGACCCCGAGCCCGATCACGATCGGCAGCACGGCGATCGAGGCCATCGTCAGCGTCGCGCCGGCGAGCGCCGGCAGCCCGAAGGTGATGCCGGCCGCGGCCACCGCGACGGCCAACGGCAGCAGGCGCAGCCGCGTCCTGAAGACGATCAGCAGCGCGATCGCCATCACCGCCAGCGCGGCGATCAGGAGCCCGGCGATCGCGCCGGTGATCTCACCGGCGAGGTCGTCGACGACGACCGGCAGCCCGGTGACCGTGTAGGTGGCGCCGCCCGGCGAGCGGAACGCCGGCAGCCTCACCGCCTCCCGGATCCAGGCGATCGCCTGAGCCTGCTGGGCGTCGGAGAGCGCCGATCGCAGCCGCACCTGGATGATCGCCGAGCCGGCGTTGGGGAACAGGTAGGCGAAGCGGGACTTGGGCTGGTCGGCCCCGCCCGCCCGGTCGAACACGATCTGGGAGATGAACTGCGGGTTGTCGATCGACGGGGTGCCGTTGATCCCCGAGCTGACATACAGCTGCTCGAGCGCCTGCAACTGCCGCCCGGACTCCAGCTGTCCGGCGTCGCGGGCCTCGGTGAGCGCCGCCGCGCGGCTCAGCCCGCGCCCGATCGCCAGCGCGTAGGCGGTCGCCTCGGCGGTCCGGGTCGCGCTCGCCGCGCCCGCCAGCGCCGTGGCGATCTGCGTGTTGACGGCGGCCACCGCGCGGTTGAGGAACGTCCCCGGGCCGTACACCACCTGTGCCGGGCGGTGGCGCATCAGCTTGCCGCACGGGCCGGCCCACCCGCCATACGGGGCGTGGGCGGCCGGGACATACGCGCGCAGGCGGGCGCTGCGCACCACGTATTGACCGGCCAGGCAGGCCTCCAGCCGGGTGAGCGTCGCCAGGTCGGCGCCCCGCACCAGGCGCGACAGCGGCTCGTGGACGAGGACGATGACCGCGTCGTCGCCGAACCGGCGCTCGTCGTCGGCCGTCGCCCGATAGGCCGGCGAGGAGCGGCTGACGAAGGTGTCGGCCCCGGCCGCCGGTCGCAGCCCCAGCGCCGCGGCGCCCCCGGCGAGGGCCAGCACGAGCACGACCGCGAGCGTCAGGGCCGGCCGCCGGGCCGCGGCGCCCGAGAGCCGCTGCAACCTCTCCCCCACCGTCATCAGTCC
>JBELAG010000566.1:0-2851 GCA_049509055.1 Solirubrobacteraceae bacterium
GTGGAGGCGTACAGAATCGGGGCGATACCCATGCAGCGTCAGCGCGTGACCTCGGGACTGCCGCGTAAGCCGCGGCCGCGGTCCTCGCTGAATCGGCCAGGATCTTGATTCGCGGCAGCGACTATCTATTGCGGTGTGCCGAGGACGCGGGCGATGGCTTCGGCGCGGTTGGCGGAGTTGGTCTTGGCAAGGATCTGTTTGACGTGCCATTTGATCGTGCCCTCGGTCACGAACAGTCGCTGCGCGATGGCGGCGCTGGTCTGGCCTTGGGCGATCAGTCGCAGAATCTCCAGCTGTCGGGCGGTCAGCGGCGCGTGGGGCATGGACGGTGGCGGGCTGGCGACGTTGGCGGCGAGCTGTTGGAGTTCGGTGGCGCGGCGCTCGAGCTCGGCTGAGGTGGTTTGCAGCGCTTCCTGAGCGAGTTTGGCGTCGGTGATGTCTTGAACGATCGCGACGACCCGGATCGGCTCGCCGGCGGGGTCGACGACGATCTCTCCGTGGCTGTGCAGGGTGCGGACGCGTCCGTCGGCCCGCATCGCGCGGTATTCCAGGGTGAACCAGGATCGGTCGGCGATCGCGCGCGCCAAGGTGTCGCGCACGCGCTCTTGGTCGTCGGGGTAGACGTGTTGCTCGGCTGCTGCGGCGCCTGGGTCAAATTGGTCGGGGGTGAGGCCGTGGATCGCGAGCAGTCCGTCCGACCAGGTGGTGTGGTCGGTGGTGAGGTCCCATTCCAGGCTTCCGATCCGCGCGACGCGCTCGGCCTCGGCAAGCTGCTCGCGGCTGTGGCGGAGCTCGTCTTCGATGCGCTGGCGATCGGTGATGTCGCGGATCGCGCTTGACAGCAGGAGTCCGTCGGCGGCCTGCAGCGGGCCGAGCGAGACCTCGACCGGGAACTCGGTTCCGTCTTTGCGCCGTGCCCGCAGCTGGAGCCCGACGCCCATCGCTCGGGCGCGCGCGTCGGCGGCGTAGCCGGCGCGATGCTGCTGGTGGCGATCGCGAAACCGCTCGGGCATGAGCACGTCCATGCCCTTGCCCAGCAGCTCCTCGCGGGTATAGCCAAACAGCCGCTCGGCCTGGGCGTTGACGAGCACGATCTCGCCGCCGGCGTCGGCGTTGATGATCACCATCGCGTCGGGAGCGGATTCCAAAAGGCCCCGGAATCTGGCTTCCGTTGCCGCGAGCGCTTGCTCGGCAGTCCGCCGGGCGGTGATGTCGGTCAGATGCACCGCAAAGCCGCGCACCGTGCCGTCTTTGATGTCGGGGACGTAGGACACCTGCATGTGGCGCGGTTCGCCGGTGTGGTCGATGATCGTGCGATCAAACAGCTGCGGCTCGCCGGTGAGGGCTCGCTCGATGTGCAAGCGGTTAAGCCCGTAGAGCTGGGGTCCGATCACCTCGCTGATGTGCCGGCCGTGGATCTCGTCGGGCGTGAGCCCGAAGAACTCCACGTAGGCACGGTTGGCGAGCCGGTTGCGCAGGTCGACGCCGTAATAGCCGATCACCGCCGGCAGCGTGTCCAGGACCGCTCTGGGATCCTCCAACCTGGCCGGCGGGTTGCCGCCCTCGTCGGCACCGGGCCCCTCGGGGCCTGGGGGCAGATCATCTCGCAGTGTCTCGCCTAGCATGTCTTGCCCCCCCGGGGTCACGACCGTCGCGCGAACCTCCCCATCGAGCAGTACATACTATCCCTCCGGGACGTTGTGCGCCATCGCGCGGCCACCCAGAATCCCTTCCCGAGGCGACTAAGCCTCGATCACAACAAGCGCCGGCACACACACGCCGGCCAGCAAAAGGGGGAAGGTACATGTTCGAGCTTGCCAGCAAGCAATCACGCCCGATCACAAGCGTAGCCGGCATCGATGCACTCTCGTCGTCGTGGCCGTACGACCTGGCTGCCAACAGCGGCACACGTGTCACGCACCGCCCGAGCAACCACTCCGAGGGTGACTTCGCCGCCGGCCTCAGGACCGTGGCGTCAGATGCGGGCGTGCGCGGCGATTTCGCGACCGGCATGACGAGCACGACGCTGTCGCTCACCACCGGCGACTTCGCCACCGGGCTGCGCACGCGTCCAACTGCCGAGCGGGTCCGAGGCAACTTCGCGACAGGTCAGCACCCCCAGCCGACCGACACGCCGCGTCAATACGGTCAGCCGGCAACGCACCGACGCTCTCGGCGGCTGCCGCACACGGTGCCGGCCCCCGAGAGTGCGTCGTGAGGACAGCATCGCTTCGCGTGCATGTCAGCGGCGGATGCAAAGGTCTACTCAACCGGGAGGGCTTCATGCGTAGGGCGACAGTTGCAGCAGTCGGAACGCTCGGACTCCTGATCACGACCGGGGTCTCGGCCTCCGCGGCAGCGACACCACCAGGGTCGACGCCGCGAGCGTTCACTGGGACAGTCTTGGGCGATGACATCGTGTCGAACGGCACATCCTTCGAGAACGCGTACAAGATCACTACCTCGGCTGACAGCACCGGGGCTGGCTGGAATCAGGGCTCCAACAGCGCCGATACGCTCCCCCTGACCGGCCATACCACCGGCGTCAACTACTTCGCCGACGGTGTTAACCCCATCGAGACGACCTACACAATCGGCGTGGCGAA
This sequence comes from Solirubrobacteraceae bacterium, assembly GCA_049509055.1. Lineage (GTDB taxonomy): Bacteria > Actinomycetota > Thermoleophilia > Solirubrobacterales > Solirubrobacteraceae > Palsa-465. The sequence continues at coordinate 2,607 of JBELAG010000566.1, forward strand.
CGCGAGCGGCATCGCCGTGCTCACCGGGAGCGGGCGCTGCATCGCCGGCGGAACCGGCGCCTTCAAAGATCAGAAGTGCAAGTTTGCCGAAATGGGGACCCTTGACGTCAATACTGGCATATTCGACGTCAAGCTCACCGGCACCTACACACGCTGACCGGCTCAGCGGGCCGGGCCGCACTGCGCGCCACGACCCGGGTCGCCACCGATCCGGATCGTGGCGCGGTTCGTCGGGCTGTTCGGCG
>JBELAG010000567.1:0-2830 GCA_049509055.1 Solirubrobacteraceae bacterium
GGCGGGGCCGGAGAGCCCTCTCTACACAGACGACTTCGACGCATTCCTCGACCTGCGCCGCCGGACCCTGCAGGCAGCGCTTGCCTGCGCCACAGGGAAGTCCGCGACCACCGTCATCCGATCGCCTGAGCGCACGTCACTTGATGTCGAGGTCGAGGGCGTAGAGCTGGAGCTCCGCCGAATCATCGCCCACACCTTGGCCGACGAACCGGACGCGCTGCCGTCTCACGTAAGCGCCAAGATCACCGAGCGGATCGCGAGCGCCCGTCGGCGGAACCCGGGCATGGGAAACCGACACCACGAGTCACTGCCAGACAAGCTTGAGTATTGCGACCTCCGCGAGCTGCAGGACGTGTTCACCTCCAAGCTCCTCTGGCCACAGTTCGAAGAGCGCTTCGGCAGCAAGGAGATCCTCAACGTCCGCTTCGCGCAGCTTGCTGAGCTGCGCAATCGCCTTCGCCACAGCAGAACGGTCGACGACGTAACCCGCAAGGATGGCGAGGCGGCAGTGCTGTGGTTCCGCCAGATCTTGGCACACAGATAGCCATCGGGCTCGGGCAAGTTGCTCGTTGGCGACCTCTGGGTGTCCGACTAGCTCGTCGGTCGATCCGATCGTCTGGAGGGGGGCTTGAATCGCCTCGAATCTCGACTACCGAGAAGCGACAGCATCGCAACCAAAACATCAAATCCCAGGCAAGACGTCATAAGAGACCTTCTCGCGCGGAGGAGGGTCGTGGGCTAGTCGCCGCCCCGGCACAGCGGCGTTGTTGGACGGACAGCGACGTGTCGCGCGGCGGGCCGCCTCCTCCGAGGCCATCCCCGACAAGCTCGCCGCCGCGATCGCGATGCGCGACGACCCTGACATGACGATGGATCGGATCGCCACAGGAACCCGGCCGCTGGCGGGATAGGGCAGCGGCGCCCACCCGCGATCGCTGGCACGGCTCGATCGTCTACCGTCGACCAACCAGCCCTTGTACCGGCCCCAGGCGAAATGGGGCGGAGGCATCCCTTACCGATGGCGTCAACGACTGAAACCCAACAGCTGCGCATGCTCGCGCGACTGCGGAGCGCGGGCAACCAGCCGGTCACGCTTGACCAGTTGCGCGCCGGCGGGATTGACTTCCCCGCCGTCGTCATCGGCGAGCTCGAGCTCAACGGATACGTGATCGAGCGGGTCGAGGAGGACGGCCGGCAGATCGGCCTGCGCCTGCAGGAGGCAGACGTCCCGGATCCGCCCGCCTCACGTCGTCGCCATCGATGGCGACGCGTTTCGCGATAGCCACCGACGCAGCCAGACGAGCACGACGCTCGGTAGAGATGTCACGTACGCGGTGTAGCCTCTGCGGGCGCTGACCCGAGACAAAGGAACCCGCCTTGCCGGACACCGCCGCACAGGTCAAAGAGATTCTCGCTCGCACGCTGCGCGAGCTCGAACAGGTCATCGACAACGCCCATATCACATCGCTTCTCCGCGGTCTGGGCGGCGTCCTGGGCCTTGACGAGGACAGCGCGACGGCGAGCACCAAGCCGACCTCACGACCCGCAGCGACCGCCAAGCGACAGCGCGTCACCGCCGCACCGACCTCCACGGCCCGTGCCGCGCGCGGACCGCAGGCCACGACCCCGACGAAGGCGCGCACTCGAACGCCCGCCAAGCCCACGCCCGCCTCGACGCCCCGCACGAGCTCCGACGCGCCTCGGACCCGCCCGGGAGGTCGCCGTGACCAGCTCCTGGCCCTGGTCGTCGCTCAGCCTGGGATCACGCTGACCCAGGCGGCCACGCAGTTCGGTCTCAAGGACGCGACCAGCCTGTACGCCGTCGCCCGTCGCCTCCAGGACGACGGGCTCGTGCACAAGAGCGGCGTCGAGCTGCACCCCACCGCCACAGCGCTACCGAAGTAACCCGCCGCCCCGAAGGAAGGGCCCCGGGGCCGTTTACACAACTGATCGTCGAGACCCACTCGGAGTTGAGGCGCGACGGATCAGGTCATTCTCTGAGCGCCCGCTGGTCGCCGCCGGTGCACGGAGCTTTGTCGTCGCTGAGGTCGACCGCTGAGCTGGGCGTAACGAGTAGCGTCCTGGGCGATGCGAGTCGTGTCTTTGAACCTGCGGGCGTTTTTCGGTCCGGGCGGCTCTCAGATCCAGGATCTCGCGGATCTGATCGCATCGCACCAGCCCGATGTGGTCCTGCTCCAGGAGGCGCGCCCCGGATGGCTCGCCGTGGTCTGTCGCGCTGCCGGGTTGAGCGGCGCGTATTCGCTCGATGTCGAACCACATGTGCGCGGTCGACGCGGCGATGGATGCGCGATCGCCCTCCGGTCACCGCTGCGAATCGAGCGGGCGTGGCGGGTGGCCGCCGCAGCGTTTGCGCCCGTCACCATCACCGCGGCGATCGATGAGTCGGTACCCAAGGGCTACGAACAGCTCCCCGAGGAGCTCGCGGCGCGGTTCTCGGCCCGCACGCTGCTCGCGCACATCGGCGGGGGCCAGCGCCCGTTCGTCGCGGCAGCATTTCATGCCACGCCGGGGACCGGCCGGGTCGGCGGCAAGGAGGTGAGCGAATGGAAGCCGTTCTTCCATGCCGGCGCGGCGGTCGCGCTGGCGTCGATCGAGCTGCCCTTTGTGTTCGCGATCGACGCCAACGAGCCCCGATCTGAATCACTGGACAGCGTCAGCTTCCACTGGGCTGACGGACGCCCAGGATCCGCCAAGTTCGCAGCGCTGCTGGGCCTCTCGCCTCGTCATCGGGCCCGCGACCTGCAACGCGAGCTGATGAAGATGACCGGAACCGCGCCAGCGGCCGCCGACTACCTGATGCTCACCTACA
>JBELAG010000568.1:0-2822 GCA_049509055.1 Solirubrobacteraceae bacterium
GGGATCTCTGGGGTGCCGCGAGGCCTCGCCTGCTTTGCGCGACGCGGTGACCGCCGACCGCGATCCCTTCCTCGCGGCCGAGGCGCTGCGCAGCCTGCTCGCGATCGACGGTGTCGGGCGGTGGCGAGCCTGGCTGGAAGAGCTCGCCACTCACGCGCTGTTGATGGTGCGCGACGTCGCGCAACGAGCACTCGGCCCGCAGAGCTGAGGGCTTGACCCGCGGACCGCGGCTCGCCTCCGCCGGGGTGCTACTCAGGGTCGGGCGGGGCGTGGGCATCCAACCAGCCTCGGAGACCGGTGTGCAGCGTGAGGTTGCGCATCTGCTCGTATGTGAACCATCCGGTGGCGTCGGTTTCCTGTCCGCAGAACACGTCGAACTCTCGATCGACGTCGGCGCAGATGATGTGAAAGATCCAGCCTCCGCCGCAATCCTGGTGCTGGATTGCGGTCACGCGATAGGCGGGTAGCACGCCCGTCTCCTCGATGGCCTCGCGTCGTGCTGCGTCCTCGGGCGATTCGCCTTCCTTGATCGCGCCACCCGGGATGCCCCAGGTGGCGCCTTCGTCCACCGAACGTGCACGCAGCCCGAGCAGGTAGGTCGGCTCGGCGCGCGCCGGGGCGTAGCGCAGTAACAGGCCGGCACCGCCGAGCGCGCCCCAATGCGTGTGATCCAGCGCGCATGTGATCCAGCGCTCTGCGGGAAACGTCATCTCAGTGCTGTCACGGGCGCAGCGTCGCGGCCAGCGCTCTGGGTTCCAAGAGGAGACCGAGGGCATCCAGGACCGACGTGCACACCACGTCGGCGGCCGCCACCGCCGCCGAGTTGGCTCCTTCCGCTCCGATCACCGCGAAGCCCAGGGCGCACGCCGCGAGCACCTGCACGTCGTTGGCGCCGTTGCCGATCACCGCACATCGATGGCGTCCGAGCTGATCGAGGTAGGTCAGCTTGTCGTCGCCCGAAGCCGCCCGGACGGGGCTGGCCCGCAGAAGTTGAGCGGTCGACTCCAGCGTGCCGAACGTGTCGGCCGACACGAGATGGACCGACAGCATCGCCCGCAGGTCGTTGATGCTGGTCTGCACGCCGGGCAGCAGAGCCCCGCGATTGGTGAGCGTCCCGTTGACATCCAGGATGAGGTGATCCAGTCCCAGCCCGGCAAGACCAGGGATGGCGATCGTGAGCGTCACCGATCGTGCTCGCGGCTGGTTACCGGCACGGGAACCGCGTCAAGGCACTCTCGCACGACGTCCTCGGCCCCGACGTGCTGGACCCAGAGCTCTGGCCGCAGCGCGAGGCGGTGGGCGAGCGCTGGCACCGCCACCGCCTTGACGTCGTCGGGCACGAGGTAGTCGCGGCCGTCCAGCGCCGCCCGGGCGCGCCCCAGCGTCATCAGCGCCAGGGTTCCGCGCGGGCTGGCTCCCACCTGGACGCTGGCGCTCTGGCGGGTCGACGCGACCAGCGCGACGATGTAGCGCCCGACGCTCTCAGAGACGTGCACGCGCTCGACGGCGCGCTGCATCGCGACCAGCTGGTCGCGATCGACCACCGCCGCCAGCTCGGTTTCGTCCTGGCGCCGTTGCAGGCGGCCGTCCAGCATCGCCCATTCGGCGTCCGGGGACGGGTAGCCGATCCGCATCCGGATCAGGAACCGGTCCAACTGGGCCTCGGGCAACGGATACGTGCCCTCGTACTCAATCGGGTTCTGAGTGGCCAGCACCAGAAACGGAGACTCCAGCCGGTGAGTCCGATTCTCGATCGTCACCTGGCGCTCCTGCATCGCCTCCAGCAACGCCGCCTGCGTCTTGGGCGGGGCGCGGTTGATCTCATCGCCCAACAGGATGTTGGTGAACACCGGGCCCGGGCGAAACTCGAAGTCGCCCGTGCGCTGGTTGAAGATCGACGAGCCCGTCACGTCGGAGGGCATCAGATCCGGAGTGAACTGCACACGCGAGAACCGAGCACCGATCACCGTGGCCAGCGACCGCGCCAGCAGCGTCTTGGCCAGGCCCGGGTAGTCCTCGATCAGCAGATGCCCATCGGCGAGCAGCGCGCACACCGCCAGCTCGAGCGCGTCGCGCTTGCCGACCACGGCGCGCTCCACCTCATCGAGGATGCGCCGCGCGCGGAGCGCGACCTCGTCGAGGGTGAGATCGCCGATCGCTCCCGTCACGCTCGGTCCAAGCGATGAGCGTCGTGTTCGCGGCGAGCCGGACCACCGCACAGCACCCGCCCGTCGATCTGCACCAGCGCCCGCAGCCACGCATCGTGCTCGGGCCCATCGGGCTCGTGGCGGTAGGCCCACGCCTGCTTGCGGATGGCCTGTGAGACCTCCCAGGCGAGCAGCCGCACACGAGCGTCGGCGTGGCGCTTGACGGCATGCGCTGCGCGGTCCGCGGGGACGCGCAGAGCGTGGCGCACGCACAGCCCGTGACCGCGCTCGTAGCAGTCGCGCACCGGGGCGAGCGTGAGCGAGGTCGACACGAGCTCCAGCTGACTGGCCTCAACGCCCGCGCAGGCATGGCACGCCGGGCAGGTCCGCGCAGCGAGCAGCCGCGTGCGTGCCCGGTCGAGATCATCGCTCCCTGTCCGGCGCCCGCGCCGGGGCGAGGGCGGCGGCTGGGCCACGCTGTCGAGCAGCTGTTGCAGCTCGTCCGTCCTGGTCGCTCGTTTGCGCTGGGCGCCACCGAGCGCCGCGGCCGGGTCGCGGCGAGCGAGATCGTGAAGGTGGACTGAGCACATCTCGCCGGCATCAGTCGCCAGCGAGTCACCGCCAGCGAGACTCTCGTGCACATACCAGTCGAGGTAGCAGCGCTCGATCAGTCCC
>JBELAG010000569.1:0-2819 GCA_049509055.1 Solirubrobacteraceae bacterium
TAGGCGTCGACGAGAAAGGCGAGCGTCGCCCGGTCGGCGCCGGCCGCCGGCTCGATCACGTGCGGCACGTAGCGCTCGCCGCTGGCGGTGTCGACGTACTCGAGCTTCTGCCCGGAGTGCGTGGCGTGCTGGGTGAGGTCGAAGTCGCCGCGGTTGGCGACGCCCTCGAGCTCCTGCCAGCCGATCGGGAACAGGTACTCGACGTCGCTGGTGGCGCTCGAGTAGTGCGACAGCTCGTCGGCGCCGTGGGCGCGCAGGCGCAGGTGGTCGGAGCGGATTCCCAGCCGCAGGTACCACTCGCGGCGCTCGGTCAGCCAGTGCAGGTGCCAGCGCTCGGCGTCGGCGGGCGGCACGAAGAACTCCATCTCCATCTGCTCGAACTCGCGGGTGCGGAAGATGAAATTGCCCGGGGTGATCTCGTTGCGGAAGCTCTTGCCCACCTGGGCGATCCCGAACGGCGGCTTCTTGCGGGAGAACTGCAGGTAGTTCTTGAAGTTGAGGAAGATGCCCTGGGCGGTCTCGGGGCGCAGGTAGACGGTCGCGCCCTCGTCCTTGACCGGCCCGACCGTCGTCTCGAACATCAGGTTGAAGTCGCGCGCGTCGGTGAGGTCGCAGTCGGGCGTCTCGCCGGGGTGCTTGGAGGGCTTGCGACCGCACGCCGACACCTCAAGGTGGTCGGCGCGGAAGCGCAGCTTGCACGTGCGGCAGTCGACGAGCGGGTCGGTGAAGCCCGCCAGATGGCCGCTGGCCAGCCACGTCGTCGGATGCTGGATGATCGCGGAATCGAGCGCCACGACATCGTCGCGCTCCTGCAGCATCGCCCGCCACCACTGGCTCTTGACGTTGTTCTTGAGCAGGACCCCGTAGTGGCCGTAGTCGTAGCTGGACCCGATCCCGCCGTAGATCTCGCTGCTCTGGAAGACGAACCCTCGCCGCTTGCACAGCGAGACGATCTTGTCCATGGTGACGGTGTCGGTGGCCATCGGAGGATTGGCATGGTACCCGGGCCGCCGCAGCGGATGCCTGCCGGGCCGTCTTTTTGGCACTCTGGCCTTGAGAGTGCCAAGGACCCTTCGCTATACTTCCGAAAGTCATGCCGATCTACGAGTACCGTTGCCGCAAGGGTCACAACTTCGACGTCATGGCGCGGATGAGCGCGGATCCGGTCACCTCCTGCGAGGTCTGCGGCGCGCCGGTGGAGCGGGTGTTTCACCCGGTCGCGGTGCACTTCAAGGGCTCGGGCTTCTACAACACCGACTACGGGACCAAGAAGCGCTCGCGCGAGATGAAGGAGTCCAAGGAGGGCGTGGGCAAGAGCGAGAGCGCGTCCAAGGACTCCAAGGACAGCAAGAGCGCCTCGTCAAGCGCCTCCTCCGACGGCGCACAGAAGTCCGACGCCGCCCCGAAGAAGTCCGAGGCCGCGTAGCGCCGACAGGGGCGGTCAGCCGTTGAGCAGGTGGTTGACCGCGCGACGGACCGCCGCCTGGCCGGCCGCCGACTGGACGTCGGGGAGGGGCAGGTGGTTGTCCTGGAGGATCGCCGTCGGCGCGGAGCCGCCGAGCTCGGCGGCGGCGAACAGCGTCATCAGCGTGACGCCGCCCATGTCGGTCTTGATCGCCTGGGGCGCCGCCCACGCCGCCCATGGCAGGCGGAAGAACGTCGAGGGGGACAGCAGCTTGGACTTGATCGCATTGAGGATCGTCTGCTGGTAGCCCTCGCGGGTGAGATCGTTGCTGGCCGCGTTGCAGCTGTTCTCGCGGGTTCGCGCGAGGGTGAGCGCCTGGATCCCGTCGAGTTGATGGCTTCCGGGCGCCAGGAACAGCGAGAAGCCGCCGTTCTTGACGCCGCCGCTGATCGTCGAGCAGATCCGGCCGGTCGTGACGGTCACCCCGCCGATCGCGTCGATGAACTTCGGGAAGTTGGCGAGGTTGACGAGGATCAGGTGGTTGATCTTCACCCCGGTGAGGTTCTCGATCGTCCTGATCGCCAGCGCCGCTCCGCCGTAGGAGTAGGCGGCGTTGATCTTGGTCACGCCGTAGCCCGGGATCGGGACCTCGGTGTCGCGCGGGATCGACAGGCGCCGTGACACCCCTCCGCCGATCCGCCACAGCATGATCGTGTCCGAGCGGATGCCGCCGGCGAACGCTCCCGGCTCCTTGGAGCCCGGCGGGCGCTGGTCGGTGCCGAGGATCAGCACCGTGTCGGTCGACGTGAGCATGTTCGGGCCGGACGTCAGTTCGGCCTGGGCGGGGGCCGGGATGCTGCCGGCCTGCTCTTGCGCGCTGACCATGAACAGCACGAAGGACAGCAGCAACCAGGCGACGACGGCGACCACCAGGTAGGCGATCACGCGCCGGGGGGTGAGCCGGCGCCGCCACCACGGCCGGTCCGACGCGCGCCCGGGGCGCTGGGAGCCGGGCGGCCGGGGCGGGTCGTCGTGAAGCGTGGAGTCGTCCTCGCCGCGGAGGCGCGACAGCAGGCCGCGGGGGGCCGAGCGGTACACGGTGTAGGGCCGCTCAGGCGGCTCGCGGCGATCGGTCGGGTCCGCCGTGTAGAGCGTGTAGGGGCGATCGGGCGCGGAAGACCGGCGCGAGCCGGAGCGGGGTTCGTCGGGCATCAAGCTCTGCATATAGTGACGACATGCCAGCGCGGCGCACGATCGGCGTCGACCTCGGCGGCACCAAGCTCCTCGCCGGCGCTGTGGACCGGAGGCTCGGCGTTCACCATCGCGTGCAGCGAACCGTCACGGGTCTGCATCAGCGAGTCCTGCTCGACGTGGCGGTCGACGCGGTCACCGAGGCGCGCGAGTCCGCGGGCGC